>JBARDN010000192.1:0-14137 GCA_049795175.1 Binataceae bacterium (SeqCode) | reverse complement strand
CAGTTCGCGCTGATGGTTGCGCTGGGCCTGCGTGAAGATCACACGCTGCTGGACATCGGCTGCGGATCGTTGTGCGGCGGCCGGCTGTTCATTCCCTATCTTCTGCCCGGCGGATATTTCGGCATCGAGCCGCAGGCCTGGCTGGTCGAGGACGGGTTCAAGCTTGAGGTTGGCGAGGAACTACGCCGCCTGAAGCGGCCGGTCTTTCGTTATGTCGATGACTTCTCGCTGACCGCATTCGACGTCCTTTTCGATTTCATGCTGGCGCAGTCGGTCCTGACTCACGTGTCGCAAGCGCAGCTCGATCGCTGTCTGTCGCAGGCGAAGCTTGCTCTTAAGCCGGAGGGCTTGTTTGCCGCCAGTTTCTTCTCCAACGGCCGCGACACCTATAGCGGTGACGATTGGATATACCCGGGGTTTGCTCCGTATCCAGTAAAGTCTGTGGTTGAAAGAGCACGGCGGCATGGCCTGACTGGATATCCGCTTATCTGGAGGAATGGCTATGATCACTACTGGATGGTCTTCGCCCATGAGGCGCATGCCGGCCGAGTATCATGGTTGGGAGAGCTCAGCGGAGAGCAACGAATGCTCCGCATCCTCGAGTTGGCGAAAGAACTCGACGACCTGCGCGTCAAGTACGCGAAGACCAAGGGCAAGCTGAAAGAAGCCGATTTGGAACTGTCAAAATTGCGCGGTGACAAGCGCCACCTTGATGACCCAAGCTGACGCCGCCGCAGCGGAGCTCTCGGACTCGGCATCCGCGCCGGCTGCCGCGCGCGGGTTATCGGCGCGAGGGCCGGACAGCGCGCGGATGCTCCCCACTCTGATCCGATTAGGACGGGCGCTGATCCGCGAGGCGCGCTGGCGCGCGGCCGGTGCGCTCGGGCTAATGATCGCGTTTTCGCTGACCGAAGGGATCGGCGTGCTGCTGCTCTTTCCGCTGCTGCAGGTCGCGGGGCTCGATCTGACGCATCAGGGCGAGGCTGGCCGCTTCGCGCGTGCGGTGACAAATGGGTTCGCGGTGTTCGGGCTTTATCCTTCGCTTCCGATCCTGCTTGCGATCTTCGTGATCCTGATCGCGGCGCGCACGCTTTTGGGACGGATCCAAAGCGACGCGATGTTTATCGTCGAACAGCGCTTCGAGACCACCTTGCGCCTCGACTTATACCGCGCGATTTCACGCGCGAGCTGGCTCTACCTGGTCCGCAGCCGCAGCTCGGACTTCACCCACGCGCTTTCTGCGGAATTGGCGCGGACCGGGATGGCCGCATTCGAGATGATGACGCTCGCGGGCGACTTGATCCTGACCGCGCTTTATCTGGCGATTGCGCTGCGCCTTGCGCCCGCGATGACCGTGCTGGTGGTCGGCTGCGCAATTGCGCTGATCGCGGCGCTGCGGAGCCGCACTCGCGAGATTCATCAGGCGGGCGAAGATATTTCCGAATCGATGAATTCCCTGTTCGCTGCGATGACTGAGCATCTTGAAAATCTCAAGCTGGCCAAGGCCTACGGCGCCGAGGATCGCAACTATGCGATGTTCACGGAACTGAGCCGCAAGGTCGAAGGAGCCAATATCACGGCCCAGCGCCGCCAGACCGCGGCCGCGGCGTGGTTCGAGCTCGGATCGGCGATCATCCTGGGAGCAGTGCTCTATTTCGCGATTGGCTGGCTTGCGGTTCCGCCTGCGGCGATCCTGATTCTGCTGCTCTTGTTCGCGCGTGTGATGCCGCGCTTTCAATCCGCTTTGCAGCACTGGCATTCGATCATCAATTCGGCGCCTTCCTTCCTCAATCTGCTCGCGATGCAATCACACTTCGCGACCGAGACTGAATTGGCTGCTCCAACCGGCAGCGCGCCCGAACTGCGCCGGGAAATTCGGCTCGAAAGCGTGAATTTCGCTTACACGCCGCAAGCTCCGGCGCTGCGCGGCGTGAACCTTACGATTGCGGCCGGACAGATCGTCGCGGTCGTCGGACCGTCGGGCGCGGGCAAGAGCACCATCGCGGATTTGGTGATGGGACTCATCACGCCGGACTCCGGATATCTGATGGTAGACGGCGCGCGGCTGGGCGCGGGCGAGCTGCGCAGGTGGCGCGAACAAATCGGCTACGCCGCCTCGGATACGTTTCTGTTCCACGATACGATTCGCGCCAACCTGCTCTGGGCGCGTCCCGACGCCTCCGACGACGATATGCGGGTCGCACTCGACGCTGCTTCTGCGAGCGAGTTCGTCGCCGCGACGGCGGCCGGCCTCGACACTATAGTCGGGGACCGCGGCGTTACCCTTTCGCAGGGTGAGCGCCAGCGCCTGGCGCTCGCGCGCGCATGGCTCCGGCGTCCGCGCGTTTTGATTCTGGACGAAGCGACAAACAGCCTCGACTCCGAAATCGAGGCGCGCATACTCGGCGAGATCACGCGGCGCCGCGGTGACGTGACCGTGCTGATAATCGCGCATCGCCTCTCCACGATCCGATGCGCCGATCTGATCTACGTAGTCGAAAGCGGGAGGATAGTAGAGCAGGGCACATGGACCTCGCTCGTCTCGCGCTCGGATGGAAGATTTCGCGCGTTATGCGACGCTCAAACGCTTGTCGCTTGAAAATCCGATTTGATTGTTCTTGCTCAGTGGCGAAATCCGGAGGTCACCTCGAACGACACCACGGGATAGTGCTCGTTGACGAGCTTCAGGAGATCCCAAGGTGGGCCTGCCAACTCGGGCCGGGTCCACGTGATTTCGTACCAGAGCCTGACATGCATTGCATCGTCGCCACGGCTTTGGCGGCGGAATTGGGCGTTGTACCCCTCCGGGATGATCAAGTTTTCCAGATCGTAGGCTGATGTAGCGCTGACGTCCGCGTTGATTACCAGCATCGCGCGGCGCTCACGCGGAATTCGGATGTCGAGCCACTTTAGGGTCCACAAAGTAATGACGGCCAAGATTGTCGCCGCGATCCCGAGATCCAGTTGGCCGCCACCAAAACAAAGACCGATCACCGTGGTGACCCAAAGCGTCGCCGCCGTGGTCACCCCGCTGACCAGGTCGCCGCGTTTCAAAATAGTGCCGCCACCGATAAAGCCGACGCCGGTCAGAATGCCAAGCGGCATACGCATCAGGTCCATGACGCCATACGAGTCGGCGGTCTTTCCGCCGACGGAAAGCAGGACATTGGCCTGGATCATCGCAACCGACGCGGCCAGCGCCACCAGGATCGTGGTCCTGAGACCGGCGGCTTGTCCCCGCACGCCCCGGTCGAAACCGATTACCGCGCCGGCCACCATCGTGAGGACGAGGCGAAGCACAATATCTTGCCAACTGGGATGCAGGGGCATGTTCATTTATGTCAGCCGTCCTGGTCAGGCGATCTTTTACGCCGGTGCGATGCGAGAGGGGGGACTCGAACCCCCACGCCTTGCGGCACTGGATCCTAAGTCCAGCGCGTCTGCCATTCCGCCACTCTCGCGAGAATCCCGATTTAGAGGGATTTCAAATTATTGGAAGTGGGCGGTCTTTTGAAGAGAGCCGAGAGTTTCTGATTCTTCACCGTTGTCCGCCAGGCACAGGAACAGACTCAGAGCTTGATCCAGTCCTCGGGAATCAGGTCTTTGGTATCGAAATACCCGCTCATCAGTCTGCCGTCGAGCCGCGGATGAAAGCGCACGCGCGGGTCCGTATGCACACCCGCGAACCAATGCGCCGGTGCGATTACTTTTTTCTCCGCACGCCCGTCGAGCCACGCTCCCCACCACGACATCGAGGAGTTCGCAATTATATGTCCCCGGCACCAGGACATCAGGATCAGATCTTCGATCTCGCTGAGCGCTTCGATATAGACGAACCGCTTTTCGCCGAACCTCGTCCGGCACCATCCGGGGTCGTCCGAGAAAACCACGAACCTGGTGTCGAGACTGAACTGTTCGAACGCGCGCGTGTAATAGTCTGTGGCGCTCAAATCGACGAAGTTCGGATTGCCGACGTAGTCGCCGCGCCGCACGTGGACCGAGCAGGTGTCGGGGGCAAGGAGATCGCCGAACTGCCGCTCGAGCATCGCGGCCAGTTTCGGGTGCGGCTGAAAGTAGCCGCGAATCTCGTCCGCGCAATGCTTGAAGTAGAGCTCGGACTGAAAATATCCGTACAGCTCCGTCGGGCGATCGATCACGATCTCCTGGTAGCCGAAGCTGGTTTCGCGCCGGCGGCGGGCGCGCGGACGAAAGGAAGATTGCGGAAACGGATTTGCGAAATGTCGCGCGTAGTCCCAATTCGGCAGCAAAAATGGGCAGGCGTTTTTTCGCGCGATTCCGATCGTCGCGGCGATCTGGAAAATTTGATTGCCGAGCCGCCCAAGCTGTCCCAGGAAGCGGAACGTTACCAGCTTGTTGCCGCGCCGCACCGGCATAAACGTATCGGCGAGCTTCGTCCGCAGACTGCGCCCGGCCGCGGTCGCGTCAAACTTGGATGCTGCAGCCATGGCTATTGGCAGGTCTCGAGGCCGATGGTGCGCGGCGTCTTGAATTCAGGGGGCCTGGACGCCTCGCGCACGCGGCAGAAATCGGTTTCATCACGGCGGGCATCGCGGTCAGGGGATTATAATAAACGCGCCCTTCCTTGCGCTATGCACCTGCAGCCGGGCCCTCGCGGGGCACGTGCTCTGCATGATACGCTGGGGAGATGCACATTCGGCAAATCTTGGCTCGTACAAGGCTCAAACATTTGACATCGATGCTGAAAAACGTCCGACGATCAGCAACGGTCGCACTCGCAGCGAGTGCATTGATTGCCATGGCAACGGCGATGCCTGCCCTCGCGGAACAACCGGGTCCGGTCGTGGCAACGGTGGGTACCCACAAGATAACGCAGGCGCAGGTAGACGAAAAAATCAAACCGCAGATGGCGGCGCTCGACGGCAAGATTTACGATCTCAAGCACGCAGCGATCGAGTCACTCGCCGACGACTACTTGCTCCAACAGGCCGCTGCCAAAGATCATTTGAGCGTCGATGCGTACGTAAAAAAATACATCATCGATCCGACTCCCAAAGTCACCGATGCCGAAGCGAAGCAATATTTCGAAGCGCACAAAGGCACCAGCACGATCACCTATCCCCAAATCAAGGACCGGCTGCTCTCCTTGATGCAGAATCAGCGCGATTCGGAGCAGCGCGATAAGCTGCTTGCCGGACTGCGCAAGGCGGAACCGCTTAAGATCCTGCTGAAGGCGCCGCGGACCGAGGTCGCAAGCGCCGGCCGGCCTGCCCTTGGTCCCGTCAGCGCGCCGGTCACGATCGTCGAGTTCTCGGACTTCCAGTGCCCTTTTTGCGAGCGCGCCGAGCCGACAGTGAAACAGGTGATTCAGAAATACGGAGACAAAGTGCGCCTGGTGTATGTCGATTTTCCGCTACCTATGCATAACCATGCGCTCGACGCTGCGAAGGCCGCGCAATGCGCGGACCAACAGGGCAAATTCTGGCCCTATCACGATCAGCTTTTTGCCAATCAGTCGAAGCTCGCGCCTGCCGACCTGAAGGCGACCGCGAAGAAGGTTGGTCTCAACACCACAAAGTTCGACGCGTGCTTCGATCAGGCGAAGACCGAGGCCACCGTGCAGCGCGAGCTCGAACAGGGTAGGGCCCTAGGAATCGACGGTACCCCGACCTTTTATGTTGACGGCCGCCAACTTGTCGGCGCGCAGCCGATAGACGCTTTTTCCGGCGTGATCGACGAAGAGCTAGCTGCCAAGGGCGTCGCGAGTCCCAAAGAGGCGCGCGCGAACTGACCGAGCGTCGGCGACATTGCGCGCTGGCGCGGTTCTCGCCCTAAACCGGCATCGCGTCCGGTTTAAGCACGCTTGACGGTTTTGGCGGGCTGCGCTATTGACGATCGTAAGGATCGCATCGCGTCCACGTCCGGTCCCGCAAGAAATCATGGCTTCCAGAAACTCTGCCGCTTCCACGAGGGCGACAATCGTGCCCGGCGCCGAGGCTCCGCGCTTCAAATACCGCGCGCGTCCGGAACTGCGGCTGACCCAGGCTGAAAAAGCCGCCGAGTCGCGCCGCCGCGTGCTCGACGCTGCCCTCTCGTGCCTTATCGACCGCGGTTATTCGAATACCACCACGCTCGAAATCGCCAACCGTGCGGGTCTTTCGCGCGGCTCGCAGCTCTATCATTTCCCGAAAAAAGACGCGCTCCTGACCAGCGCGGTCGAGTACCTGATCGAACTGCGGATCGCCGAATTCCAGCAGACGGTCGCGGGCCTGCCCAAGGGTGCGGAGCTTTGGACCGCGGCGATCGCGGCGTTTTGGGAAGCATGGAACGGCCCGCTGTTTTTCGCCTGGCTCGAGCTGGCGGTAGCCGCCCGCACCGATCCGGCGCTGCACAAGTCGGTCAGCGCGCTCAACAAGCGCACCAACGATTATCTGCATCGCGCGCTCCAGCAGATCTTCAAGCCCGCGCCCGAAATGCGCGAGCGCTTCGAGCTGATCTCGTGGACGATCTTCTTCATCTTCGGCTCGATGGCGATCGAAAAAAGTATCGGCGACTTCGATCGCGTGGACGACATCCTGCGCCTGGTCGAGTCGCTCGGCCGCACCCTCGGCGCACCGGCGAAAGCCGCCACGCGGAAGCAGCAATGAGCACCGCCGGAAGCGCGAATCGCGGCTTCATCGAGCCGGGCCGCAAACCTACCAACCGTTTAATCGGTAGCGGCCCGCAAGCTTGCAACTATCGGTTCTTTGACCGTAACATCAGTGTCAGATAACTCACGCCGGACAATAGCGCAGGACGACTATCCAATGCCAATCAGCTTTCCTTCGACCGACTATTTCGAGGCCCTTAAGGGCAAGATGACGGCGCAGCAGGAGAAGTTTCGCCGCCTCGGTTTTATCGACACCACCTTCGGCGTCCGCGTCGGGCAAAACGGCAAGGCGCGCAACTTCGTGCTCGAGTTTGAGGTCTTCGATCTCAAAGACGTGCACGAGGTCGATGCGATCGATCTGAAGAAGGTCGATTTCATGATCGAGGGTGATGCGAAAATCTGGCGCGAGATGATCGAGAATATCCATCGCCACGGCGAGGCCGATTCGTCGCACGATCTGAATACGCTGGCGCACTTCGGCGAGCAGTTGAAGATCGTTTACGACGATCCCGACGGCCACGACAAGCTCTACCGGTTCATGGAGTCAATCCAGAAATTTTTCGACCTCTCGAGCCAGGTCGAAGTCAGCTTCAACTAAGCGTCGCAAACCCCGCCCGGAGGCGCGGTTAACATGGCTTATCTTTCGACCACCAATTATCTCGAAGACAAAGACTTTATCGACAAGTGGCTGTACACGATGCGCACCGGAGAGATGGATCTCTCGTGGATGAACGCCGCCACCGAGAAGATCAAACCACATGAAGCCAATCCGCGCCGAGGCCTTACCTATCGCGACCTCGACCTCGGCAGCTACGGATTTACCGACGTGCCCGAGAAGGTCCGTGGCAATCGTTCCTATGCTCCGCGTGGCGCGGAGATTCCGGCAGGCGTTCCCGACGCGCAGCCGTGGGTCTCGCGCAAGAGCGAGGTCTGGGCCTTCAACACCGAGAGCTATTACGAAGAAGCGGTCAGCCGCCAATGGAACGTCACCACTGACATTCCGTGGGAACGCCTCGACGGCGTGGAACTGCCCGAAACGATCGGCAAGGCGCTGTCGCAGTTGATGACCTTCCTGACCGAAGTCGAGATGATCGCGACCGACACGCCCGCGATGTGGCTGCCGCGGCTCAGCCCTGATTTTATCGAAGTCAAAGCATTTATCGCCACCCAGGCGTCGGACGAAGCCCGCCACACCGAGGCGTTTCGCAAGCGCGCGCTGACGACGGGATGGGGCCTCATGAAGGCGAGCCCCGTCAACGAGATGGCGCTGAAGCATTTGCGCGACGCCGACTCATTCAGCGAGATGTCGGTGGCGCTGCACCTGGTCGCCGAGGGCAACGTGCTCACGATGTTCCGTTTCAGCGAATATCTGTCACCGACTGACGTTGACAAGCGCATCTTCCGCCTCGTGATGCAGGATGAAGCCCGTCACGTCGGCTACGGGATGCAGCATTTCAAATACGTGCTCGAGAACTTCCCCGAAAAGCGCGAGGTGCTGCACGCGCATCTTGATGAAGCCGAGAACATCTCGTTCGCCGGTTCGGCCGCGACTGAGCTGACCGAGTCGTTCATCATCCTGGCCGGCGGTGGCCTCAAGAAAGAGAATATCGAGGAAGGGATCAAGATCACGACCAAGTTCAATCTGAAGCAGATGGAAGAGCATTTCGAGCGGCTCGACAAGTGCGGGATGCCCGAGCGGAAAGAACGTTCGAAACTCTACCAAATGTATGAAATGGGCAAGGCCGCGGCCGAAGCCGCGGGAATCAAGCTCTGAGGTTTTATCCACGTGGCATTTTACGCCGATAAGGATTACACGGTCGATCAGACGGTGCTCGAAGCCGCCGCCCAGGTGATGGCGGGGAATCTGACCCTGTTCTGGTATGACGCGAAAACCGAAAAGGTCAAAGGCAAGCCCTCCGATCCTCGCCGCGGCTTGACCTATCAGGATCTCGACCTCGGCAGTTACGGATACACCGATATTCCTGAGAATGTGCGCACCAGCCAATCGATGGTCGCGCGTGGCAGCGAGAAGTGGGGCAACTTGCCCGACATGGGCTACGTTGTCAACCGCAAGTCCGACGTGTGGTCCGATAACGTCACTGAACTGTACGAGGAAGACAAGGCGCGCCGCTGGACTCCGGCGGTGGACGTTCCGTGGAGCCTGCTTGAAAAGCATCCGCTGCATCCGCCGCTCGAGGCTGCGTGCGCGCAGCTCTGCACCTTCCTGCAGGAATGTTCGCTGGTCTCGATGGACTTCGCGTCGCGGTGGGTTCCGCTGGTCAATCAGGATTTCATCGAGCAGAAAAGCTGGATGTGCGCGCAGATGTTCAATTGGGCGCGCCTGAACGAAGCGTTCCGCAAGCGCGCGCTCTATGGCGGCGGCGGACTTGGACGCGCCAGTGTCTCGGGTGAGCAGGGCCTCAAAGAATGGCTGTGGGCCGACTCATATCCCAAGGGATCGCTATCGATAAACCTGTCGCTCGGCGGGATAGTGCTCGCGATCTGCCGCCACGTGGCCGCCTTCGCGCCGAGTAAGACCGATCGCGCGATGATGGGCTACGCGATGCAGGATACCGCGCGGCAGACCGCCTACGGCTCGGGCCAGTTGCGCTACTTTTTGAAGCATCGCCCCGGCGAGCTGGCCGCGATGCAGGAATACGTCGATGAGAGCGAGCACGTGATGCTTGCGCTATTGGGCAGCCCCGAGCTGCTCGAGCCGCTGATCATAATTTCCGGCGGCGGGCTTGAAAAACATCAGGTTCAAGCGGGGCGAATAGCTGCGGCCAAATTCATGCGCATGGTCTCGCACGAACACCTGGAGCGCCTCGAAAACGCCGGCCTTACCAAAAGCCGCAAACACAGTCGAATCGCAAAAGTAGTCGAAAAAATCACCGCCTAGTTATCAGATTCTTCTCCAGTGGAGAGAGAGATACAGGCGAGGAATCAGACAGAGGGTTGAAAATTACCAAACGAAGCCACTAAGTACTTGATTTTCAACGGTTCCGGCGGGTTCGCGAATCGCGACGATCTCACGCGCTAGATGCGGCGCGAGGCTCCATTCTTTTTTCATCTTTGCCGCGCTGCTACTCTCTTCCGATGCCTGACAAATCAATTCCCGCATCCCCGACCGGCGGGGCGACGCCGGATAGTTCCGATTTGCCGGACGAATCCGCCGACGACCCTGACGGATCCGCCGCCGCCGAGGCGGCACTGCGCGAGCCAGCGCCTGCCCCGCCGCTTGCCAAGGACGGAAAGCAGCGCGGACGGATCGGACGCCTGTTCCCCGACACTCCCCTGTGGCGATTCCTGAGCTACGTGCGTCCGCATGGATGGCTGGTCGCGGGCGGCGCGATGATGGGCGTGCTGAAGTTCACGTTGCCCCTGATGTTCCCGCTTGCGTTCAAGTACGTGATCGACGTGCTGTTGGTTCCGCAGCCGAAGATGGACCACATGAACAGTTTGTTCGATCGGGGATGCGTAATTGTGGCGGCGATGCTGCATTTGGGCACCGGCGCGATCCCGAAACTAGAAGCGCTGACCGCTGCGATGTTCGTGATCTTCTTCGTACAGGCGATCGCGACCTATTTTCGCAACTACTGGGCGAGCATGGCCGGCCATCGCCTGATTTTCGATCTGCGCTACGCATTGTTCATCCACATGCAGAGTCTGTCGCATTCGTTCTTCGATCGCAACGCGTCGGGCGGTATCGTTTCGCGCTTCATCTCGGATATCGCAAGCGCGCAGAATTTTGTCGGCTCGGGGATGATCAACACCTGGATGGACGCGGCGTCGCTGGGCGTGGTGCTTTACCTGATGTTCGAGCTCGATGTGCGCCTGGCCTGGATCTCGCTCATCATCGTGCCGTTCTACGTCGCGGTGATCCGCATGCTGTCCCCGCGGATCAAGGAAGCGAGCCACGACCTGCAGGAAACCCTCGAGGAATTTTCCGGCGAGCTGCAGGAGCGGGTGGCCGGTGTGGCGACGGTAAAATCGTTCGCACGCGAAACTGAAGAGGCGCATCGCTTCTACCACCGCACCACCGAGCTCTACGATCTGACTATCCGCAACGTCCGGCTCGCCTCGACCCACCAGATGTTCGGCGAATTCATCGGCCGCACCGCGCCGCTGATCGTCATCTGGGCCGGGGCGATCTTCATCCTGCATCATCACATGACTGTCGGAACCATGGTCGCGTTCTTCGGTTTTCTTGGCTCGCTGTACCTGCCGCTGCAGCGTTACTCGGAGCTGTCGATTATTGTTGCGACCTCGCTCGCCGCAATCGAGCGTATCTTCCATTTTTTCGACGAGACTCCAGAGGTCAAAGATCCGGCGAGCGCGAAAATCCTGACGGTCGGCCGCGGCGACGTCTCGATCGATCATCTGACCTTCGCCTATCAGCCTTACGAAGGTGGTGCGCCGCGCACTGTCCTGTACGACATCAACCTGCGTGTCGCCGCGGGCACGACGGTCGCGCTGGTGGGCCGCTCGGGCGCGGGCAAGACGACGCTGGCAGGTCTGCTGCCGCGTTTCTACGAAGCGTCGGCGGGGCGGATCGAGATCGACGGGGTCGATATCTCGACGGTGACGCTCAAGTCGCTGCGCGACTCGATCGGAATTGTGCCGCAGGACGCGGTGCTGTTCAGCGCCTCGATTCGCGAAAATATTCTCTACGGGCGCCCCTCCGCCAACGACGCGGAAGTTTGGCGCGCGCTCGAGCAGGCCAATATCCGCGAGTTCGTCGAAGGACTGCCCGACAAGCTCGACACTGTAATCGGCGAAGGGGGAGTGCGTCCTTCCACCGGCCAGCGCCAGCGGCTTGCGCTTGCGCGCGTGTTTCTGAAAAATCCGCCGATCCTGATTCTCGACGAGGCAACCTCGGGCCTCGACTCCGAAGTTGAAAATCTGATCCACGACGCGGTGCGCCGCCTGATGAAAGGACGCACCTCGTTCCTGATCGCGCATCGGCTCGCAAGCGCGGTGGACTCCGACGTGATCGTCGTGCTCGATCAGGGCAAGCTGGTCGAGATCGGAACCCATGCCGAGCTTTTGCGCAACGCCAGCGTGTACGCGCAACTCTTCAATGAACAGGCGCGCAAGCTCAGGGTCGATCCCCGCACCCAGCGCCGTCCCGGCGCGCTGGTGCTGGCCGAACGCGACTGACTAACGTGAACCTCAGGAGATCCAAAAAGAAATCCAATGCCGACAATCCCAAATTCTCCCGCTGCTAAATCTGGAGTCAGAAATGTGACAGGCACGCGCACCCTGGCGGTCGATATCGGCGGCACCGGTATCAAGGCCGAAACTCTCGACGCGCGCGGCAAGCCGATAACCGAACGCGAACGTATCTCGACCCCCAAGCATGCGACACCGCCCAAGGTGATCGCGGTGATAAAGAAGCTCGCCAAGGCGTGCGCTCCTTTCGAGCGTGTTTCGGTCGGATTTCCAGGAGTGACCAAAGAGGGGGTCACCTACACGGCGGCCAACCTGGGAAAAGGATGGACAGGGTACAAATTTGCGGAGGGATTGCGCAAGCGGCTGCGAGCTCCTGTTCGCCTCGCCAATGACGCTGACGTGCAAGGTCTTGGCAGTGTTACCGGAAAGGGAATCGAGTTGGTGATTACGCTCGGCACCGGATTAGGATCGGTGATCTTCGTCGACGGCCATCGGATCCATCTCGAGCTGGCGCATCACCCGTTTCACAACGGCAAGACTTACGAGGACGAGCTGGGCGAGCGCGCGCTAAAGAAAAAGGGCAAGAAGAAATGGAACAAGCTACTCGCCGAGGCGATCGGCGATCTGGCGCGGGTGTTCAACTATGATCGGCTCTATATCGGCGGCGGCAACGCTAGCCATATCAAGATTAAGCTGCCAGACAATGTGAAGACGGTGAGCAATCTGGAAGGCCTGCTCGGCGGAATCAAGCTATGGGACGAACCCGGCCGCGCGGAATCAAGTGACTGAAAGGGTACTGGATTGAACTGAGTAATTTGCATCGAGTCCTTCGACTAACCAGAGGGATCCTATGTCAGTCGTCGACACGAACACGTTAGGAGTTGGCGAGTGGTTGCCGGGTTGGAAGGATCGCACTTTCAGCACGGAGCGGATGACGTTCGCGCATTTTACTTTCACTGCGGGTGCGACGATCCACGAGCATTGCCACTCCAACGAAGAGGTATGGACCGTGCTGGAGGGGGAACTGCAAGTGACTGTCGGTGGCGAGACTTTGGTGGCGACGCCCGGCCTGGTCGCGATCGTTCCGCCAAATACTGCGCATTCGGTACGAGCCATCACCGACGGTAGAGCGATCGTCACCGATTCTCCGATCCGGGTTGATCGCGGCGGCGGGCGCCGCGGCGTTGTCGCAGTCGATTTCGACTCAGCCGTCTGGTTGCCCGATGATGCCGTCAAGGCCCCAATTGAAATTCCATTCACGCTGCGAAACTGGGGTAAGACACCGGTAGTCGTCAGAGGGCTGGAGCTCGAGGCCGCAGTCGCGTCAGCGCTGCCATCGGCGAGTACTACTGAGATACCCAGTGGCGAGCTGACTGAGTATTGCGTGCTCGGCGCAGGTGAGCATCGCGCCGAGATGTTCTCGTTTGCGGAACTCACTACCCGGCACCTGGACGATATTCACAGCGGCGTCGCTATCTTCTATCTCAAAGGCGTCGTCCTCTACGATGACGCCTTCGGCGACCGTCAGCATCGCACGTTCTGCGTGGTTTACGATCGCGAGGCATTCGGCCGCAACGGCGGCGGCTTCGTCGCTCCGGCCCGGCCCGGATACAACTATGGAACGTAGGGCGTTTGCCGATCAGCTCACCGCTTCCGCTTTCATCGTCGCGTCGAGCGCACCGATTCGATCGATCTCGACTCGCACCTTGTCGCCTTCCACCAGCCATCGCGGCGGTTTCGATGCTGCGCCGACTCCGCCAGGCGTCCCGGTGAAGAGGATATCGCCCGGCTCGAGCGTCATCGCCTGGGTCAAATGCGCAATCTCGTCGAACACGCCGAAAACCAGGTTCCTGGTGTTCGAGTTTTGCCGCACCTCGCCATTAACCAGACAGCGGATTCCGAGCGTATGCGGATCGCCCAGCTCGTCGGCGGTGACGATCCACGGACCGATAGGCGCATGCGTGTCGAACGATTTGCCGATCACCCATTGTCCGCTGCGCATTTGCCAGTCGCGCACCGAAACGTCGTTGCCGGCGGTGTAGCCAAATACCACTTCGGCTGCGCGTTCTTTCGACACGTGCTTGCAGCGCTTGCCGATGACCACGACCAATTCAGCCTCGTAGTCGATCATCTTCGAGGCGGTTGGCACCAATATCGGATCATACGGCCCGTTGATTGAGGTGACCGCCTTGGTGAACCAGGTCTGATGCTGCGGCGTCGGCTGTCCGCTCTCCTTGATATGATCGGCATAGTTCAGCCCGATCGCGAAAACCTTGCCAGGACGTGGGACCGGTGCAAACAGATGCACCGACGTAAGCGGCGTGTCGGACGGCGATT
>JBARDN010000191.1:0-5208 GCA_049795175.1 Binataceae bacterium (SeqCode) | reverse complement strand
TGCGCTCCAAATCGGAGAGCAGCACCCCTCACCCGCCGCTTCGCGGCACCCTCTCCCAGGGAAGCCTGTCGATAAACGGCGAATTCTTGTTCGTCATCCTGAACGGAAATAGCGGGCGGACGGGCCGTCCGCCCCCACTGAATCTTTTCTGTCAGTGGTAGCCGACGGCGCGTCGGCTCACCGCCGGAGTGAAGAATCTCCGCGAAGCGATTAGTACGCAAAGTCCAGGCTGGTTGCACTAATCGCTTCGCGGAGATCCTTCGCCTACGGCTCAGGATGACATCATCGGAGGTTTGCGAGAAAATCGACAGCCTCGGAGGGAAAGGGAATATAGAACCTGTCCTCCGGTTGACACCGCAGCGGCGAGAGCTGCCAAGATTCGAGCTGACCCGCTAGCGGATTGTCGCGAGCTCTATGAAGGGGGAGCGGCAAACGGTATGGTCGATATTCTGCTAAATTGACACTTGAAGGCCGTGCTCCAAACGGCCTTTGGAACGGGGATTCATGGCAAGCAAAGGAACCTGCAAGGCTACGGATTGCAAGAACGAGGCGGTCGCAAAGAGCTACTGCCGCAAACATTATCGGCTCTGGCGCGCGGGCGAGATGCCCAAGGCGCGCTACAAGACCTGCACCTTCGAGAAGTGCCGAAAAAAACGTTTCCGCCTGAGCCTGTGCGAAGAGCATTTCGCCGCCAAGACCGGCAAGGGCGCGGCCGCCGCAGCGCCAGCGGCAGAAGCAGAGGCTCCCGCGGCCTAGCGCTCGCGGATCAACTGCACGCTCGCGTCCTGGCGCGGCGTGCTCGAAGTCATCCCAATGGCAAACCTGATCGTCGCGGGAGCAGCGGGCCGGATGGGCAGGATGCTCATCGCGCTCGCGGCGCGCGACGCCGCGCATAAGCTGGTCGGCGCGGTCGAGGCTCCCGGCATCGCGGCGGTCGGCAAAGACGCCGGCGATATCGCGGGAGTCGGCGCGCTCGGAATCAAAATCACCGACGACTACGGCGCGCTCGTGCGGCCCGGCACCGTCACGCTGGACTTCACCACCGCGGCTGCGTCGATGGAGCATCTCGAAGCGGCGGTCAAGGCGGGCGGCGCAGTCGTGATCGGCTCGACCGGATTTTCCGCCGAGCAGGAAACCCGCGCCAAAGAGATCGCGCCGCGCATCCGCGCCGTGATCGCGCCGAACATGAGTATCGGCGTTAACGTACTGATGAAAATCGCCGCCGAAGTTGCCGCGATTCTACCCGACTTCGATGCCGAAGTGATCGAAATCCATCATCGCACCAAGGTCGATGCGCCCAGCGGCACGGCGCTCGGCCTCGGCCGCGCGATCGCGTCGGCACGCGGGCAGGAGCTGGCTCGCCATGCGGTCTATGGACGCGAGGGAATTACCGGAGTGCGGCCGCCGGATCAGATAGGCGTGCTCGCGATTCGCGCGGGCGACGCGGTCGGCGATCATACCGTGATTTTCGGCGGGCAGGGCGAGCGCCTGGAATTGATTCATCGCGCACAGAGCCGCGAGTCGCTGGCGCGCGGCGCATTGCGCGCGGCCGCATGGCTGGAAGAGCAGAAGCCGGGGCTCTATTCGATGCGCGACGTGCTGGGGCTGTAGCGCTCGCGCCCGCGAGCGCATTCACAGGAATCCTGACGCGAGAATTCTACGGCTGTATCGGCTTGGCGTGGCCGTGACCGTTGCCCGCCGCTTGGCCGTTCGGCTCGGCGCCCACGCCCAACTCACCCATCTCCTGCCCGTCCATATCGAGCGTGGCCCATCGCTCGACCAGCTTTAAGCGCAATCCGCGATGCCCCTGCATGAAGTACGCGGCCATCGCGAGCAGCGCGAGAATATTTCCCGCGACGATTTTCCACCATCCGAGCTGCGACACTACTGAGGAATCGAGCACGGTCACAAAGCCGACGAAAAAAACCTCGAACACGGCGAAGAGCAGAAATACTCCGAGCGCAAGAAACGGCTCCCACTCTGATGCGGCGAGCAGAATCGCGATGCCGAGGCCGAACGCCACGAACGCGAAGAAATGCAGAACCGTGTAGCCAAGCACCAGCGCAACGGTAGTGTGCGCGGCGGCGGCGCCCTCGGAACCGCGGAAGATCATCGCGCCGAGAATCGTCGGGGTGCGGAACAGGTCGCCGCCGGCAAGGTCATAGCCAAGAAACCAGATCGCAACCACCACCCCGCCGACGATGCCGGCCATCACGCCTTCGCGCGCCACCCGCAGCCATCCGGAGCCGAAAAGATTTTTCGCGAGCCGGGGATGACGCCAGAAGAAGTACGCCAGCATCGCGCCGGTCGCGAGCAGGTTGCCGACGATAATTCCCCACCAGGTCAGCGAAGCCATCACCTGCGGTCCGAGGAACAGCACGACCGCGATGAAGAACACCTCGAAGGCGCCGAAGAAGATCAGCACGGAGATTAAAAACGGCGGCTCGTTTTCCGCGGCTTCGAGCAGGAGCGCCGCGACTACGCCGACGATGATAAACGCCGCAAAATGCAGCAACGAATATTCGGCGACCAGCCGGATCATGCTGTGATGCAGCAAGCTCGGACCGCGCAGACCGTGCAGCAGAGTCGCCGCGAGCAGCGCGGGAGTTTCGAAGCCGTGGCCGCGCGACAGATCGAAGAGCAGGAACCACAGCGCCACGACGAGTCCGCCGATAATTCCGGCGGTCGCGCCGTCGATGATTATTTTGGTCCTGGAATGTTGCATGGTTCTCCGCTGATCGCCGCCAGTCTATTGAAAATCTCTACTCCGATCGGCGGCTAACTCTCAAGTGCAAACAATCAATGCTGGTTGCGCGCATAAGCATTACTGTTTTGTTCGCGGCGGTCGAGTTAGGTAGGGTTTTGATTCGCATTAGCGAACAACCGCCGGCATCCTGACTTTACATGAGCGACAGACCGACAACGCCTGAAACGATTATCGCGGCGCACGGGCCGATTCATCGCTTTCTGAGCGGCGAGCATGCGCGCCTGGATCGGCTGCTCGAAGCGGCGAGGGAGCTCGCGTCGCCGGCCGGCGTCGAGGCCTATGCGCAATTCCGCCGCGCGCTGCTGCGGCATATCTCGATGGAAGAAAAGGTCTTGCTGCCCGACGCCGAGAAACGGCGCGGCGCGCCGCATCCGCTGGCTGCGCGGCTAAGGCTCGAACACGGCGCGATGGCGGCGCTGATGATGCCCTCGGCGTCGCGCGCGATTCTGCATACGCTGCGCACGATCCTTGAGCGGCACAATCCGCTGGAGGAATCGCCCGGCGGGGTGTACGACGCCTGCGAGCAGCTTGCGGGCGCCGATGCCGCGCGGCTGCTCAGCGCAATCGAGGCGACTCCCGAGGTCCCGGTCAAGCCGCACCTCGATACCGAAAAAACTCGAACTGCCGTGGGGCACGCGCTCGAGCGCGCGGGCTACGACCCGCATCTGCTCGACGAATGAACCGCGAAGGAGGATGCCGATGGACCGTGAACTCGATCGCACGCTGATGACGTTTGATACCGGCGCCGAGATCGCAAAGCTCAAGGCGGGCGCGCAATGGCAATCGGGCAGCCGCGCCGCGATCGTGCTGGTGAAGAACGAATCGATCCGAATCGTGCTGGTTGCGCTGCACAAGGGCAGCGTCCTGCACGAGCATCGCGCAGAGGGACCGATCACGCTCGCGGTTCTCGAAGGCACGCTCCGCTTCAGCGTCGGCGCCGATTCGCACACGCTCGGGTGCGGCGCGATCCTCACGCTCGGCGACGGAATTGCGCACGAGGTCGAGGCGCTCGAGGATAGCGTGTTTGCGCTGACCGTAATCCAGCCAACCCGGCCGGCGCGTGCGCAGCCGTGATTTCGAGCGCGCGGCGTACGCGATACAATCTTGTCGATGGCTGAGACGGCACAATCTTTTTCGACCTCCGGCGCACCGCCGTTTCGGAATCATCCGGGTGCGGGCGCGGCGAACGCCGACCCCATGAGGATCGGGCGGATTCCGGTCGCGTTTTTTGTCGTATCGGTGATTTTCTTCGCGATCGGCGTGTGCGCGATCCCGTTCGCGGCCCCATACGCCTCCGGCTTTTTCTACCAGGCGATCGTGATCGCGGTGGTGCACACCTTCACGCTCGGATGGATCACGGCGGCGATCATGGGCGTGATGTACCGGTACGTGCCGGCGCTGACCCGCGTTCCGATCAGATCGCCCCGCCTGGCATACGCGCAACTCGCGATCTTCACGATCGGCGTGGCCGGGATGATCGTGCACTTTGCGATTGGCGCGTGGGTCGGCTTGTGGCTCGCCGCGATCGCGGTGGTCGTGAGCCTCGTGATGTTCGCGGCGAACATCGTGCCGTGCTTGTGGCGCCACTTCGGACGCGGAGTCGCGGAGACCGGGATGCTGCTCGCGGTCGGATTCTTGCTGATCGCCGCGGCGCTCGGAACGATTCTCGGAATCGACAAGACCTTCGACTTCCTGGGTGGAAACGTGCTGACCAATCTCTCGGCGCATGTGCATCTGGCGGCGGTCGGATGGGTCACGATGGCGCTGTGCGCGGTGTCGTACCGGATGCTGCCGGCGTTCCTGCTGCCGAAGGCCACGCTGCCGCGCCATGCAATCTGGCAGCTCTATGCACTCGCGGCGGCGGTGAGCGCGCTCGCAGTGTCGCTGTTCTTCGGACTGGGCGGAGAAACAATTTTCGCGATCGCGATCGCGCTCGCGATGGGCTGGTATATCGCGATAATCGCGCGGATCGTCGCGACGCGGCGGATGCCGATGGACTGGACTCCGCGCCACGCGCTCGTGGGAGCAGCGAGCCTCGCGATCGCGCTCGCGCTTGGAATCACGCTGACGATCTTCGGCGGCGACAGCGTGTGGGGCGCGCGAATCGCGCCGGCCTACGGCGTCGCGGGCCTGCTCGGATTTTTCTCGAACTTCATTATCGGGATGTCGTACAAATTATTCCCCGCATTCGTCACGCGCGCGCGGCAGGGACGCGGATGGACCGCGGTGACGATCGACGAGCTATCGATCGTGCGCACGCGATGGTTCGTGTTCGGCGCGTTCAACGGCGGAGTCGCGCTGATGATCGCGGGATTCCTTGTGGGCGCGCTCGAAGTAGTCCGCGCGGGCGCGGTACTCACCGCAGCCGGCGGCCTCGTCTATTCGGCCACGACATTGTGGACGCTAAGCTACGCCTTCCGCGCCGCAGTCCCAGCAGCAGC
>JBARDN010000190.1:0-4498 GCA_049795175.1 Binataceae bacterium (SeqCode) | reverse complement strand
CACGGGCGGCCGATTCACGATGTCGGCGCCGAGACCGTTGTTCCTCCAATCGCTCCCAAATCATTGCATCACAGTAAGTGACGTTCAGGACCCAATAGCGACCGCTCTACCACTTAGTGCCTTTCCTCTTTTGGTTGATTGTTTTGTACGCGTTTTTTGGCCGTTTTCGGTTTGGTTTCCGATTTTCGTGCGAGCGCCTCCGCGGCAACCTCAAGAAAGGCGCGTACTAGCCGAACGCGTAATGATGTTCTGTTCCAAAGAAGCCCCAGCTGCCTGCCAAACCGATTCTCTGGAAGCGGAAGCTTCCGCAGCGAAAGCCCTTCCGGCCACGGCGGGGCCCAATCGTAAATCAGCGAGACACCTAAACCCTGATCGACCATGACCGCGATCGCCTCTAGCGTATCAAGTTCGAAGCGATCCTTGGGCCGAATGTGGGCGTGGCGGAGATAGCCTTCGACCATGCGCCCGAGCCAGGAATCGCGGCGCGGCCTGATGAAGGGTTCCGTCGCCAGGAGGTCATGCGGATCGCGATTATGCGTTCCGGCGGCGGCCAGGACAATCAGCTTTTCCTCGCGCAATACACGCCAGTCAAAAACCTTGGGAATTGCAAATGACGGTCGAGGGATGATCGCCGCATCGAGATCGGCTGTCAGCATCCTCTGATAGAGCTCACCACCATTGGCGCTGACGATGTAGACCTCGATCTGCGGGTATCGCTTCGCAAGCAGTTTCAGAATTTTCGGCAACAGCCCCGACGTGCTTGAGCCCGTTGCGCCCAATCGGAGTTGTCCCGAGAGCTGACCATAGAGCGCGGCGGATTCGAGATCACGAATGTTGGCTAACACTTCGCGGGCCCGGTTCAGGATCGCAATACCTGCCTCGGTCGGGCTCACCCGGTGACCGGACCTGACGATGAGTCGCGTGCCGATCTCGGCCTCCAGCGCATGGATGCGCTGCGCCACCCCAGCCGCCGTGATATTGAGCCGCCGTGCAGCCTCGGCAATCGAGCCGTTGTCGATCACCATCACGAAGCTTTCGAGGAAGCGGCTATCCATGACAACAAACTCTATCTTCCGAAACAACAATTAGGAATATTGCGTTATCGGGCACGAAGGCCACTATGCCCATGCGGTGCGCGGTTCGCCAGTGAGACGGCAGACAGTTCGCCTGAAGCCAAGAATACCTCGCCGGACGTTGATCGCGGTACCGCGCCAAGCAATTCCGAACAAGCTTTATTTGACCCAGGTCTTTAAGGGAGGATGACATGTGCTTTACGACATCAGGAGAATCTATACGGCTGAGCGCTATCGTCGTCGCCCTTCTGTCGCTATCGCTCGGCACGGCTTGGGCTCAAGACAAGCCCTACGTGATGAAAGTGACGACCGCTACCATCAACGACGGACCGCACCAACTCATCAAAGACTTTGCCGCGGCTGTGGAGCGGGATTCGGGCGGTCGGATCAAGTCCCAAGTCTACCCCGCGAGCCAGTTAGGTTCGGTTCCCCGACAGATCGAAGGCGTGCAGTTTGGCTCAATCGAGGCCGCGGCAATGCCACCCGAATTTATCGCGGGTGTCGACGAACGATTCGAGGTGATGGCGGCTCCGGGCCTTGTCGATTCTTTTGAGCATGGACAGCGGATCGCCGCCGACCCCCATGTACAAAAGCTGATGTTCGGACTCGGCGCTGCAAAGGGATTGCATGGAGTCGGCCTTATACTTTCTCAGCCGTCCTCCGTCATTTCAAAAGCTCCCATTCGCCATCTCGCCGATTTCCATGGCAAAAAGATTCGGATCTTCGCCTCGCAGTTCCAGACCGTAGCGCTGGATCGGCTCGGCTCTACACCCGTAGCAATGACACTGGGCGACGTGCTGCCGGCGCTGCAACAGGGTACCATCGATGGCGCGGTGGCCGGTATTGGGCCTTTTGTCCATCTGCATTTTAGCGACGCAGCAAAATACGTCACCGAAACCAATCAACCTGCCATTTTTATCGTGCTCGAAGTCAGCCAGAAATGGTACATCTCGCTGCCTAAGGACTTGCAGGAGATTGTTGATCGCGATGGCACCAAAGTGTCCGTGGCGATGAACCCGGTGGCTCTGGCGATGTATGCCGAGCAGCGCAAGGCCTGGATGAACGGCGGCGGCGAGCTTATCAGCCTGCCCCGCGATGAGCAGTCAGCGATGATGGCAACGCTCGCAAGCGTCGGCGCAGACGTTGCGAAGGCAAGACCAGCGATTCGCGAAGCTTATCAAATCCTGACCGAAGCGGCGCAGCGGACGCGATAGGCGTCGACCCGATAATAGGCGGAGTGCGAGGGTTCGATGCAAGTCTCACGCATTTCCATAGTCGGGGGTGGCGTTGGCGGTTTGAGCGCGGCGCTGGCACTTCAACATTTCGGTTTTCGTGCTTCTGTCTTTGAGCAGGCTCGAGAACTCAGGGAGATCGGCGCTGGTGTGACAATCACACCGAACGCGATGCACGCACTCAATTTTCTTGGGATTGGTGAGCGCGTTGCGAAGGAAGCCGGGCCAACCGAGCCTTATCTCATACGTCATGTCCAAACCGGTGAGGTCCTAAAAATCAGGGCGAGCGGAACGGATTATGTTGAGAGATTTGGCGCGGCTTATCACCAGGTTCATCGCGCCGACCTTCACGCCACACTCACCGATGCTGTACTTCGAAACGACTCAGCTTGCGTGTTCCTTGACCATAGATTCGAGTTTCTTACGCAAGACTCTGGGCAAGTTGTGGCAACGTTTACAAATGGCAGGACGATCGCGAGTGATATCCTGATCGGAAGTGACGGCGTCGCTTCCAGGGTGCGGGCCTGCGTTTTCGGCGATGAAGCGGTGAGTTACACGGGACAAGCAGCATTTCGGGCGCTGTTACCGATGGCAAATGTGCCGGCCGGCGTCGCGAAAATGCCCTTCGCCATGTTCGTCGGCAAACACCGGGTGCTGCTCCACTATCCGTTGCGCCACCGAACGATCATGAACGTGGTTGGGGTTGCTCGCGAGCCAAGATGGACTGAGGAAGGATGGACAATTCCTGCCACAATAGAGGAGTTTGCAGACCTTCACGGCGATTTCCATCCCGATGTATTGGACCTCATGAGTGCGATTTCTCCGGGGACGCTGTTTAAATGGGGCCTTCGCGATCGAGAGCCGCTTGCGCGCTATACCAAGGGACGCGTCAGCATGCTGGGCGATGCCGCGCATCCTATGACGCCGTTTCTCGGCCAAGGCGCATGCATGGCTATCGAGGACGCAATGATCCTGGGCCGGGCATTCGCCGCCGCCAGGACTTTTGATGAGGCGTTCGCCATTTACGAAAACACACGAAAAGAACGCGCCAACGGCGTCCAACTCGCTTCTCGTCAGCAGGCCGAGGAGATTCAGGGCGTCACGAAGAGAGGAGAAAATCCTGGAGCAAATGCCGATGATCGCGGATCATATCTGCATAATCCGGTCGCCACACCACTCACGTTGGCCGGAGACTTTGCAACCACGTGGAAAGCATGCACAAGCTAGCGCCGAGGCACGCTCTGCCGTGTTGTGGAAGAATGCCCATGCGATTTTTTCGAACGGCCTAATCAGGGGAACGACATGTTGAGCCGCGGTGCAAACGAAATAGTTGAATCTGGCGAGCTAAGAAACGTCATCGGCGCACCCAATCCAGGATCCATCAATAAGGAGATGGCGGCTCTTGATGAGCTGTGCAGACAGTTCATCGTGCTGTCGCCGATCCTATTCATTTCGACGGTAGGCGCCGGTGGACGAGCTGATGTCAGTCCGCGCGGGGATAAGCCCGGCTTCGTACAAATTCTCGACGACCGAACCATTGCAATTCCGGACCGCCCCGGGAATCGGCGCGTTGATACTATGTTGAATATTCTCGCAAATCCTAGCAACTCGGTCGGATTGATCTTTCTCGTACCCGGGATTGATGAGGTGATGCGGGCATCCGGACGCGCTACCATCACACGCGACCCTACGGTCCTTGCCAGCATGGCTGTTGACGGCAAACAGCCGAAGCTTGCGATCGTCATTTCGCTGGAAGAGGTCTTCTTCCATTGCGGAAAGGCACTTAAGCGCGCTGGTCTTTGGAACTCGGCAAGTCAGATCGACCGGACCGTCTTCCCAAGTTACGCACGGGTCATTCACCGGCGGCGTCCGCACGAGCCACTGGAAAAGATCGAGAAATTCATCGCCGATAATTATCGTGACGAATTGTTTTGATGCCATTTTTTGGTCGCCAATGGTCCTCGCGACCAAATGAGGTGTTGCAATACTTCTGTCGCTTAGCTGAGCAGCACCACCGTGATATTCACGAAAAAGAATTCGCCACCGCCCGCGATCGCGCCGCTCCTCTCGCGCGCACGAGAGTGAGCAACCAATAAGCTTAACGGGGACCCTATGCCCGCTGCAGAATTTGGCCGGCCTTGAATCGATGACCCGGTAGCTCGCCGCCGTCCCGACCAAGCCTGTTTCCTTGAC
>JBARDN010000189.1:0-15986 GCA_049795175.1 Binataceae bacterium (SeqCode) | reverse complement strand
CAAATGACGGCGAGTTCTAGTGACACCTCGGGGTCGAGAACCGTCAATTCTTTAACCGCCCCTATCGCGATCGGGCGCGCGTGCCGGCGTGGTTCGTCGACCCTACCTTTTCTTGAGACGCGGATCGCCAGTTAAGACGCAGAAGAAAGCCCACAAGAGCAAGCGCGGCTGCATGGCGGAACTTCATCGCCTGGATATCTTACCGAGTTGTATATCTTAGGGTGCTGAGCGCGGTTTGCGGAGGACCATGCCGGGCTTGCCCGAGGCGCTTAGCGCTTCGCCGATTGGCTGGTAGCCTGCGCCGGTCCAAAACTGATGCGCGAGTACCGTGTCGCGATGGACGAAGACGCGGATTTCGTTCCATCCGGCGGAGAACAGCTCGTGCTCGATCGCCGCGACGACTTCGCTGCCTAGTCCGGCGCCCTGGCGGTCGCCCTGGATCATCATCAGGGCGATCCAGTTAATCCGGTCCGACGGAATCGGCGCGATCAGCTCGACCGTGCCGACGATCAGACCGGTCGCGCGCTCGCGGACGGTGTACTCATGTGACTCCAGGTCGGGATAGCGTGGATTGGGGTCGTCGGCGAGGTAGTTTTCAAGGTCGGCCGCCGCCCAGATCACACGTTCGCCCGATGCGCGATGAAATTCCGGGTTCGAATTGAACAGCGCGACCAGGCCGTCGATCGTCGCGCGGTCATCGGCATGAGCTTCCTCGATCAGCAGGCGTTCGGTTTCGATCTGCATTTGGGCAAACTCAAGCTATTATACTCTTTTCCACGACAGCGCGCGCCGTCAGCATCGCGACCGGCAAAATCGCGACATCGACGAACGTTTTCATCACGAAATTATGCGATTCTCACAGGATCGCTAGTGATCATCTGCTCTGCATGTAGTAGGGTATCTTGTCGGTTTGTTGGTGGAAGGGGCGGTGTCAATGGATCTGAATACGATTCAGGAGATCGCGCGGCCGGATAGTTCTGCCGGCGGAATCGATTGGCGCGAGGGTGACGCGTGGCTGGCGGGCGGGACGTGGCTGTTCTCGGAGCCGCAGCCGCATCTGCGGCGCCTGATCGATTTGCAAGGGCTGGGATGGAAGCCGCTTGCGATCAACGCCAACGGTCTTGAGATTGGCGCGACTTGCACGATTGCCGAGTTATTCGCATTGAAGGCTCCCGCGGATTGGACGGCGGCGCCGATCATCGATCAATGCTGCCGCTCGTTTCTTTCTTCCTTTAAAATCTGGAATACGGCGACGGTGGGTGGAAATATCTGCATGTCGCTGCCTGCGGGTCCGATGATCTCGATGGCGGCCGCTCTGGAAGCCATCTGCACGATCCAGCATCCACGAGGCGGCGAGCGCAAGGTCGCGATCGAGGATTTCGTCACCGGGAACCATCGCAACGTCCTCGAGCCGGGCGAGATGCTACGGCGCATCGAGCTGCCGGCCGCGGCGTTGTGCAAGCGATCCGCTTTTCGCCGGATTTCTCTGACTCACCTGGGCCGCTCGGCGGCGCTGATTGTCGGCACGCTGAGTCCCCGGGACGGGGTCTTTATGCTGACCGTGTCCGCATCGACGGAGCGGCCGCTACGAATAAAGTTCGACAAAATTCCCGATCAAAAAGATCTGCGGACCAGGCTCGAGAAGGAGATTCCCGTTTTCTTTGACGACGTGCATGGCGCGCCCGACTATCGCAAACACATGACCCTCCATTTCGCGGAAGAGATCCGATGCGAGCTGGGAGGTGGCAAGTAACCGATGAGTTACCTGATCAACGGCAAGACGTTTTCAGAGGAACCGCGTCCGGGCCAGTGCCTGCGCACGTTCCTGAGAGAAATGGGATGGTTCGGGGTCAAGAAAGGATGCGACGCCGGCGATTGCGGCGCATGCACGGTGTGGCTCGACGGTATGCCGGTGCATAGCTGCCTGATTCCGGCGTTTCGGGCCGACGGAAAAAAGGTGACCACGATTGAAGGTCTCGCGCACGATGGCGAGCTGCATCCGATGCAGAAGGCGTTCATGGATGCGGCGGGGTTTCAGTGCGGATTCTGCACCGCCGGCATGATCATGACCGCCGCGAGCTTAAGCGATGAAGCGCGCAAGGATCTGCCGCGCGCGCTCAAGGGCAATCTGTGCCGATGCACCGGCTATCACGCGGTCGAGGACGCGATCGGCGGGATCAAATCAATCGGAGACGACCAGCCCGGCAAGTCGCTCGGCGCGGACCTGCTTGCGCCCGCGGCTGAGAGAATCGTCACCGGCAAGGAGCGCTACACGCTCGATGTCGCGATCGAAGGAATGTTGCATCTGAAGCTCTTGCGATCACCGCACGCGCATGCGCGAATCCGGTCGATTCGCCGTGAGGCGGCGCTGGCGGTTCCGGGAGTCGCCGCGGTGTACACCTTTGAGGACGTGCCGAAGCATCTGTACACGTCGGCGACGCACGACGATTATCACGTCGATCCGAGCGATACTCTGTTGCTCGACAACGTGGTGCGATTTGTCGGCCAGCGCGTAGCCGCGGTCGTTGCCGATACCGAGGGAGCCGCCGAAGAAGGATGCCGCCGGCTGGAGGTCGACTACGAGATTCTTCCGGCGGTGTTCGATCCGGAGGAGGCGATGCGCCCGGGTGCGCCGTTGCTTCACGAGCGGGCGGCAGAGCGCATCCTGAATCCGGCGCGAAATATCCTGCTGGAAATTCATGGACAGGTCGGAGAGATCGAGAAAGGATTCGCCGTCGCCGACGTGATCCATGAAGGATCTTACGAGGCGCACCGGGTCCAGCACGCGCATCTCGAGACGCATTGTTCAATCACCTGGCTCGACAAGAATCGTCGGCTGAATGTGCGCACCAGCAGCCAGACTCCGCACATCACCAAGCAGAAGCTGTGCTTCATCTTTGATTTGCTTCCGGCCACGGTCAGGGTTTTTTGCGAACGCGTGGGAGGCGGCTTTGGCGGCAAGCAGGAAGTATTGACCGAAGACATCTGCGCGTTCGCGACGCTCAAGACCGGACGGCCGGTCAAGCTCGAATTCACGCGCGAAGAAGCATTCATCGCGGCGACGACGCGGCATCCGATGAACGTCCACTTGAAGATCGGCGCGCGCCGCGATGGAACTCTGACGGCGTTCCAGATGCGCGTCGTTTCAAACACCGGCGCATACGGCAATCACGGCGGCGAAACCCTGTACGCGGCCTGCGGCGAGGCGGTCGCGGTTTACAACTGTCCGAACAAGAAAATCGACGGTTACACCGTATACACCAACATGGTTCCCGGCGGCGCGATTCGCGGTTACGGAATGACGCAGACGATCTTCGCGGTCGAATCGGCGATGGACGAACTCGCGCGCAGCTTAAAGATGGATCCGTTCGCACTTCGGCGCCGCAACGTCGTCAAACCGGGCGATCGGATGATCGCCGATAGTGCGCGGGTCACCGATACCGAGTTCGGCAGCTATGGACTGGACCAATGTCTCGACCAGGTCGAGGCCGCGCTGAAGCGCGGCAACGGCGTCAAGCCTCCCGCGGGCGAGGGATGGCTCACGGGGCAGGGGATGGCGATCTCGATGCATGGTTCGGTCCCGCCGACGGAACATCGCTCGGAGGCGCAACTGGGTCTTCGAGCCGACGGCAAATATCATCTCGCGATCGGCACCGCCGAGTTTGGCAACGGCACCACGACCGTGCATCGGCAGATCGTCTCCGCCGTGCTCGGCAGCACCGCGTCACGGGTGGAGGTCGTGCAATCGGACACCGACGCGACCGGTTACGATACGGGAGCGTTTGCCAGCGCGGGCACCGTGGTGGCGGGAAATGCGGTGCGGCTCGCGGCCGAGGCGCTGCGCGATCGCATGCTCGATTTCGCGTCGAAAAACTATCGCGTCAGCCGCGACGCCTGCCGGCTCGAGCACGACGGGATTACCTACAACGAGATCAAGGTGTCATTCCAGGAATTTTTCAAGGCCGCCGAAAAAGCCGAACGCCAACTGGAAGTGGTCCGCAAAGCCTACGGCACGCCGCGCAGCGTCACCTTCCAGGTGCAAGGCTTTCGGATCGCGGTCAACCGCATCACCGGAGAGATTGCGATCCTGCAGAGCATTCACGGCGCCGACGGCGGCGTGATCATCAATCCGATGCAGTGCAGGGCGCAGATTGAGGGTGCGGTCGCGCAGGGGCTCGGATGGTCGCTGTCCGAGAAGATGGTCTATGACCCGAGCGGGCGCATGATCAATCCAAGTTTCCGCAACTATCGGATCCCGGCCTACGCCGATAATCCGCGGCGGACGGAGATTTATTTCGCCGATACTCATGACGCGTTCGGGCCGCTCGGCGCGAAGTCGATGAGCGAGGCGCCGATCTATCCGATCGCGCCCGCGCTGGCCAACGCGCTGACCAACGCGACCGGGATTCGCTTTCACAGCTCGTCGCTGACGCCTGATCGGATCTACCGCCAAATCTTCGAGCGCACTCAGAGCAAACCCGCCGGCGACGCTTGATGATCGCATCCGGCAATGTTGGTTCGCTGCGCGGCGATGCTCGCTAAGTCGCTCTGCGTCTTAGCGGCGGGATCGCTCGGCCTGGTATTCCTGTCGGCGGTAATTCCGCTCCGGGCATATGGGGCCGACAGCGCACCGATATCCGTGGTATCTGCGCCGACCTCCGCTGCTACCGCCACTCCCGCCGCGGCCGCGACTCCCGTCCCGGCAATCAGCGCAAATCCAGGAGCAGTCAATATCATTCCGGGAACTGGATGGCTCGGCAGATTGATCGGATTCGCACCTGAATCAGGCATACGCATCGGCGGCCTATGGATTGGCAACTCTGACTATCTATTTACCGGCGGTGTGCAGCCGAGGACATGGAGCTTCAACAGTCTTCTAGTTGTCAACCTGAACGTTGACGCCGAGAAGCTGATTGGGCTGCCGGGAAGCTCCCTTGATGCGTCGGTGCTCCAGTTCGACGGACAGGACGCCAATCAGAAGGCCGGGAATATCACGGGTTACGATGGGCTTCCGGGACCAAGGCCGCTGGATCGCACGCAACTATATGAGTTGTGGTGGCGGCAGCGATTGTTCGACGACAAGCTGGTAATCAGAGTCGGCAAAACCGTGCCGACCCAGGACTTCAACAATGTGAGCCGTCCGGTGCCGGTGACTGACCAAAGTCTAGCTATTCCGTCTGTCACGGGACTCATCTTCACTCCTATATTCAAGAATCCAACTATCATTGGCGCCGCGCCTGGCTATTACAATTCGGCCTATGGAATAACCGCCAACATCGCTCTGACCCGCGATTTCTATGTCAGCTATGGAATCTATGATGGTGCGCTGGCGCGCGGCATTCAGAGCGGAATCCGTGAAGCGCCGGTCTTCGATGGACATTATTTTACGATTGCTGAGGCTGGCTATGCGTGGCTATTGGGCGATCAGAAATTACCCGGTGTAGCCGCTATTGGCGGATGGGTTCAAACGGGAGAGCTTTATGGCGGTGGCGCCGCGCAAGAAGGAGCGCAGGGAGTTTATGCGTTCGGCTCTCAACGCCTATGGCGCCATCACGCCGGAATCGACAACAGCGGTATTTCCGGCTATTTTCAGTTTGGCTTTAACGATTCGAGCACGATGATCGCGAACCGGTATTTCGGTCTTGGATTCACCGCGTTCAGTCTCATACCAAAACGCCCCGCGGATTCGTTTGGAGCAGGCTTGGCCTGGAGCTGGCTTAACCGTCGATATGGTTTTCGCAGCAATGAAGCCATACTCCAGACTTACTATCAGATGCATCTAATAAGCAGTTCATTCCTGGAACCGGTACTCAGTTACATGCCGAATCCCGGCGAGAGCCGGAATGTTCAAGGCGCACTCGCGATGACCGCGCAA
Source organism: Binataceae bacterium (SeqCode) (assembly GCA_049795175.1). Taxonomy (GTDB): domain Bacteria; phylum Desulfobacterota; class Binatia; order Binatales; family Binataceae; genus JBARDN01. The sequence goes on along the minus strand of JBARDN010000189.1, from coordinate 10,111 downwards.
CTAGTGGTTCTGTTCTAGCAGGGCATTCTCAGTTTCGTCGGTGACCCAGCGATCGTCATTTCGAGCCATGGGCGAGAAATGCCCAGGCGTTCATGCTCCGTGCCAGCATCACATGCAGTGCCCTACGATAGCGGGCTTGGCGCCATACCTGACACGAACTACTTTATCTGTTCGATCGTTGCGGGTCCTTCGCCCTGGCTTGGATCGATCCGGAACGGCCATTCATTGGAATGGAACGGCACCTCGGGCGGCAAGAAAACCGGAATACCATATTTCTTGTCTTCAGCGGCGATCGCCTTGCGGCCGTCTCCACCCATCAATTCATAGTCCATCAGATAGTAATTGCCAAAAAATACCTGTCCTACCGAGCGATCGGCGACGGTCCGAATGAGTACGTCGAGCATCTGGTCCGGAGTGGTGACAAAAGATGACGTCTCGTAGAGGAACAGCCGGGTATTCATTGCATCTTTGCCGAAGAACTGCGCGAGCACGCTGAACAGGACGTTATTCTGGCGGGCAACATACAGAGTATTACTCACACCATAAGTCTTGTCCCAGTCGGCTCCCAGCATTTCCTTCCAGTCCTTGACCACTTTCATCCAATGCTGGACCTGAGTAGTCGCGCCCCAGGTGATATTCCGTTGCAGAAAGGGTTTGACTTCGTGAGCGTAATTCTGAATATCGGCAAATGTATAGGTACCGTTGCTGAGCGCGGTATCCATGAACTTGATATTCGCCTTCAGTACATTGGCCTGGTTCTCGCGAGCCTCGGGAGTCAGATCGGTGGCGCTGAGGCTATCCAGCGCGGCCTGGTTTGCCGCGCGGAACACCCGCATCTTGGCTACCCACGAGTGATCGGCAACATCGCCCACGTGCGAGCCGGCCAGCTCGAAAAGCGCCAGGCTGGAATGTCCGACTGACTTGTAGATTTGATAGCGAATCGGCACCTGGGGCGCTTCCAGAGGCGGTTTGCCGGGACGATAGAGCAGCAACCTGCCGCCCTGATTGCTGAACAGCGCAAGAATCACAGGATGCTGCGCCATCAGATTTTTCTGGAATTTCGCCAGCGCGTCGTCGTAAAGACCGAACATCGCGATGTCGAGATCGAGGACACTCTGATCCGCCACAGCGGCCTTGCTCATCTCCGTACCGTTGCCCGCGATTACATTCATATAGTCAGGCAATCCCAACTCGGAGGCAGAGGCCGCGAAGCAGGAGCCAATTCCTGCCAAACTGAAAATCAGCGAGAGTGCGAGCACATAGCCAAATGACAACCGCATTTTGAGCATAATGGACTTAATACCTCATTCGACCCGCATTACTCAATGAGCACACGCAAGAATCATTCACAACCCGCGAAATATTAGAACGAACAACGTGAGCCCGGCAGCGACTGTACAGAGCCCCAGCACTTCCCGCTTGAGGCTGTGGCCTTCACGATTTAGCCAGAAGCCCAGAAACCTGCTCACTTGCGGCATTACCAGCCAGGTCAGCAGCGCGACTGAGAGAATGTTGCCGATAAACATCTGAACCGCCATCGACAAGTTCGTCATCAGCGGATTCAGGTATGTCAGGACCATCACAGTAGGATATAGCGCGAACAAAACCGAAAGGGCTTGCTTCCATGCCGGCGGTGGGATGATCGTTTCGCCAGGCCCGCGGTTGACCGAGAACCATCCTTCCAGACCGGTCACGCGATGCGCGTGCATCGATTCGACTATCGAGTCGAGCTCTTTCAGAAGATCCTTGCGCTCCTGCGACTCCATAAAAGCGGTCAGATCGCGCACCGAATCGTAACGAACGATATCCACCCATTCGTCGAGCTTCTCGTGTGGCTCGAAAAACTCGGTCGCCAGGTAACCGGGGTAATGCGCCTGCGCGGCGATCACGCGGCGCCGCCAATCCAGATACGCGGGAACTTTTTCCGGCGCGACCTTATGCGTGAACACCATCGCCACCGGCGGCTCGGTGCGCTCGTCGCTGGCCAGCACCAGCATCCGCGACGGCTCGATAAGCAAATCCTCGATGCTCCTGGCGAGCCTCAAGCGCTCCGGAAACTGAAGCCATTGCTGCATCGCATGATTCGACTCGAGGCGAAAGATCGCGACCCATTCCTCTTGCAGGCCGGCCACCGGAGCGAGCACCTCGGTTCCGACGAATCCGGGAAATCTGCGCGCGGCGTCGGTGATGGCCTTCTGCGCGATGATGTAAGCGTCGGTCTTGCCGGGAGGAACCCGGTGCGAGGCGATTGCCGTCGCCGGGCGGGGAGCTTGTAGTTCTCGCGATACGGGATCATCTTTCATAGCGGCTTCCAGGTGAGTCATCGGAGGGTTGGGATTCTCATTCGAGCATGAATCGTAGCGGTTCGAGCGGACATCTCAAATATCGACCGCCGCGCCAGTTCGCGGCCGCGGGGCAGGCGACGCATCGGGGCGCTTTTGATAAGCTTGCGCGCCAAGCAACTTCGGCTCGAAACGATGGAACGCGAGAGAATCATACAGGTCTTCTTTTTCGGCTTCCTGGCCCTGATGGCCTATGAGCTGTATGCGATCCTAACGCCGTTTCTTACTCCGCTGATGTGGGCGATCCTGCTCGCGTTCCTTGCGCATCCTCTGCTCATCGAGCTCGACCATCTGGTGCGCCGCCGCACACTCTCGGCATTGATCATCACCCTCGGGGTGGCGCTCGGCGTGATTCTGCCGGCGATCTGGCTGTCGAGCCGCCTCGCGGCTGAGGCGCAGACCTTATATGCGCAGGTCACGACGATGCTCGATGGAGGAGGATTTATACATGCACGCGACTGGATGCTGCATTCAGAAATTGTCCAGTCGATAAATCGGCGGCTTGCGCCACGCGGAATAAGAATCGAAGACGAGATTCCCAAACACTTCGCCGCCGCCGCGCAGGTGCTGAGCGGGTATGTCGCGCACAATCTCACCAGCGCGGCGCGCAACGTCGCGACCGTGCTGATCGACTTCGCGATCATTCTGCTGATTTTTTTCTACCTGCTGCGTGACGGAGAGAGCTACTACAACGCGGTGCGCGAGCTGACGCCCCTGCACGAGGACGACAAGAAGGCGGTGTTCGAAACTCTGCGCAGCACGCTGTCGTCGGTGATGCGCGGGCTGATGCTGACCGCGCTGTTGCAGGGTGCCACGATCGGCCTGGGCCTGCTCATCAGCGGCGTTCCGTACTGGGCATTTCTGGCGCTGGCCAGCGCGGCCGCAGGGCTGTTGCCGATCGGAGGGACTGCGCTCGTCTGGGTTCCTGCCACACTCTACCTGTTCTACACGGCCGGATGGGGATGGGCGATCTTCCTGGTGGTGTGGTGTTCGGTCTCGATCGCGATTATTGACAACTTCATCAAGCCGATGGCGATGAAGCATGGCACCGGGCTGCCGACGCTCGCGCTGTTTTTCGGAATCGCCGGCGGACTCGAGGCTTACGGACCGATCGGGTTGTTCATCGGACCGGCAATCATGTCGGTGTTCGCGGCGTTGCTGCGGGTGTATCGAAAGACTTACGGCGAGAGCCGCAAGGAAGCAGCCTGACGCATTTCGCGCGGACCTTTCAGATCCAGTGAGCGGAAGCCCGCGGTCGCCCGCCTGATCGGAAAATTTCCGCCGGGACGCTCATGTCACCAGCGGACTGCGGTGGCGCACTCAACGACATCTCGCGCTTGATCCACATTCCGACAAACCATGCCGCAACGCCGTAGCTGACCGCGACGACAAATATGCAATCCAGGATCATTCCGCGTGACAGCCCCATCCATCGCTCCAGGAACATCGAGCCGACAACCGCCGCAACCGCCGCCAGATCAGCGGCGAACACACCCACCGCGACCATCACCATCGCTAACATTCTGATCACCTTCTCTATAGATAGAGACGAACGGGCGACGAGTTAGATTCATTTGTTACCTGAACGGAGCTTTAGTAAATTGCCGCTGCGCATGCATCGAAGCGCATCTGTGCGCGTCCGCATGAAAATTGCCGCGGTATCCACGAACGCGAGGAAAACCATATGAAGTACGCAATCGTTACCGGTGGGGCGCGCGGGCTGGGGTTGGGAATCGTCACCGCGCTGCTCGATGAGAAAGTCGTCGAAGCCGTCGCGGTGATCGACAAGGAACCGGTTCCCGCACCCGCCGCGATCGCAAAACAGATCCACGGCTTTCGTGCCGACGTGACCGACGAGGCATCGATCCATTCCGCGGTCGAAGCGATCACCGCTAAGCTCGGAGCGCATCCTGACGTGCTCTGCAACAACGCCGGCGGCGGAGAACGCGCGTGGTTCGAGGGCAGCCGCCAGACCAATAACTGGGATTCGGTCGAGACCTGGCGCCGCTATGTCGATCTGAATCTCAACTCGGTTTACCTGGTCTCGCGCGAGGTCGCGCCGCGGATGCGCGCGGGCGGTGCGATTTGCAACACGTCATCGATCGCCGGGATGCAGGCGGTTCCGATGCTGGCGGCGTACGCGGCGGCGAAAGCAGGCGTGATTTCCTACACCCGCACGCTCGCGGCGCAGCTCGGAGCGTCGGGTATCCGGGTGAACGCGGTCGCGCCGGGAGTCATCTATACGCCCCTTTGGCAGCAGCTCGGCGCGGCGGTCGGCGGCGGTGATGATCGCGCGCGCGAGGCGTTCGACGCGATCGTGCGGCAGATCGTCCCGCTCGGACGCGAACAGACCGAAGAGGACATCGGCCGCGCGGCGGCGTGGCTTTGCTCCGAAAAGGCGAAGAATGTGACCGGGCAAATAATCGCCGTCGATGGCGGAATCACGCTCGGCGTTCGCGCGCTGGAAGGGTAACCGTCATCGCCCGCGCGCGGACCCGTATGGCGCGCGGTATTATCGAGCCTGTAAACTCGGGCCCACGATGGAAACCGCGGTGACCGATATCGAGTCCGGTGCGCGCTTCATCGTGCTCCGGCTGCGCGCGGCGGGCTTCCAGGCTTTTTTCGCGGGCGGATGCGTGCGCGACCAAATCCTCGGGATTGCTCCCAAAGATTACGACATCGCGACCGACGCGCGCCCGGAAGTCGTCCAGCGGATTTTCGATCACACGGTCGCCGTCGGCGCACGCTTCGGCTCGATCGTGGTGATTCTCGAGGGCGTGCAATACGAAGTAACCACCTTTCGCGCTGACGCCGAGTATATCGATGGACGCCATCCGTCGGCGGTGCGTTTCGGCACGATCGAAGAAGATGCGAAGCGGCGCGACTTCACGATCGGCGGAATGTTCCTCGACCCCGAAAATGATCGCCTGATCGATCTGGTCGGCGGGATGCGCGATCTGCGCGCCGGAATTATCCGCGCGATCGGAAATCCGCGCGAGCGCTTCGCCGAGGATCGCCTGCGTATCCTGCGCGGCGCGCGCTTCGCCGCCCGCTTCGGCTTCGAGATCGATCCCGTTACGTGGAACGCGATGCGCGAAACGGCCTCCACTATCACCGAAATCGCCGCCGAACGAATCGGCGTGGAGCTGGTGATGCTGATGACCGAGGGCGGCGCCGGGCGCGCGATGGATCTGCTGCGCGAGTCCGGACTATGGGCAGCGCTCGCGCCCGAGCTGCTCGAGATGGTCGGATGCGCCCAGCCCGAGAATTATCATCCCGAGGGCGACGTGTGGTCGCACACGCGGCTCGGGGTCTCGATGCTGCCGGCGGGATGCAGCGAAACCGTCGCGTTCGGAATTCTGCTGCACGATATCGCCAAGCCGCGATGCCGCGCGGTCGCAGGCGGCGGCAAGGTCACGTTTTATGGGCATACCGATCAGGGCGCGGTGATTGCGGCGAAAATGATGGCGCGCTTCAAGCGCTCGAACTTCGTGCAGGAACGCGTCGCCTACCTGGTGCGCGACCATCTGCGCCTGTGCATGGCGCCGCGGATGCGCAAAGCCACCCTCAAGCGGATGCTCGCCGACGAGGGCTTTGGCGAGCTGATGCAGGTCGCGATGCTCGACGCGCTCGCGTCGTCGTCGTACCTGGGCTACTGGAATTTTTGCCGGCGCGCGCTCGAGTCGATGTCGGCGGCGGAGATTCATCCGCCGCGCCTCGTTACCGGCAACGATCTGATCGGACTCGGATTCGCGCCGGGACCACGCTTCAAGCAGATTCTGCAAGAGGTCGAAGACCTTCAGCTCGACGGCGCGCTCGCGACCCGCGACGACGCACTCGCCTGGGTGCTGGCCCATCATGCGCCGCAAGTGACTGCGCAATAGGTGCTCCGCGCTCGCGAAATATCCAAACGCTTCGGGCGGATGCTCGCGCTCGACCGCGTCGATTTCGAGGCGCATCCGGGCGAGATTCACGCGCTGGTCGGTGAAAACGGCGCGGGCAAAACCACGCTCATGAATATAATCGCGGGCCGCCTGCGCCCCGACTCGGGCGAGGTCTCGCTCGACGGCGCGGCGCTGCGGCGCGGCTCGGCGGCCGGCGCTCTTGGCACCGGAATCGCGGCGGTCAATCAAAGCCCGATGCTCTTCGAGCGTTTCACCTGGGAAGAAAATCTCGCGCTCGGCGGTTTCGACACCGCCGGTTTCGATCTGGCCGAGGTTGCCGCGCGTTCGCACGCGCTCGCAGGCAGGCTCGGCTTCGCGCTGCCGCCCGCTGGAAGCACGATCGAGCGTCGCTCGGTCGCAGAGCGGGTCCGGCTCGAAGTGTTGCGCGCGCTGTCGTTCGATCCGCGCGTGCTGATTCTCGACGAGCCGACCGGAGTGATGGCGCCCGCGGAGCTCGCGCCGTTTCTCGACCTGCTCCGGCGGCTTCGTGGCGAAGGCAGAATCATCGTGTTGATCACGCACAAGCTGAGAGAGGCGCTCGCCGTCGCCGATCGGATCAGCGTGCTGCGCCAGGGACGGATGGTTACGCGCACCACGCCCGCGGAAACTTCGGAGGCGGCGCTTGCGCGGATGATGATCGGCGATCTGGCGATTCCGCTCGCCGCGCCGGATTCGTCGCCGGAAGCGCCGGTGCGTATCGGCGCGGTTGCGCTGTCGATCGAAGATCTGTCGCTCGAGCGCGAGGGGCATCGCGCGCTCGACAGCGTCTCGCTGGTGCTGCATGCGGGCGAGATTGCGGGAGTTGCGGGCGTCGACGGCAACGGGCAGACCGAGTTGGTCGAGGTTCTGGCGGGCGCGCGTGTTGCGCAATCAGGCCGCGCGATCGTCGCTGGCACACATGCCGCCGGTTCGCAGGAGGCGATGGCGGTGATACCGGAAAATCGCGACCTCGACGGGCTCGTGCTCGACATGACGTTGTGGGAGAACCTGCTGCTCGCGGATCCCATTCGAAAGCTTGTCGCGCCGCGCGGATGGCTCGACCGCGCACGCGCAGTCGAGCTGTGCCGCGAACTGCTCGAGCGGTTTCAAATCCGCGCGCCCGGTCCCGAAGCTCTCGCCTCTGCGCTCTCGGGCGGAAACCGGCAGCGGCTCGAGGTTGCGCGCGCGGTCGCGTCGGCGCCGCGCGTGATCGTCGCGCACAATATCTGCCGCGGACTCGATCTTGCCGGAGCTGCCGAGGTTCATCGCGCGTTGGTCGAATTCTCCGCGGCGGGCGGCGCCGTATTGCTGGTATCCAGCGACCTCGACGAATTGCTCGAGCTCTGCGCGCGGCTGTTCGTGATTAGCCGCGGGCGTCTGCGCGAGATCGCTCCTACCGATCGCGATCCGGCGCGGCTGGGGATGCTGATGGCGGGGCACTTCGAGTAGGCGATGCTTTCATCGATCGGAAAATCGATCGCGGCGCTGATCCTCGCCTGTGCGATCATCGCCGCGGTCGTGCTCGCGCTGGGCGCGTCTCCGACCGGCGTCTTCGCCGCGCTTTACGAGGGCGCGTTCGGAACCTGGTACGCCACCGCCGATACCATCGTCAAATCCACTCCGCTGATTTTCACCGGACTTGCGATCTCGATCTCGTTCTCGGGCGCGCTGTGGAATATCGGTGCCGACGGGCAGTTGATCGCAGGCGCGATCGCCGCCGGCGCGATTGGCCCCTACCTCGGCGGATGGCCGCGCCCCGTGGCGATTTTGTTCGTGCTCATCGCCGGCGCCTTAGGCGGCGCGGTGTGGGGCGGAATCTGCGGATGGCTTCGCGCGCGGCGCGACACCAACGAAGTTATCAGCACGATCATGATGAACTTCGTCGCCGCGCAACTGATTAGCTGGGTGGTGCATGGCCCGCTGATCGAAGCCTCGGGCGCGTATCCGCAGAGTATGGCGATCGCGCCGAGTGCGCGGATGTACATGCCGCTGGAGCCGACGCGCCTCAACCCCGCGATCCTCCTGGCGATCTTGCTCGCGATCGGATGCTACCTGCTTCTGTTCCACACCAGCTTAGGATTCGAGTTGCGCGCGATGGGCCGCAACCGGCGTGCGGCGACCTTCTTTGGTATTCCGATCGCGCGCCTCACGATCGCGATCCTGGCGCTCTCGGGCGCGCTGGCGGGAATCGGCGGTGCGGTGCAGGTCTCGGCGATCACGCATCGCCTGTATGAAAAATTCTCGCCCGGATGGGGCTTCGAGGCGATCGCGGTCGCGTTGGTCGCGCGGCTGAATCCGCTCGGAATTATTGTCTCGGCGATTTTCTTTGGCGCGCTCGACAACGGCTCGCAGGCGATGCAGCGCGCGCAGGGCGTCTCGCCGGTGCTGGTGCAGGCGATCCAGGGACTGGTAATCATGATCCTGCTCGCGTTCGACACGCCCGCGTGGACGCGAATTCGCGGACAGATATTCTCGCGCGGTGCGCAGTCCGCGCCGGCCGCGGGAGCGCGTGCCGATGCTTGACGCGTTCTTAAATTCGACCATCGCGATGGCGACGCCGATCCTGCTCGCGGCGCTCGGCGAGCTGCTGGTCGAGGAGACCGGCGTGATCAATATCGGGATCGAGGGCGCGATGCTGTGCGGTGCGTTCTTCGCGATGGCAGGTGCGTACTTCACCGGCTCGACGATCATTGGAATTGCGGCAGGAATCGCGGCCGGCGTCGCGATCAACGCGCTGCTCGCGCTGCTGGTGGTCAATCTTTCGGTCAACCAGGTGGTCGCGGGAACCGCGCTCGATATTCTCGCGGTCGGAATCACGGGCGTTTTCTACCGCCGATTCTTCGGAATCACCGGAATGGCGTTCATGGTCAAGCCGATGCCGCGGTTCGATTTCGGTCCGCTCACGCGGATTCCAATTCTTGGCGCCACGCTTTTTCATCATAACGCATTCGTCTATCTGACCTTCGCGCTCGTCCCTGTCATCGGATTTGTTGTGTGGCGCACGCACTACGGCTTGATGTTGCGTGCAGCGGGAGAGCGGCCCGACGCGGCGGACGCGTTGGGGCTTGGCGTTTATCGCCTGCGATGGCATGCGCTGCTCGCGGCCGGAGTGCTGACCGGGCTTTCCGGCGCATATCTGACGCTCGCGTATGCGAACACGTTCGTCGAAAATATCTCGGGCGGGCGCGGCTACGTCGCGCTGGCGGTGGTAATTCTCGGGCGCTGGAACCCGTGGGGAATCGCGGCAGCCAGCGTGCTATTCGGTGCCGCGATGGCGCTGCAATTCGGACTGCAAGCCCTCGGCACGACGATCCCGTATCAACTTTTTCTGGCGCTGCCTTACGCGCTCACGCTCGTCGTGCTGGCGGGAGTAGGCGGCCAAGCCGCGTCGCCGTCGGCCTTAGGCGAGCCATATCGCCGCCCGTAGCGAGGTGCCGGAGTGCTATCGCATCGCGATGGCGCTGGGGTATAGCTTAGCCACAAGATGCCGTCGCCAGAACCAATCGCGTCGACCTTTCCGGTCGCGTTCTGCAAAGGATGCGGCAAGAGCGTCGTCACCTGCGTTGCGCTCGATGACGAGGGTCTCGAGCAACGCCTGTGCGCGCATTGCGATGCGCCGATCGCCGTCGATATCGAGTGGATCAGCGCAACCGAGCTCGAATCGACCGGCTACTATATCGGCACGCCCAGCGCCCCGCGCGCCGGCGGATGCGGCGGCGGATGCTCCAGCGGCGCCTGCGGCACCCGCAAGCCTTAGGTCAGAATTCTCTGTCAGGAGCGGAGCCGAAGTTATCGCTGATGTTACTCATCGCCTCCGATTGGCAAGCTGGCCGACGAGCCGTCGGC
>JBARDN010000188.1:0-1573 GCA_049795175.1 Binataceae bacterium (SeqCode) | reverse complement strand
CATCGCGGGCCCCTACGCGACGATGCTGCTCGCCGATTTCGGCGCCAAGGTGATCAAGGTCGAGCCGCCCGCGGGCGAGCAAAACCGCGGCGCGGCGCTGTTCGCTTTTCTTAATACCAACAAGCTGGGAGTCACGCTCGATTTGAAGCATCCGCGCGGCCGCGCCGTGATCCGCGAGCTCCTGGCCGGCGCCGATCTGCTGGTCGAGAACTTCGCGCCGGGAACGCTGGCGCGCCTCGGACTCGAGCCGTCGGAGCTGCTCGAAACTTTTCCGCGCCTTTCGATCGTCTCGATCTCGAATTTCGGACAGGATGGCGCCGAACGCGGCGGAATGCTCAATGACCTGACGCTGTTCGCGCGCGGCGGATGGACCTTCCCCGTCGGCGAACGCGACCGCGCGCCGCTGACGCCCCCCGGCTCGCTCGCGCAATACGTCGGCGGACTTTACGGCGCGGTCGGTGCGATGCAGGCGATACTTGCGCGCAACCTGACTGCTCATCGCGGGCAGCACGTCGATATCTCGCTGCTCGAGGCGACCGTCGCGACGATGATCTACGAAACCGTCGCGTTCCAGTACAACGGAATTTTGCGCGAGCGCAACGGACGCCGCTTCGCGATCGGTCCGTTCCTGATCGTCACGCTCAAATGCCGCGACGGATATGCCGGCCTCCAGTGCGTCACCGACAAGCAGTTCCAGGGCCTGTGCGACCTGATGCAGCGCCCCGATCTGGTGACCGACGATCGTTTCAACACCGCGCTCAAGCGAATGGTCAGCAACGACGCCCTGCTCGAAGTCGTCGCGAACTTTTTCCTCGAACACGATCGCAAGTGGCTCTATCGCGAGGGCCAGGCGCGCGCGATTCCACTGGTCCCGATCCCGAGCGTCGCCGAAGTGCTTGATTGGGAGCAGACTCGCGCACGAAATTATTTCGAGACCATCGACGATCCCGCACTCGGCAAGATTCGCATCCCCGGCGCTCCCCTGCGGCTGCATTCGCATCGCCCCGAACCGACGCATCCGGCGCCTCGCCTCGGCGAACATAATCGCCAGGTCTTGGGCGCTCTGCCCGGAGTCGGCGCGAGCGGTCTCGAGACCTTGGCCCGCTGGGGCGTAATCTCTGGGGCATCAGCATGACAACAGTATTCGAGAAAAAAATTCGCGTCCTCGACCTCTCGATGGGATGGGCCGGACCGCTGGCTGGCCAGATGCTGGCAGAGATGGGCGCGCAGGTGATCAAGGTCGAGGACACGCACTACTTCGACTGGTGGCGCGGTTCGCTCTCAATGGCGCCGCCGGAGGTTCAGCCGATCGAACGCGCCGCGACCTTCAACACCACCAATCGCGGCAAGCTCGGCGTCACCCTCGATCTTTTGAATCCGCGCGGAATCGAGCTGGTCAAACGCCTGGTCGCGCACAGCGATATTCTAATCGAGAACTACAGCCCCGGCGTGATGGAGCGCTTCGGCCTGACCTACGAAATTCTCGCGCCGCTCAATCCGCGCCTGATCATGATCTCGATGCCCTCGTTCGGGTACGGCGGTCCGGAAACTTTCTCGCGCGGATACGGCAACA
>JBARDN010000187.1:0-21664 GCA_049795175.1 Binataceae bacterium (SeqCode) | reverse complement strand
GTCGATCCGTCGGTGCATGCAACCGAAATTCTGACCGACCTGAAGATCCCCGAGCATCCCGCGGCTGCGGCGTCGCCGGCGGCATCGGTTCCCGGACCGGGCGCTTCGGTTAATTAGCTTTCGATAGCTTCGGCCGGCGAGTATCCCAGGCTCACAGCCAGCATTACCGACGCCGCGGCCAGCATCGCGGCGTCGGTGATCTTGCCCACGCGCACCGCGAGCGCGGCAAGATGCACGAACATCTCGGCTTCCTCGTCGTCGCGTCGGCCGACCAGTCCGTCGAGGTCGAACATCGCGTCGATGAGCGGATTAGGATCGTAGTCCGACTCGGCCAGCGCCTCACGCGTGGCGACGCGCCAGAACTCGTGCGGCTCAGTTTTCTCGAAATCGACCAACTCGGCGATTCGCGCGCGTATCCGCGCAATCAGGCGCCGGTAACGATCGTTCGCTTCGAGATATTCGACGACATCCTGCGCCTCGAGAAAATCCCATACCGTCCCGTCGTCGCCATAGACGCCGCGCGAGCCGGGCGCCGGCTCCAGGCGCACGAATCTCTCGCCGCGACGGTCGGCTGCGCGCTCGAGCCCGAGCGGATAAAGCCGGCACGCGAGCGGGCGGCCATCGTGGATGCCGCATCGGACGCCGTCGAGCATCGAGCATGCGCTGCCCGCGCCGAATTTGAGAATCGAGCCGCGCCGCAACGTGAAGCGCGCGATTGCCTCGCGCGTCGAGACTCCGGCAGCCCGCGCGATGCGCAGCAGGTCATACGGCGCGAGCGTGATAACCTTGTCGCGGCAGCATTTTCCGCACGCGTTGCAATCGTAGGAGAACTGGCTTTGGCGATTCATCGGCAGCCGAACTATGATACATATCAACATCGCAACAAGGTGACTTGTTGCAAGAGATTTGGCGGCAACTGAAGATGGTTCCTATGCGCGTGATGATGGAAATGAAGCTCCCTTCCCGAATTCGCAAGAAGGGGAAATGGTTTATCTCTTCGTGTCCTGTGCTTGACGTTCACTCACAAGGGCGCACGCGGGCACAAGCGGAAAAAAACCTGAGCGATGCGTTGGTATCGTTTCTTGTCAGTTGCCATGAACGTGGAACCTTGGACCAGGTGTTGCGAGAGTCAGGGTTCGTAGCGGTCTCCGCACCCATAGCCAAACGATCCCGTGTGCCTCGGAAAGCAACCCACGTTGTCGTACCCGTCCCCTTCGAAATCCGCGCAACCCGATCACGCGCGGCTGCTGCCTGATTAACTTCAGCATTTCGCGAGCAGCGCGAGGAACCGCGCACGCGTCATTCCTGCGGTTCGCATGTTAGAGCGAATAATATCCACGCCTACCTCATGATAAGCCGGAATCACGATTGGACGCGCTGTCCCCGGTTTTTCGCCAATCCAATGGTCGCCCTTCGCGGGATGGAAGATGAAGCCGTCGTGTTCGAACACACAGCGCAACCGTTTCCAGGAGATCGGAGTAATCCTCGCCATGTATCCCTCGTTACGCCCGGTCAGATGCATCATTCTACTGCAGTCGCGATGAGGACCAACCTGAGCGTGCATGCATGCGAGATCATTGCGCTTTAACGCGACTCGCAAGCCACTATGTTTGGGTGCCTAAGGGACAGCGACTTGCGGTGACGCGACGGAAGGCCGGAATCCGACGTCGAGCCGGCAAGCGACAAACCCCGGCGCTTGCAGGAGGACCCGTGGCGCGCTACCCAAGTGAGGTCCGCAGCGATAGCATCGTAGTGTCGAATCAAACAGGAAGGTTAGCTCGCGATGGATTTTAACTGGTCGCCCGAACAAGAAGCCTACCGGATGGAAGTCAGAAAATGGCTCGAGGCTAATCAGCCTCCGCCGATGACGCAGATTGACGACGAAAACAGCGGCGACGATGTCGTCTGGAATCGCCTGAAGGCTTGGCACACCAAACTCTATGAGGCGGGATGGGCCGGCCTGACCTGGCCCAAGGAATACGGCGGGCGCGGCGCGACTTTTATCGAGCAGGTCATCTTCCAGCAAGAGCTCGGGCGGCTCGGGCTCCCGATGGGATCCAACGTGTTGGGCGTGATCATGAGCGGCCCCGCGCTGATGCAATGGGGAACTGAGGAACAGAAAAAGCGCTACCTGCAGCCGATCCTCGCCGGTGAAGAAATCTGGTGCGAAGGGATGTCGGAGCCGGGCGCGGGCTCGGACTTGGCCGCGATCCAATGCCGCGCGGAGCTCAAGGGCGACGACTTTGTCGTCAACGGGCAGAAGGTCTGGACCACGATCGCGCATCGTTCGCACTTCTGCCAGCTTTTCGTCCGCACCGATCCGGACGCGCCCAAGCATAAGGGGATGAGCGCGCTGATCGTCGATATGAAAAGTCCCGGAGTCACGGTGCGTCCGCTGATGCAGATCACGGGCGACTCCGAGTTCAACGAAATTTTCTTCGAAGATGTGAAAGTTCCCAAAGAAAATCTGCTCGGACCGCTAAACCAGGGATGGCAGGTGCTGGTCGCCACGCTGATGCATGAGCGGTTCGGAATCGGTGAGACGATCGGAGGCACCGAACAGACCCTGCACGCACTGGTCGATCTGGCAAAACGGGTGCAGATTGGCGGGCGTCCGGCGATCGAGGAGGACGACATCCGTCAGCAGCTCGCGCAATTCGCGATCGAGGTAGCAGCGAAGAAGTACAACGGCTTGCGCTCGCTCTCGCGCCGGCTGAAGGGCTTGCAGCCGGGCTCCGAGGCGTCGATCTCAAAGCTGGTCTCGACTGACTTGGGCCAGCGGATGGTCAAGTTCGCGACGCGGTTGCTCGGCGAATACGCGATGCTCGAGTCGCACACGCCGTTCGCACCGCGCGGTGATTGGATGAAGCGCATCCTCGCGTCCGAATCGATGACGATCGCGGGGGGCACCTCGATGGTGCAGCGCAACATGATCGGCGAGCGAATTCTCGGATTGCCGAAGGGCTGAGCCCTTACTCGAATAAGTGAAGTTGTGAAGGGCGGTTCCTCGCGAGCCGCCCTTTTTTTGGATCCATGAACCTTAGCCGCATAGGGCATCGATTTTGCTGTCCCTGCTATGCGACGGCATAAACCGCGTTGGCGACGGGGTTAATGTCGAAACGTTGGGCGACTGCTGCTCAAACGGGCGGCATCGGTGTATCTGGCGTGTTTGACGCCATGATCGGAGGCTCCTGATGGTTCGCAGGGATGCGCTTGCGCGTAGTTCCGTCGTTTTTATTACATTTCTCGTAATCGCTGCCGCGTCATTCTTCGTGATCGTCGGCGCGTCCTCGGCGCACGCCGCGATCCCGGGAGCGCCGAAAATTAACGGTGCGGATACCGCATGGGTGCTGCTCTCGGCGGTGCTGGTCCTGATGATGACGATTCCCGGCCTCGCGTTGTTTTACGGCGGGATGGTGCGGCGCAAGAACGTTCTGTCGACGCTGATGCAGAGCTTCATCCTGGTGGGTCTCGTGTCGATCCAGTGGGTGCTGTTCGGCTACAGCATCGCGTTTGCGCCGGGCAGCGGATTTGCCGGAGCGCTTTCGTGGGCCGGTCTTGCGGGAGTCAGCGCAACGCAGCCGTACGCCGCATATTCCGCGACGGTGCCGCATCAGGCCTACATGATCTATCAATGCATGTTCGCGATTATCACGCCGGCGTTGATCACCGGAGCAATCGCGGAGCGGATGACGTTCAAGGGATTTGTGATTTTCAGCCTGCTGTGGACCACGCTGATCTACGATCCGCTGGCGCATTGGGTGTGGGGCTCCGACGGATGGATTCACGCGATGGGCGCGCTGGATTTCGCCGGCGGCACGGTGGTGCACATCTCATCCGGCGCGGCTGCGCTGGCTGGAGCGTTGCTGGTCGGCAAGCGGCGTGGATACCCGAAGGAGCACATGGCGCCGCACAATCTGACGCTGACGATCACCGGCGCGGGTCTGTTGTGGGTCGGATGGTTCGGGTTCAATGCGGGCAGTTCGCTGGCGGCCGACGGCCTCGCCGTTTCTGCGTTCGTCGCGACCCATCTGGGCGCTGCAGCCGCGATGCTCTCGTGGGTTGCAGTGGAATGGTTCGTCGCGGGCAAGCCGACCACGCTCGGCGCGGCTTCAGGAGCGGTCGCGGGGCTGGTCGCGATCACGCCTGCGTCAGGTTACGTGGGACCGGCGCCAGCCATCGTCATCGGCCTGGTTGCAGGAGGGCTATGTTTTGGCGCGGTGCGGATGAAAGCGCTTTTCGGCTACGACGACGCGCTCGACGTGGTGGGCGTGCACATGGTCGGTGGAATCTGGGGCGCGCTGGCGACAGGAGTTTTCGCAAGCATCGCGATCAATGCGGCGGGCGGCAACGGGCTTCTGTTCGGCAATCCGCATCAGCTCCTCGTGCAGACGATCGCGGTGGTCGCCAGCGTCGCGTTTTCATTCGTCGGCAGCGCGGTGCTGTTCAAGGTCACCGATGCTCTGGTCGGAATCCGCGTCGATGACGAAGGCCAGTACATGGGCCTCGACATCAGCGAGCACGAAGAAAACGCCTACGCCTTCGTCGAGGGCTAGGCGAAGGCACAAAGTTGCTGGACGGAATTAATTCCGTCGTACAAAGAAATCTCTTCTTCTGTCTTAGTGACTTAGTGAATTCCGTCCTCACAGAAGGGCGCTGACTCTTAACGATGTCGTGTAGTCACAAATCGTTAAACTGTAGTCCTGAAAGGTCAAGGCAAAACTCTCCCGCTATCGGAAGATATATGCTGCCTCCCTCATCGTGATTACTCCGGCGATGAGCTGCGTCACTTCATCGCTTGACCGCCCACATCAGGAAGCCGGTTCCCTGGGTCAGCGCGCCGAGGCCGCCTGCAACCGAAGCGGTCGTGCGCCACGCGGCATTGCTCTGATTGGATAGATGGTCTTCCAGGTGCATCTTTTGGTCGGGCGAAAGCGAACTGTATTGCTCGCCGTTGTAATAGGTCGGCGTGGCCTGCTCTGCCGCGCCCTGCGGATTGAATGCGGCGCATCCGCCGAACGATAGGATGGCAGCGACGCCGATTAAAAAAATCAGGATGGCGGGCCATCGCATCTGAATCCGGTCCACCCCGGGCGCGGTTGAATTTCCAAACTCTCCAGTGCTGGCCATTGCCGTACCGCTCCTCTGGGCGGAATTTCAGCTTCCGCCCCTATTAGAGCGACGATCATGCCATCGCGCCGCGGCGCAGGACTCCTCGCCGATGCTGCGGAATCTGGCGCGCGGATGACGCCTCGTCAGATTTGGCACGCATGCGCCGTGGTTTGATTTGCAGGATCGTCACAACCCTTCGACGTAATGGTGCACACCAGCGTTTCACACTGACTCATTACGGTGCGTTAAGGCGCGCGGAAAACCGCCCGAAGCGCGTATCAAATTGCAGTCACTGTCCGCACCGATGGGGTTGCCGCGCGAGGCTAAGTGCCATCCCGCGCGTGGCCGCCGCGCGAGGAATCCCGAACGAGTCGATCGCCGCGGGCGGCACGCCGCGAAATCGAACGTCCAGCACTCTGGCGGCGATGCGCTCAGCGCTGCATTGCCTGGAAGATGAACGGTCCTGCTTCGGCCATCACCTCGCCGACGATTTCGGACAGCGGCTTGGACGGTAGCGCGAGCTTCTCGGTCAGGTTGGTCATCACGGTCAGATAGCGCTGTTTCATTTCGGGACTGATATTTTCGAGGCGAACCGACTCCATCACCTCGACGAAGCGACGATGAATCTCGATGATTGCGATATCGGTGGGGTCGGTGAACTTCTTCGACGAACGCGCCATGACGCTACCCTCGCGCGGGGAAATCGGGATGAGACTCGACTATATCACGCGCGCCGTCCGTTCGATGCGATGCGATCGGGCGTGCCGATGCCTATGACGCGGCGCGGACCGGCTCGGGTTGAGCATCTATCGACTGAGCCGGGCCTCTTCGGAGATTCGCGTAGGTTTTGAGCGCAGCGATTACCAGCGGAGCGACGCCCATCACGATGAAGATCAGATCGCCCGGCAGCCGCGCCCATTCGAGCGAGTGCATCAGAGTGCTGTGTCCGAATGCTTCGCTGCGCGCGTGCCAGTATCCGTTTTGCAGCACGTCGTAAAGTTGCAGCACACCGCCGGGGAACAGATTGGTCACGATCATCAGCACGAGTCCGAGGTTCAGTCCGACGAACGAAACCCGGATGTATTTTTCCGTATCGCGCCACTGCTCGTCCGAAGACACCTGCCGAAACGCGAAGACCATCAGCGCGACCGCCAGCATCCCGAATACGCCCATAAACGCGGCATGCGCGTGATTTGGGGTGAGCATGGTCCCGACCTCGAAGTAGCTGACGATCGGCATATTGATGAGAAAGCCGAACACCCCGGCACCGACGAAATTCCACACTCCGACCGCCATCAGGAAGTAAAAGGTCCATCGATGCGGCACGGAAATATCCTCGCCACAGGTTTCGCATCGCCCTCGCGTCAGCGCGATGAAGTCCCACGCGTCGAGCGTCAGCAACGTTAGCGGGACTACCTCCATCGCGGAGAAGACCGAGCTCAACGCCATCGCAATCTGACCCTGGCCGGTGAAGTACCAATGATGTCCGGTGCCGATGATCCCGGCGCCGAGATAAAGCAGCGCGTCAAGATAGACGACGCGCGAGGCGGTCGTGCTCGAGACGATTCCGAGCTGGTAGAAGATGATCGCGACTGCGCAGGTGACGAACAACTCGAGAAAGTTTTCGACCCACAAATGAATGATCCAGAATCTCCAGAGATCGACGATCGTGAAATTGGTCGCGGTGTTGTAGAAGAAGGCGGGCACGTAAAAAACCGGAATGGTGACTGCCGCCGCGATAAACAGCCAGGAAAGCTCGCTCGATTCGTGACCGCTAAGCCGCGGCGCGATCGCCCGGTACAGCAGCACCACCCACAGGACCAGGCCGGCCGCGAGCATCATCTGCCACGCGCGTCCGAGGTCCAAGTATTCCCATCCCTGGTCACCGAACCAGCTCCAGAACCCGCCGAACCACTGATGTACTCCGGCGAATTCGCCAAGCAGACTCCCGACGACAATCAGTACGAGCGCAACGAACAGGACGTTCACCCACAGGGCCTGCGCGCGCCGTTCAGCGCCTCCGATGACCGGTGCGAGGAACAGTCCACCGGCTACGTAAGACGCCGCGATCCAGAAAATCGCGAGTTGCAGATGCCAGGTGCGCAGAATCTGGCTGGGCAAAAACGATGAAAGGTCGAATCCATAGAAGCTGCCCGAGTTGGCGCGGTAGTGTGCCGTGCCGCCACCAACCAGGGCCTGCGCAAGGAACAGCAATGCGATCACCACGAAGTACTTTATCGTGGCCCGCTGGCTCGGAGTCGGCACGCCGGGGAGCATCTTCGGATGCACATGTCCGCGTTGGCGGCGCCATCCAAGGAAATCGAAGCGGCCGAATGCGAACAGCACCGCGGCAGTCGCACCGAGCAGTGTGATCACGCTAAGCGCGCTCCATAGCACCGCGCCGCTGGTCGGCAGGTTGCCGGCCGAAGGATCATAAGGAAAGTTGCTGGTGTACGAATAATTCAGCCCCGGCCGATTCGCGACCGAAGCCCACGCCGTCCACGCGAAGAACGAGGTCAGCTCGCGCAGTTGCGCGGGGTCGCTGATGTAATCGCGCGGAAGCCCCGCGTCCTGCGATGGGCTCGTGAAGTAGGCGGCCCATAACGCGATCTGATGCCGGTAAGAAGCGGCTTCCGCTTCGGTGAAAGTTAGAGTCCTCGAGGCCGGGTCGTAGCGATTACGCTTGAGCATCCGGGTGACTTCAGCGTTGACGACGAGACGCTGGCTCGGCGCAAGCTGCGCCGGTATCACGAAGCCGTGGCGTTCGGTGATACTTTTTTCAGTGTCGATTGCGAGAGTATGCAGATACTGGGCAGAAAAGTCGGGGCCCAGATATGCGCCATGCCCCCAGATCGTACCGTTCTCCATCAACCCGTAGCGCAGAAACACCTGTTGACCGGCGGCGACATCGGCGGCGGTGAACAACAGCGCGCCGTCCGGACCGACGACGCGTTCAGGAATCGGCGGCGCGTCGGAGTATGTCAGTTTCGCGAGCCATCCGAGCACGCAGAAGCACACGACGATCGTGGCAATCGCCGAGCGCCGCCACCAAGGCGAAAGGGCTTGATCCTCGGGCATCGCAACTCCTTGTTCACCGGGGGTACGAAATACCGAATACCTTTGCGTTCATGCGATCAAGCACGTCGGCGCTTTTTAACCCTCTTTCAATAGGACCAGGCACCAGGCGGCCACCAAGACACGAAGACACAAAGAAAAATCTATCTGAAAGCGTTGGGTCCTTATTTTGGAGCCGGCGCTTTCTTCTTGGTGTCTTCGTCTCTTGGTGGCCGCCTGATGCCTTAGTGTTTTGCATCACCTCTCAGAACAGGAAGCGGCGGGTGTTGATGCTGATGAGCAGGCCCATCGCGCCCATCATCAGGATCAGCGACGAGCCGCCGTAACTCACCAGCGGCAGCGTGATTCCGACGACCGGCAGCATCCCGGTCGCCATCCCGATATTTATCGCTACCTGCCAGAACACGATCGAGATCAGGCCGATTGCGAGCAGCGAGCCGAAGCGATCTCGCGCGTGGCGCGCGATCCATCCGCCACGCAGGATCAACGTCGCGTAAATCGCGAGCAGGGTCAGCGTGCCGCTCAGTCCGAACTCCTCGGCGAAGACCGCGAAGATAAAATCGGTGCTCTGCTCGGGCAGGAAGTTGAGCCGCGCCTGCGTACCTTTCAAAAACCCCTTGCCCGTAGGGCCGCCGGCGCCGATCGCGATTTCGCTCTGGATGATGTGATAGCCCGAGCCGAGCGGGTCGGCCTGCGGATTGATGAAGCTGACCAGGCGTTGGCGCTGATACGGCTTCAGGTAGTGCCAGCTAAGGGGAGCCGCGCCCATCGCCGCGACCGCCAGCAGCAGCATCACGCGCCAGTTGAGTCCGCTCACGAACACCAGCGTCACCGTTATCAAAACCAGGATCAGCCCTGTGCCGAGGTCTGGTTGCTTCAG
Source organism: Binataceae bacterium (SeqCode) (assembly GCA_049795175.1). Lineage (GTDB taxonomy): Bacteria > Desulfobacterota > Binatia > Binatales > Binataceae > JBARDN01. Next base: position 12,597 of record JBARDN010000187.1, on the reverse strand, counting down.
CACCAGCGCGACCGGGACTCCAAGCAGCAGCGCGGGGATGATCATCTGGCGTAGGCTCCATCCGCCTTTGGGCGGTTCCTCGCGAAAATACCGGACCATCACGAACACGACCGCGAGCTTTGCGAACTCCGAGGGCTCGAGATGAAAGAAGCCGAGATTGATCCAGCGCCGCGATCCGCCAGTCGAATGACCGATCACCTGCACCGCGATCAGCAGCGCGAGCGCGATCGCATAGATCGGATAGGCATAGGTTTGAAGCGCGCGATAGTCGAACAGCACCGCCGCGATCAGGACCACGACGCCGACCGCGATCCAGATCATTTGGCGGATGACGAGCGGATCGAGATGCTTGTGCGGCCCGGCGTACGACGCGCTCATCACGCTTAAGAGTCCGACCGCCGCCAGGGCGATCACGAGCCAGAAAACGGTCCAATCGAAATGCAGAACCAGACGACGATCGATCGCGGCCACGGGTTTAGTGTTCGCCGCCGGCGTCGGAAGCATCTTCGGAGGGATCTTCGGAAGAAACTGGAGCGGAATCGTTCGCGAGCACACGCGCGATCGCGGTTTTCGGTGCGCCATCGTCATCGCGGGTCAGGTCGGGCGCGGCGGGCGGCGGATAGAGTTGAAAGAAGCGCTTCATCACTGCCGCGATTTCCGGCGCCGCCGCGCTGCCGCCATGCCCGCCGTGCTCGACCAGGCAGGCGATGGCGATCTGCGGATGCTCCTTAGGCGCGAAGGCGATGAACCATGCGTTGTCACGGTACTTCATGGGCATCTTGTCTTCGGCCTCGCCCGCGGTCAGGCTGCCCTTGTCGCCGACCACCTGCGCGGTTCCGCTCTTTCCGCACACCGTGATTCCCGGCAGAGCGGCCTGATGGCCGGTGCCGCCGGGACCGTTCACCACGTCCGCCATCGCGTCCTGCACGATCTCGAGATTGTCGGCCGAGATTGGAACGCGTTCCTCGACGACCGGCGGATAAGCCTTGGCGACTGTGCCGTCGAGTCCTTCGACTTCCTTGACGAACTGCGGACGGTAGCGCGTGCCGCCGTTGGCGACCTCTGCCGCAAGCTGCGCGAGTTGCAACGGAGTTGCGGCGACGTAGCCCTGTCCGATCGCGACTGAGAGCGTCTCGGCCGGGTACCATCGCTCGTGGTAGCGCTTTTCCTTCCACGCCGACGAGGGCATCAACCCCGGTTTCTCATTATCCAGTCCGATACCGGATTTCACTCCGAAGCCGAGCAGGTTGGCCCAATGCGCAAGCTTGTCGATTCCGAGATGCTCTCCGACATTATAAAAATAGACGTCACACGAACGCACGATCGCGTTGTGCAGTCCAATTTCGCCGTGCCCCTGCTTGCGCCAGCAATGATATTCGCGGCCACCGAACCATAGTCCGCCCCGACAATCATAAACCGTGTCGTCGGTGAGAGTGCCTTCCTGCAGGCCCGCGATTGAATCGACAATCTTGAAGGTCGAGCCCGGCGCGTAGGTTCCCTGGATTGCGCGATTTTCCAGCGGATGATCCGGGTCGGTCATGAGTGCGCGCCATGCGGCGGGCTTAACTCCGGCGCCGAAGACGTCGGGATCGAAATCCGGATGCGAAACCATCGCGATGATATCGCCGTTGTTCGGATCGATCGCGACCATCGCGCCGTTCTTGCCTTGCATCGCCTGCTCTGCGGCCTGCTGAACGTCAAGATCGATCGTCAGGACGACACTTTCGCCGGGCGTGTCGGGAATTTCCTTGAGCACTCGCAGCCGCCGGCCGACTGCGTCGACCTCTACTTCCTGGCCGCCGGCCTCGCCGCGCAAAAACGGCTCCCATCCGCGCTCGAGGCCGAATTTTCCGATCTCGTCGCCCATGTGATACGCGGCGAGGCGGCGCAGATCGTCAACACTGACCTCGCCGACGTAACCGAGCAGATGTGCCGCCAAATTGCCGTACAGGTAATGCCGTCCGGGGGTGATTTCCAGGCTCACGCCAGGGAGTTCGAGCTGATGGGTCTCGAGCGAGACGACTTGTTGCCAATCCAGGCGCTCGGCGACGATCACCGGTTCGTAGGGTGGACGGCCGGTTTCCTCGGCGGAGGCGATCTTGTCGGCCACGTCATTCACTCCGAGGTAATGCTCGAGCTTCTCGATCGTGGCGGACAGATTGTCCGAGTCTTCGGGCACCATCTCGGCGTCGAAGGTTGGACGCGTATCGACCAGCGGGCGATGACGCCGGTCAAAGACCAGTCCGCGCGGCGCAGGCACGCGGCGGATCCGAATCCGGTTGCGGTCCGCCAGATCGGCCATTTCCGAATGATGAATCACCTGCAAATAGTATAAACGCGCGCCGAGGACCGTGAAGACCAACGCCATAAGGGCGGTCAGCACGGCGACCCGGGGCTCGAGTTTCGGGATCGGACGATTTCTTGTTTTGGGGCGGAACTTCGCCACTTAAGGGTTCCTGTCTGTATCTATCTATTCACGCGCGAGCGCGACAGGCAATCCGGCGATTCGTTTGAGCATCGCGACCAGCCCGAACACGATCGGCGCCACGATCGCCGAAATAGCAGCCTGCGTGGCGATTCCGGGCAGCATCGGGCCGGTGGCCGCAAGGCCTGCGGCGCCGTCGGTGAGCACGAGCGCGCCTATCGAGGTTACGATCACGCCCAGAAAAACAAACGTCGCGCCGACTGCCGCGTTGGTGACCAGGAGCCGGCTCGAGATTTCGTAGGTCAGCAGAAACACCATCGTGATCAGAAACGCATTGACGCCGAGTGTCGACCCGGAAAACGCATCGGTCGCATAGCCCATCGCAAAGGCCAAAATTGCCGGGACCACCCCGTGATTGCGCAGGCCAAGGTCCACCGCGAGGATTACGATCAAATTTGGAATCAGGATCCGGGTCTGGATCCAATAGGGCACCGAGGTCTCAATGGCGAGCGCGAAGTAGGTTAAAGTCGCGAACAGGAGCACCAGCCGCACGCCGGTTAGCCTCGAATGTCGGGCGGCGGAGGCGGCGCCTGCTGGGTGACGATCAGCACCTGCTCGAGCGCGTGGAAATCAACCGCCGGGCGCACCTGCACCAGCAGAAACAGGCCGGGGCCTTCGCGATGCACGCTGCCGACGGTGCCGACCAGGAGTACGCGCGGAAAAATTCCGTCGAGTCCCGAGGTCACGATCGTATCGCCGGGTTTCAAGTCCTCCGAGCGATCGACGTACTTCATGATGATCCCGTCATCGACCACGCCCGCAACAATTCCGCGCGCGCGCGAGCGCTCGTCGAAGCCGTCGAGTGCGGAGTTATGATCGTCGATCAGAAGCACCCGCGCCGCGTTCTGGCTGGTGTCGATAATCCTGCCGACCACACCCCGGTTCGACAGCACCGGCATCCCGGGCCGCAGCCCGCTCGACGATCCCTGTCCGAGCACGAGAGTATGCGAAAGTCCGGTGGCGTCGCTGCCGATTACGCTGGCGGCGACTGCGTTCATTCCGAGCGCATCGCGCAGTTCGAGCAGTCCGGCGAGATGCTGGTTTTCGGTCTGGAGCTCGGTGACCCGCGCGTCTTCGCCCTTGAGCTCCGCGATCTGCGCGCGCAGGCGCGTATTCTCTTCGCGCACATCGACCAGATCGAGATAGTTGTGGATGATCGCCGAGGCGCCGTCACCCAGATGCGCCCCGGCAGCCTGCACCGGGCGCATGATTTCGAGCATTGCGAACGCAGGCGCTGCCGCATAGTCGACGCGGCTCAGGCTTCCCGTCAGCAGATGCAGCGAAATCAACAGCAACGCGCCGGCGGTCAGCACCACGCGGTTGCGCCACAGAAAGGTACCAGTGATTTTGCCCCGAGCCGCAGGCACACTCTGCCTCATCGCGGGACGCGCGAACGCCTAATCAACCGTTACGCCGCGCAGCAAGGAGAGTTCGTCCAGCGCCTTGCCCGCACCCATCACCACCGCGGTCAAAGGATCCTCCGCCAGCGTCACCGGCAACCCGGTCTCCTCGCGCAGCAGCACGTCCAGGTTGCGAAGCAGCGCGCCGCCGCCGGCCAGCATGATGCCCTTGTCCATGATGTCGGAAGCGAGTTCAGGAGGCGTGCGTTCGAGCGCGATTCGAACCGACTCAATAATCTGGCGCACCGGTTCCTGGAGCGCCTCGCGAATTTCTTCGTCGGTAATCTCGATCTCTTTCGGCACCCCGGCGACCAGGTCGCGGCCGCGGATCTCCATGGTCTGAATCTCGTTGCCGGGATAGGCCGAGCCAATGGTTATCTTGATGAGCTCCGCGGTGCGCTCGCCGATGAGCAGATTATATTTGCGCTTGATGTGCTGGATGATCGCTTCGTCCATCTTGTCGCCGGCCACGCGCACCGAGCGCGGGAAGACGATCGAGCCCAAGGAAATCACGGCGACCTCGGTAGTGCCGCCGCCGATATCGACGATCATGTTGCCTGCAGGCTCGGTGATAGGCAGGCCGGCGCCAATCGCGGCCGCCATCGGCTCCTCGATCAGGTAAACCTCACGCGCGCCGGCTGATTCGGCAGACTCGCGCACCGCGCGTTTCTCGACCGCGGTGATCCCGAACGGCACTCCGATAACGACTCGTGGGCGCGGACGCACCAGGGTTTTGCCGGAATGCGCCTTTTGGATGAAATAGCGCAGCATGTTTTCCGTGATCTCGAAGTCGGCGATCACGCCGTCGCGCAACGGGCGAATCGCGGTGATCGAGCCGGGCGTGCGCCCCACCATCCGTTTCGCCTCGGCTCCGATCGCCAGAATCCGGCGTGAGCCGCGCGAGTCGCGCTGGACTGCGACCACCGAGGGCTCATTGCAGATGATGCCTTCGCCCTTGACGTAGACCAGCGTATTGGCAGTGCCCAGATCGATCGCGAGATCGTTGGAGAACCAGCCGAAAATCGAATTGAGAACCACTAAATTTTGTCCTTGGATAACGCCCGCGTCGCGCCTGAATTTCGCGCCAGATTCCCGTCTCCGTCGCCCAGCTATACCTTGGACGAAGCCGAAGTTGCTCAGGATAAAGGCCTGGATCAGGCGGAGAAACCGGCTCCTCGTCCACCCATCCTCTCCGCGATGAAGCTAACAGATGGCCGCCGGGTCGGGCAAGCCGGTGCGGTGCAATTGCGCGCCGAAAGGCCGCTTGGATATGATTAGGCCGCCATGCTCGATTTGATGCGCCGCCATGCCTATTCGTGGGTAACGCGGACAATACTAATTCTGATCACGATCATCTTCGGCTTCTGGGGAATCGGCACCGGTTTCTTTGCCCAGGTCCATCCGATTGCGACCGTGGACGGCAATCGTATTCTTGCCAACGAAGTCGATAAGGAATCCCAGCAACTGCAGGAGATCGTCCAGCAGATGTACGGCGCGAACGCCGCCGCGGTGATCAAGAACATGAACATGCGCCAGGAGGCCCTGGACCGGATTATCGAGAACCGGCTCATCGCGACCGAGGCGCGGCATCTCGGACTTCACGTGAGCGACGCCGAGCTTCAGCAGAAGATCGCGACACTGCCCGGGTTCCAGTCAAACGGCCAGTTCGATTTCGATCAATACCAGGAAGTGCTGCGCGAGCGTGGGATGATGCCGGCGGAGTTCGAAGCCTCGATGCGAACGGAGATGACTCAGGACACGCTACAGCAGATGGTCGATCAGGGCGTGCAGGCGAGCGACCCGGAAATTCGCCACGCATTTAACCTGCGCAACCAGAAGATCGGACTGGCCTACCTGGAGTTTCCGTGGAATGACTTCACCGCCGCGGTGAATCCGACCGACCAGCAGATCGCAGATTTTTACAAAGCCCACGTCGAGGATTTCCGCGAACCCGAGCGCGTCCAGATCATGTTCATCCACTATGAACCGCTGACGCTCGCAGCCAAGTTCACGCCGTCAGACAAAGACATCGAGTACTATTATAAAACCAACCTGACCAGCCACTTCACGCATCCCGACACGGTCCACGCCCAGCACATCCTGGTCGCGGTGCCTGAGAGCGCATCCGGCACGGAAAAGGCGGCGGCCAAAGCCAAGGCCGAAGAAGTCCTGAAGCAGGCGCAAGCGAAGGGCGGAGATTTCGACAAGCTTGCGGCGAAGTATTCCGATGATCCGTCGAACAAGGATCATGGCGGCGATCTGGGTTCGTTTGGGCGCGGACAAATGATCAAGCCGTTCGAGGACGCCGTGTTCTCGATGAAGCCCGGCGAAATTCGCCTCGTCGAAACCAAGTTCGGCTACCACGTCGTGAAGCTCGAATCGTTCACACCCGCGCATACCGACACGCTTGCCGAGGCGCGGCCGAAAATCATCAGCGACCTGCGCGAGCAGACCGGAACCCGGCTCGCGCGCCAGGCGATCGACGAAGATCTGACTCAAGCACTGGGCGGTGCTGATTTGCCGGACCTCGCGAAGAAGCGCGGAATCGACGCGGTCACGGCGGCGCCATTCGCCAAGGGCGAGTCGATCGCTGGAATCGGACAGGATTCGAAGGTGGCCGACGCGGCGCTGGCGCTCGACAAGGGACAGGTCCGCGCGATTCCAGAACAAGGCGCGCCCTACCTGATCAAAGTGCTCAACAAGACCCCGTCGCACGTTCCACCGTTGAAGGACATCGCGGCGACGGTGCGCCAGGCATACGTCAGGTCGTACGCGGAAATTGCGGCGCACAAACAGGCCGAGAAGCTGATCGCGCAAATCAAGACTCCGGCGGATTTGCAGAAGGTCGCGGCCGCGAACAAGCTCACGCTGCATAACGTCGATCCATTCCCTCGCGCGAGCCACGCGATCTCGGGAATCGGCCAATTTCCCGAGGTCACCGACGCCGCGGGAGTCGTCGGCATCGTGCCGGGTCTGATTCCAAGCGTGATGGAGCAGGACGGCAACGCTTTTATTTTCGAGGTAACCTCGCGCTCCGATCCGGACGACGAGCAATGGGCCAGTGCGAAGCAGTCGTTCACCGATGATTACCTGGCGCAGCGCAGGGCGCAGGTCTGGTCTCAATTCCTCGACCAATTGCGCGCGCAGGCCAATATCGTAATTCATGCCGATCAGTTGGGAGCTACGGCCGATTCGGGGATGTAGCGCCGCGGCGTGGGGCCGCAACAATGCGAGATGAAACGGTAAATAACTCTTCCGGACGGAATTCCTCGGACGCTTCGGCAATGAAATCTTCCGACGACGAACCTCCGCCGCAGATTTCGTCCAGCCGCACTGCTTCCGGAGTCGATAAGCGCGAGTTCTTTTTTCCCGGCGAAGGCCTGAGTGCGCTGCTGATCCACGGCCTTACCGGCACTCCGTATGAAATGCGATGGCTCGGCGAACGGATGGCGGCGGCCGGAATTCGCGTGCGCGGCGTGCGTCTTGCCGGACACGCCGGCGCGCCCGAAGAGCTGGGCGCTGCGAACTATGACAACTGGTACGAAAGCGTGGTGCAGGGTTTCGAGGATCTGCGCCAATACGGCGACCCGAATATCGTGGTGGGACTTTCAGCAGGCGCGGTGTTGGCCGCGCGGCTTGCGATCGATCAGCGCGAGGCGGTGGCCGGAATCGCGATGCTTGCGCCGGCGTTCTATCTGCCGCGCTCGACGACGCTGCTGCTCAGAATGGTGCAGAAGCTCGGCCGTATATCGCGCCAGTTATATCTCTACAGCCCCGGTGACTCCGATATTCACGACGCGGCCGCGCGCCGGATTCATCCGACCACGCATCTGTTCCCGATCTTGGCGCCGATCAATCTGCTGGATATGTCGAAGATCGTGCGCCGCCGCCTTCAGCGCATCACCCAGCCCGCGCTCGTGATGCATTCGCGGCTCGACCACACCTGTCCCTTCGATCGCAACGTGAACTTCGTGATGAAGCACCTCGGCAGCGCGGAGAAACGCTGCGTTATCCTGGAAGAGAGCTATCACGTAATAACCGTCGATATGGAAAAGGAACGGGTTGCGGACGAGGTGCTCAACTTCGCCGCGCAGTTCCGCCAGCAGGCGCCAAGAGCAGCCAGCGGATAAAGTGCGCGCCTACTGGCGTGCGGAATCGTAGAATTCTTCGAGCAGGTATTTCACGTCGGGGCGGCCCAGCACCTCGACGAAGCAGATCTCGTTGCGATCGTTAAGATCGAGAATGAGCTGCCCTTCCATTGAGGCCAGCTCGACGTAGTTCGCGACCTTCACTTCCGGCGCGGTCGCAAAACTCGCGCAGTTCTCGTCGCCGCAGTCGCATACCGACTCGATCGTAAGCGCGCGCAACGGCGCCTCGAGCGGATCGGCTCCCTGCTGCTTGAGCAGAAACACCATCTCCTCGAGCAGATCGGGCAGCACGTCATTGAGCATCGGTCCGGGCATAACGTCCAAGCCTAGTCGATTCGCATCCTCGATCAAATCCTGCCGTGCCGAGGAAATCGAAAACGCGTCGCGCCGCTCTTCTGCGACTTACACGCCGCGGGTGTTGGCCGGCCAGATGTGCTTGTGCATCTGTAATTGCATTCGTGCGGGGAGGCTGTCTTCGAGGATCCAGCCTGCCAGCGTCTTGTGATCCATTTCGCCGAATGCGGGGCTGATCAGAATTGCGTTGACACGCGGGGCCAGCTCGCGCGTGCGAATCGCCCCGCGCGCCCATTCGTAATCGATGCGATCGGCGACGACGAATTTAATCTCGTCGTGCGGGCGCAGATGATCCAGGTTGCTCCACAGGTTGCGCTCCGACTCGCCGCTGCCGGGGCATTTCAGGTCCATGATTTTGATCACGCGCGGATCGAGACGGCTTACATCCGAAGCGCCCGAGGTTTCGATCATCACCGTGTCTTCCGCCGCGAGCAGGGCGTCGATTAGCGGATAGACGCTGTCCTGCAAGAGCGGCTCGCCGCCGGTTATTTCGACCAAATTGCATTGGTGGCGCGCGACCGCGGCGGCGACTTCTTCGATCGTCATCCGTTGCCCACCGTAAAATGCGTACGCGGTGTCGCACCATCGGCAACGCAGATTGCATCCGGTCAGGCGCACGAAGACGCAAGGGCGTCCGGCGTGGGTGGACTCGCCCTGGATACTGTAAAAAATCTCGGTGATATTGAGCCGCCCGGAAGTCATCGTAAGATCATCTTAAGAGCATCGCAGCTTAGCCGAACTTTGCGCGCGCCGCCGCGCGCGCGTCTTCCATCACGATGCGCAGCGCAACACCGTGAGTGATTGCGGCATGGCGGCAATCGTCATATTCCGGCGAGATCGTAACCTGCGCGTGCGAATGAGGATATGCGTGTGGATGGGGATGCGATGGCGCGCCGGAAATCTTAACCCGGATTTTTCCGAAACGGGTCTCGACTTCCTGGATCTCGCGATGCAGTTTCAGGCGCGAGACCGAATGAAAGCGCAGCCCGATAGTTGAAGTCTCGTCGAAGATTATCCGCGCCAGCTTGTCGCGGTCACAAGCCTCGGCGATCACGCCCAGAGTCACGGCTGGACGGCCTTTTTTCATCATCGTGGGCGTGAGCGTCACATCGCGCGCACCTGCGCCGAACAGGCGCTCCATCACATGGTCATAAATCTGCGGGTTCAGGTCGTCGATATTGGCCGCGATCTCGACCATCTCATCGGTCTCGAAAAACGAATGCTCGTGCCCGAGCATCATGCGCAACACGTTGGGCCGATCCGCCAGCGTCCGCGAGCCCGCGCCGTAGCCGATCTTCTCGATTTCAAAATTCAGTGGAAGCGTGGCCGGCCGCGCGAGCGCCTTGACGAATGCGGCTCCTGTCGGCGTCACCATCTCGGCCGCCCCGTCGCCGATGCGGACCGGAAACCCCGCGAGCAACTCCGCGGTCGCCGGCGCCGGCACCGGGATGATCCCGTGCTGCGAGCGCGTGAACCCTGCTCCGGCAGGAAGCACAGACACGATCAGGTCACCGACCTGCAGATGCTCGAGGCCCCACGCCGCGCCAACGATATCGATGATCGAATCGACGGCGCCGACTTCGTGGAAATGCACCTCGTCGGGCGTGGTGTTGTGAATCTTCGCCTCGGCGTCGGCCAGCACCTGGAAGATCGCGATCGCGCGGCGCCGGACCGGTTCGGCAAGCGCTGCGGCGTTTTCGATCATCACGCGAATCTCACCGAAGTGGCGCTCGGACTGGCGCTCGGCGACCTCGACCTCGAACTTGACCGCCGAGATTCCGGAGAGCACACGGCGGCGATGCGACAGTTGGTAACCGGTGAGAGGTAGCGATGCGAGTGCGCGCTCGAGTTCGGCGAAGTCCGCGCCGCAATCGAGTATCGCGCCGACGATCATGTCGCCGGAGAGGCCGGAGAAAGCGTCCAGATATGCGGTTCTCATGTTCCGAGCTTTACATGCTATCAGGGCGCCGATAGAATCAATAACTCGGCCCGTGCCGTAAGAACCAACCATGAGGCAAAGAGACCTCAAGCTCTTCAGAAAACTGCTCGAAGACCGAAAGAGCGAAATTTTAGCCGAGGCGGAACGCGCCGTAGGCTCGATGAACAGTGGTCCGGAGGAAGCCTTTGCCGACCCGACCGATCGCGCGACGCTCGAATCGGATCGTAATTTCCTGCTTCGGATGCGCGATCGCGAGCGCAAGCTGCTGAGCAAGATCGAAGAAGCGTTTGCGCGGATCGAAGGCGGCAGCTACGGACGCTGCGAGGAGTGCGACGGCGAGATCGGCACCGAGCGGCTGCGCGCGCGTCCGGTCACCACGCTGTGCATCGGATGCAAATCGGCGCAGGAAGCCCGCGAGCGACAAACCTAAAGCGCGCGATCGCGCGCGCAATTTCGTTCCATGAAAATCACCAAGGCGGTTATTGTCGCGGCCGGGCTGGGCACGCGGATGCTTCCGGTGTCGAAAGTTATTCCCAAGGAAATTCTGCCGGTGATCGATACGCCGGCGATCCAGGTGGTGGTCGAAGAGGCGGTCGCCTCCGGAATCCGCGACATTTTCGTGGTCGTGGCTCCGGGACGAACCATCGTGCTCGATCATTTCAGGGCCGCACTCGAACTCGAAACACACCTTGAAGAGCGCGGCAAGCACGAGGTTCTGGAAACCGTGCGGCGCACCAACACGCTCGCGCGATTCACTGCGGTCGAGCAGACCAAGCCGCTCGGACTCGGCCACGCGGTGCTGCAGGCGCGCGAGGCGATCGGCGACGAGCCGTTCGCCGTGATGCTGCCCGACGACATTTTCGACTGTCCGCGACCCTGTCTCGCGCAGATGATCACGGCGGCCGAAGCCAAAGACGCTCCCGTGGTAGCGCTGCTCAAAGTCGCGCGTAGCGAGATTCCGAAGTACGGAATTGTCGAAGCGAAGCCCGCCGGCGATCGGCTTTACGAGCTCACCGGGCTGGTCGAGAAGCCACCCATTGACAAGGCGCCGAGCGACCTCGCGATCATGGGCCGGTACGTGCTGACGCCCGATATTTTCGAGCTACTGGCCTCGGGAAAACCGGGTGCTGGCGGCGAGATTCAACTGACCGACGCGCTGATGGCGTTGGCGCGCCGGCGCAAGCTCTACGGCTATCAGTTTGAGGGCGTGCGTTACGATCTTGGAGACAGGGTTGGGTTTATCGCGGCGCAAGTTGGCTTTGGGTTGAAGCGGCCCGATCTGGCTGATAGGTTGCGCTCTTACTTGCAGGCGATTTTGGCGTCATAATCACCACAGTCTTTCGCGCAGGATGGGGCAGTAGCTCAGTTGGGAGAGCACCACGTTCGCAACGTGGGGGTCGAGGGTTCAAATCCCTTCTGCTCCACCATCTTTCCCTTGTAATTCAAAGGGTTTTCCCTAGAGTTTGCCCCTTCATGGGGCAAACGTGGGGCAAACTTCGCTTTTCTGGTGTCCATCGGGTCGATCTTGGCGAGCTCCAATGCGTCGGCATGGCTCGCATGAATGAAGCGTCCGTAGTGGGTGCGAAGGGTACTCTCCATGACCCCGGTCTGCTCCGAAAGCCACGTCAGGTTCACGCCCTTGGTCAGGGCGACGGACACATAGGTGTCCTTTGTCGCATAGAGGTCGCGCAGTCTAATTCCCAATGCGCGTTGCGCGGCGCAGAAGATCTTGTAGAAACTTCGTTGATCGATCGGACGGCCGAGTGAATTCTTGAAAACGTAATCGTCCGGCTCCGCGCGCAACTCGATCACCTGTTTCAGAACTTCTACATTTCGAGCGGTGAGCCGGACGACGCGTGCCGCAGCGGAAGTCTTGGGGGCGGACTCAGTGCTCAGGGAACGCGATCGCTCTACGAACAGAGTTCCCGCCGCCAGATCGAGAGATCGCACACGGAGAGCGACCGCTTCCGAGGGTCTCAATCCCGTGTAGAAGAGCGTGAAGAGAAACGCGTAGTAAGGGAAGTGAACGCCATCACGGTAAGCACCGAGGTTTCGGCCCAAACGCCAATGCTTGCGAAGAATGAATTCAAGCAGCCGATCCCGCTCATCTTCGATAAATGGATCAGGGCCCGGTACGACGCTCCGCGGCCATTCGACGTCCGTGAACGGAAATCCCGCGGCGATTCCGGCCTTCCGCGCGTCGCGCACCATTGCACGCAGCGAACTGTCGATGACGTTTCGCACAGTCTTCACGCTCAAATGCCGGTCGAT
>JBARDN010000186.1:0-20100 GCA_049795175.1 Binataceae bacterium (SeqCode) | reverse complement strand
CTTGCCATGACCGAGCTGTAAATAGTCAATATACACTCGGCCCTGACGGGTGCCAGGGTTGCGATTGATCGTGGCGATTTCAGGAATTCTATTTACGACTGTCTGCGCAACCAATTCGGAAAACATCCTCGCCTGCTCGTAAGTATATTGTGGCGTCAATCCGACCACAACATGAAGGCCCATCTGGCCCGAGGTTTTCAAGCACGGCTCCAACCCTATCTCGCTCAGCACGCGAGCCACTTCCTGCGCGACCTGTACCGCTGCGCGCGTCGTTGAGCCTTTGGGATCGATGTCAAACAGCAGCCAATCAGGATGCTCCAGGCTCGTGATGCGCGAAGACCAGGTGTGAATTGTAATCGCGGCTAGATTAGCTACATAGGCAATAGCCTCTTCGCTCTCCAGAATGAAATAGGCTATCTCTCTGTGTGAGTCCTCGGAATAAATTCTCGCCGTCCGAATCCATGATGGTACGAAAGCCGGAGCGTCTTTCTGGTAAAACATTTTGCCTTCGATACCATCCGGAAAGCGAGTCAGCATCACGGGCCGATCTCTCAGATACGGCAGAATCCATTTGGAAATCGATCGATAGTAGGCGACAAGGTCGCCCTTGGTGTATTTCTCCTTTGGCCAAAATATCTTCTCGGGATGAGTTAACGTGGCAACCGGAGGTTCGATCTTCCCGTTAGGCCCGGTCGATTCGAGTTTCGCGGCCGCGTCGTCATCGACGATCACTTCCAACTCGTAGTTCGGGGACTCATGCGGTCCTTCGTATAGGCATTGGAGAGGGTCGGCATTTTCGACCAGTCCAAGGAAGCTTGGCTGTCTTACGCCACCATGATCGGTCCATTCGCTGAACTTTATCTTGCCGACCATGTCCGGCCGCACGAAATGCGCATCTTTCGCCGGCGAAGGTTCATTGGGCCGCACTTTACGAAATGGCGAACTCGATTGAGCTCGCTCGACCAGCATCGCGTGGAGTTTGCGCAAGAGGTCGCGATTGAAGCCGGTGCCGACGTTGTCGGTGAATCGCAGCGCGCCGTCCCGCTCGTATTGTCCCAGGAGCAGCGCACCGAAATGGGTTCGCGTCCCGCCGGGGTCGGTGTAGCCGGCGATCACAAAATTCCTGATGAGCGGGCATTTGACCTTGAGCCAATCTCCATTGCGCGCGCCGCGGTACGGCGAGCTGCGGAGTTTCGCTATCATCCCTTCCAGATGGTGTTCGGCGACTGCATGATAAAAATCTTTCCCGCGTGCCACCACGTGGTCGCAGTAGCGTATGGGTCCATCGCCCATGATCAACTCGCTGAGCAGTTGCTTGCGCTGGTCCAGCGGCAGTGGGCGTGCATCGTAGCGATCAAAGGCCAGGAGATCGAATACGAAATAGCGGACCGGAACCGCGTAACTGAGCCGCGCGATCTGGCGCGGGTCGTTTACATGCATTCGGGTCTGCAAAAGCTGGAAATCCGGACGGCCATCGTCGTCAACTGCGACGATTTCTCCATCGATGGCGAAACGATCGAAAGGATGAGCCTTCAGCGCCAGGACTACTTCGGGATAGCGATTCGTAATGTCAGTTCCGCTGCGGGCAAATAGCTGGATCGTTCCGGCATCGCGAATAGCCAGCACTCTGACACCGTCGTACTTGACTTCGAATAGCCACTTGTCGCTGTCGAAAGGCTTATCGGCCAGCTTTGCGAGCATTAACGGAAAATCGGTGCGGCGCAAAGGCTTGGAGAACTCACCGAGATGCTGCCGCGCGAGGGTTGCCGCGACTTTCCGCCCTGCCGCCGGAGCATCGCGCATCTCCTCGATCGTCAATCCGGACAGCACGGAACGTGGATGCGCGGCGAATACGTCGTCCGCCCTGGCGAATTCATCACGCTTCTTGATCAGAAGCCAATTCTTCTTGTCCCTGGGGTCGGCTGTCCGGCGTCCTCCCGTTCGCACCAGCGTGTAGGCCCCGTTCAACTTGAATCCGCGCAGAACGATGTCGAGCTTGCCGGCGCGAACCGCATCGGCGGCGTTGCCTTGAAAATCCTGCGCACTCCATTCGCCGCGGTCCCATACGATAACCGCGCCCGCGCCATAGTTGCCTTCGGGAATCACACCTTCGAAGTCGCCGTATTCCAGCGGATGATCTTCAACCGCCACCGCCAGATGCTTGTCGTCGGGATTCAGCGAGGGACCTTTGGGCACCGCCCACGAACGCAAAACTCCTTCCATCTCGAGCCGGAAATCATAGTGCAGACGCCGGGCCGCATGTTTTTGAACGACGAAGATTCCGCGCGTCGGCGAGCTATGCGCGGAGACCGATCCTCCGAAGGGTTCGGGCGTGCGATCGGCGCGACGTTTGCTGCGGTATTTTCCTAGCGTAGACAATGCTGTTCGAAACGCCAAAGCGCCTGCGGCTCCGATTCATGTCCAGCGGAGAAGATGACGCTCGGGAGCGCCGGCTCTAGCGCGCCCGGCGTGTGCGAGGTGCCCCGCGCGATCCCTGAGCGGCTTTGCGTTCGGCAGACTCGCCCACGTCCTCATCTTCCTTGCGATCTGCGCCGATCGCGACGCCTCGCTTCTTGAGCGATTCTTTCAGTGCGCTCATCAGATCGATCACCTGTCCCTTGCGCACTTCGGGTGCGGACTCTGTAATCTCATGCCCGGCCATCTTCTGCTCGGCCGCCTCGATTACGCGCTCGCGGTAAGTATCTTTGTATTTTTCCGGATTGAACTTCTTTTCCGTCAGGTCCGCAATTAAACGCTGTGCGAGGTTCAATTCCGATTCTTTGACCGGCGCATCCGCACCATGATCGATTTCCTTGAACGATCGGACCTCGTCCTCATAATACATCGTATGGAGCATCAGGCCTTTGTCGAAGGGCCGGATCAAAACCAGGCGCTCCTTGCCACGCATGGTGAACTTTGCCACTCCAACGCGGTTGGCATTCGCCATAGCTTCTTTCAGCAGGTGATAAGCCTTGGCCGAGGTTGGTTCGCATCCGAGCAGATATGAGTTTTCGAAATAGACTGGATCAACTTCGGTGACGGGAATGAATTCGGAGATCTCGATCGCATGATCAGCCTGCGCTTCGAGTTTTTTCAACTCCTCATCCGTGAAAGTGACGTAGCGGCCTTTCTCGACTTCATAACCGCGTACCAATTCGCTTCGATCGACGATCTGCTCTTCCACCGGACAGAAGATCTTTTCCTGGATTCGGCTCTTATCCTTGGCGTGAAGAAGGTTGAATCTGATCGTCTTGGAACTGGTCGCCGGAAACAGGCGGACCGGGATCGAGACTAGTCCGAACGTCAGGCTGGCGGTTGATATTGAACGAGGCGGCATCGCGGAACCCTCCAATTGGACTCGGTCGGAATCGTATAGCTCTTGAAGCTTGCCATTCCAACTAGCCCGCAGAATCAATTTAGTAGTGTACGCCTGGACCGACGCTAGTAATTGTCAGGCAACGGTCATGCCATTTATGCGGGAGCCACATTGCGTGACCTTTTGCCGCATCGTCGTGCATAATCCACGCTTCGCTTTTTCTTCGACTATCGGCTTTGGCGCGGACCATGAAATTTCTCGCACTCTGGACAAACTCGCAGACCGCGCCGGCTATCCCAGCACCACGCGGACCTGGTGAACCGCACCGTCGTCGGCCAGAGGAATGTGCCGCGAGGGCTCTTGCATCTCTTTGCCGTCGAGTTCCAGGTGAACAACTCCACGACTGACTCGACGCGGGTTCTCGACGGCGATCTCGTAACGTGCG
This sequence comes from Binataceae bacterium (SeqCode), assembly GCA_049795175.1. GTDB lineage: Bacteria > Desulfobacterota > Binatia > Binatales > Binataceae > JBARDN01. Next base: position 16,339 of record JBARDN010000186.1, on the reverse strand, counting down.
GAGTGATATTTGAAAGTGATCTCGTAGCTTCGCCAGCTACTCGGAATACACGGATCCAGTAAGAGCGTTTCACCCTGGAGACGAAAGCCGAGTATCCACTCGAGGCCGGTGCGGTACATCCACCCGGCCGAACCAGTGTACCACGTCCACCCGCCCCGCCCCGAGTTCGGAGACGTCGAGTATACGTCGGCGCAAACGGCATAGGGTTCCACCTTGTAGCGATGCATGCTCGCGCGCGTGTTTGAGTGATTGATCGGATTCAAGATCGAGAATAATTCAGCGGCTTTATCTCCGTCACCGAGCATCGCGAAGCCGATGACTGACCATAGTGCAGCTTGTGTGTATTGCCCGCCATTTTCCCGAAGACCCGGCGGATATCCCTTGATATATCCCGGATCCAGTGGAGTGTGATCAAACGGCGGCGTGAATAGCAAAACCAAACCGCCTTCACGTCCAACCAGGTATTCATCGACGGCGGCCATCGCGACTGCAGCACGCGCCGGATCCGCCGCGCCTGAAATGACTCCCCATGATTGTGCGATCGAGTCGATGCGGCATTCGAGACTCGACGCGGAACCGAGTGGCGTTCCGTCGTCGAAGTAAGCGCGCCGATACCAACCGCCGTCCCATCCCTCGCGCTCGAGAGCGGCGCGCAACTCGGCGGCATGATGCCGCCAGGTCGTTGCCCGGGACTGATCTCCTCGTTCCTGCGCTATCTGCGCGAATGAGGACAGCGCGTCGAACAGGAACCAGCCGAGCCAGATGCTCTCGCCGCGGCCGGCGTCGCCGACTCGGTTCATGCCGTCGTTCCAATCTCCCGAACCGATCAGCGGCAGTCCGTGGCTTCCGACCGCGAGGCTGACGTCGAGAGCGCGCGCGCAGTGTTCGTAAAGAGAAGCGCGCTCATCGGAAATCGTTGGCAAAAAATACGCCTCGTCTTCACCAGCGCGCAGAGCGGGACCATCGAGGAACGGAACCGTCTCGCCGAGGATGGCGCGATCTTTAGTAACTTCGAGGTAGTGAGCAGTGGCATACGGCAGCCATATACGATTGTCAGAGATTCGCGTGCGTACGCCCTGACCCGACGGCGGGAGCCACCAATGCTGCACATCGCCCGCGGTGAACTGCCGCGATGCTGCGCGCAGCAAATGTTCCTTCATGATCGCCGGTCGCGATACCGCCAGCGCCATCACGTCCTGAAGCTGATCGCGAAAGCCGTACGCGCCGCTGGCCTGGTAGAATGCGGAGCGCGCCCACACTCGGCACGCGAGCGTTTGATACAGCAGCCAGCGGTTCAGCATGATGTCGACCGAGCGATCGGGCGTCTTAACCTGAACCGTACCGAGGACGTCGTCCCACAGCCGTGTCGCCGCGGCGCGGATCGCGTCGAGATCGGCGGCGCGATATTTTGTGATTATGGATATCGCGTCGGCCCTGGTTGCCGCCTCGCCGAGGAAGAATACTACTTCGGTTGTTCCATTGGGTTTCAGCTCGACGCGAGTCTGCAGCGCGCCGCATGGATCAAGCGCTGCGCCTACTCGATTGGACAGCGGCGCGGCACCCGCAAGCGCTGCCGGATTGTCGAGACTCCCGTTGCGGCCGAGAAACTCGGTGCGGTCGCCGGTCCATGAGAGTTGAGCGCCGCCCAGATCTGCGAATGCCACGCGCGTGCCGTATTCGATGCTGTAGAATTTCCGTGCGAACATCGCGTGGCTGCCGGAATCGATCTCGGTCACGACGAACGGCGCCGACGCGCCGCGCGACGTCCCGAGCACCCATTCGACATAAGCAGTGACGGCGAGCCGCCGCGAACGCGCTTGTAAATTGCGGATTCTCAGGCGCGAGATTTTGATCGAGTCATCAATCGGCACGTACTGCTCGAGCTCGAGCGATACGCCGTGCGACGTGTGCTCGAAGATGCTGTAGCCGTGGCCGTGGCGGACCGAGTAGGGCGCCGCCTCCTCCCGAATCGGCAATGCGGTCGGACCCCAGAGCTCATTGGTGTCTTCGTCGCGAACGTAGATGACTTCGCCGGGATGGTCGCCGACCGGGTCGTTCGACCACTCTGTGATTTGGTTTTCTTTGCTATTGATCGACCAGGTGTAGCCCGCACCTTCGGCCGAGACCTGGAATCCGAACGAGGGATTGGTGATCACGTTGATCCATGGCGCCGGCGTCCATTGTCCCTCGCCGAGAATCGTCACATACTCCCGCCCGTCGGCGCCAAAGCCACCAAGGCCGTTGAAAAACTCGAGCGCGGGCCGCGGCGGCGAGACGCCGGTCTGACGGACCATCGGCGCGCGGCGCGGCGGCGGCGTGGCTGCCGGCAGGATCATCTCGAGGCGTTTGAGTTGCGCAGAGAGAGTGCCGCGCCGGCTGAGCAACACTGCCCGCGCCACGGCTGGAAGGAGATTTCGCACTTCGGCCGAAACCAGGTCGGCGCGCAGCACGAACACTTTTCCGCGCGCGGCTCCGTCGCCGGACGGCCGCACCTGGCTCGCACGCACCAGAGCATCGACGCCGCTCTGCAAATCCTGATCGTAGGAAGGCGGCCGCTCATTCATAATCACGAGATCGGCGTCGAAATGTTTCATGCGCCAGTAATCGTGGGCGCGCACCAGCTCACGAACGATCTCCAGATCTTCGGCTTCGTCGATCCGAACCAGCACGATCGGGAGATCGCCGGAGATTCCGCTCGGCCACAGCTGCGATTGTCCGCCCTCACTCCGCTTCAGTACTTCCGGCGAGGGGCGCAGCGTTGGGTCCGAGTAGAACACGCGATTAGCCAGACGCTGGAACAGATGCGCTTCGTCGGGACCGACGCCCAGATGATGAAGCTGGACCTGCGCCTGGGTCCAGGCCAGCGTCACCGCTCGTTCAAACGCGGAAGGGTCCTGATGCTTATCCACCAGGTCGAGGACCTGCGCTCGCGTCGGCGCAACCATGGTCCAGAACGCCACCCGCGCGGTTGCGCCCGCCGGAATTCGTACGCTGCGGCGAAGACTGAAAATCGGATCGAGGACAGTACCGATCGTATTGGAGAGCGGCCGCCCGTCGATCACAGAGACCGGCGTGCGGGTGGCGCGTCCGCGCCCCAGGAACCGCGCGCGATCGGTCTCGAACTGTAAGCCGCTGGCGGATTCGCCTTCGACCACCGCGATATGCGCCGCCCAAATGTGCGGGTCGGCTGAAGAGCGCGGCCGCCGCATGGCCAGAAGAGCGCCAACCTCGACCTCGAACTCGGTCTGCACGAACATCTTGGAAAACGCCGGATGAGCGGCGTCGGCGGCGTCTGGCGCCAGCACGAGTTCGGCATACGAGGTCAGCTCGATCTCGCGGGCGCGGCTGCCGAGATTCGAGATCGAAACGCGGCGCACCTCGGCGTCATCTTCGGGCGAGACGGCCACCTCGAGCGTCGTTCTGATCGTCCCGTCGCGTCTTACAATCTCGGCTCGATCTTCCGAAAACTCGACTTCGTAACTGTCTGCCTCGACGCCGCTCGGCTGGTAACCCGCCGACCAGACTTTGGCGCTCTGGACGTCGCGCAGAAAAATGTACGATCCCCACGAGTCGCAGGTCACATCCTCGCGCCATCGCGTGACCGAGAGGTCACGCCATCGGCTGAAGCCCGAGCCGGCCGCCGTGATCATCACGGTGTACCTGCCGTTGGACAGCAGATGCGTGCGCGGGATCAGGTCATGCGGCGAATGAAACCGCCGGATCGTGGGCGGAGTAATCTCGCGAAGATTGGCGTCGGCGTTGACCTCTTCGGCGCGCGGCCGGGCGACAGCGACGTCGCGCGGAGTTCGTTCCTGAAGCAGGAGCTCCGTCGCCTGGATGATCGGGTCGGCGTGAAAGCGCGTGCACATCACTCCCCTCAGCAACGCGTCGGCGATCGCGACCAGCGTCATCCCCTGATGATGCGCCATATAGGCCCGTACGATCGCAACCCCCTCACCCTCCGGAACTCGCGACGGCGTATAGTCCAGCGCCTCGTACCAGCCGAATCGGCCGAGTCCGCCCGCAGTACGAAGCCGCGAGAAATTCCGCGCTGCCGCTTCCGCATCGACCATCGCCGCCAGTGCGGTTGCGTACGGCGCGATGACGGCGTTCTCCCGCAGTCCACGCTTCAGTCCCAAGCCGGGCACCCCGAAGTTCGAGTACTGATAGGTCAGTTCGAGATCTCTCGCGTTGTATGCGGATTCCGAGATGCCCCACGGCACCCCGAGCTGCGCGCCATATTCCATCTGCCGCCGCACCACCATCCGGTTGGTTTGTTCGAGCAAGCTTCCCATCGGCGCGCGCATCACCAGCGACGGCATCAGGTACTCGAACATCGAGCCCGACCACGAGATCAGCGCCGAACCCCGATCCACCGGAGTCATGCCGCGCCCGAGGCGAAACCAGTGGCGCGCCGACACGTCCCCTTTGGCGATCGCGACGAAGCTTGCCAGCCGCGCTTCGGAGGCGAGCAGGTCATAGCAGTTGGAGTCGAGACTGCCGTCGGCGACGCGGTATCCGATCGAAAATAGATGACGCGCGTGGTCGAACAGAAAATCGAATTTCATTGCGTCGAAGATGTCTGCCACGGTCGTGATCAGCGCCGTAAGTCTTCGCTCCAGCGCTCGGGCTGCGACCGACGAATGGGCGAGCGCGGCTGCAATCAGGTCGATTTCCGCGAGCGATTCGGCGGTCGTGTCGGGTTTCGCCGCGAGCTCCGCTTTGTACGACGCGAGGATCTCTAGCGCCTGCGCGCAGCGGTCAGGCAACTCGCCCAGGCTCGGGATCGTTTCAAAGATGGAGCCGAACAGGTCTTCTGGAAAATTTTCACCGGCATTTTTCGAGATGGGCGAGGTCTCCACAAACGGCGCGATTGCCCACGGCACAAGCAGTTCGACCTCGCGCTGATGGCTATTGATACAGGTGCGGATCGCGTTCGCCCAAGCCAGCAACCCCGCACCGGCGCTGTCACCGCGTTCAGTCGTCAGTGTCTGCGCGATGTCGATGACCGAGTCGGCCTGGCTCGCCGTTTCCGCCAACTGTGCCGCCACGCCTGCCGGCGTTTGCGGTTGCGGCTGGAGCATCGCGGAGAGCGAAGCGAGCGCTTCGTCAAGCTGTTTCGGAGTGACACTGGAAGTGCGCAGATCGCCGGCGAGTGCGGGAAGCGACTCGCGAGCGAGCGCGACGCTATCTTCAATCCCGGACCGCCACGACGAACCCACGATCGGGCGCTCGATCATCTCGCGGCAGGCGTTTCCAAACGCGATCAGATGGCCGGCCAGGTTCCCGCTGTCCACCGAAGAAACGTACTTCGGCTCCAGCGGACGCAGATCGCGCGTCTCGTACCAATTGTAAAAATGTCCGCGAAAAAGTTCGAGCCGGGTCATCGTCTCCACGGTGGCTTCGATCCGCTCCACTGTCGTGTGCGTCCCGAGCCAGCCGAAATCGTGCGCTGCCACCACCGACAGAAGGTACAAGCCGAGGTTGGTCGGCGAGGTCCGATGCGCCAGCACGGGTTTCGGATCTTCCTGGAAGTTGTCGGGTGGAAGCATGTGATCTTCCGCCGTCACAAATGTTTCGAAGAAGCGCCAGGTGCGGCGCGCAGCCAGTCTCAACGCAATCGCGTCGGCGGCCGGCAGCGGTTTCAGCCCCTGCAATCGCGGCGGCCGGCTGGTCCATCGCGCGACCGCCGGCGAGAGCATCCACAGGATCGCAAACGGAGCCGCGATCAAACCGCCGCCGCGTCCTGCGACCGCGGCAATTGCTGCAGCCGCGGCACCCAGCGCGACGCCGCCGGCCATGCTGCGATAGAAACCGCGAAGATCGAGGCGGCGCGCGAATTTCGCCTGCGCGGCAGTTTTCCACTCGAGCATCCTGCGCCGGCTGGCGAATAGCCTGAAGAGCGTTCGCGCGATCGCGTCGGTCATGAGCCAAGCCTGATGAGCGAGCAACGTAACCTGCATCGCGATATGCTGCGCGGCCGTCGACAGATCGGCGCCCACCGCGCGCAGGTATGTTCGCTTGGAAAAGCCCAGGCGTCGCGGCACCAGCCCCGCCAGCACCGGGAGCATCGCCGGCGTCGCAATCGTCGCCAGAACGAACCCAGTCCAGATGACGGCGGCGACCGGCGCGAGAGTCCATCCCGCGATCAGGGCGACGTAGGTTGCCGGCGCCGACAATGTGCGGCGCAGGTTGTCGATCATTTTCCAGCGCCCGACTAGCGGTATCGCACGCCGATGCCGCAAAGGCGTCGTAACCCGGCGTCTCGGCCTTGGTTCGTACCCGTGGGCGAAAATCCAGGGAAACAATTGCCAGTCGCCGCGAGCCCATCGATGCTGCCGTGCCGCGGCGACGTCATACCGCGGGGGAAATTCCTCGACCACTTCGATGTCGGAAGCCAATCCTGCCCGCGCGAAAATTCCCTCGAGCAGGTCGTGGCTGAGCAGGGTGTTATCCGGAACGCGGCGGTTCATCGCGGCTTCGAAAATATCGACGTCGTAAATTCCCTTTCCGCTGAACGATCCTTCGCCGAACAGATCCTGGTACACGTCGGAAACGGCGAACGCGTATGGATCGATACCGCTGGCGCTGGAAAAAATTCGCTGAAAGATCGATCCGTCGCGCCCCGTTGGCAGCGAAGGCGTGACTCGCGGCTGCAGCACCCCGTAACCCGCCACCACGCGGCCGCAATCGGGGTCGAACTGCGGACCGTTGAGCGCGTGCGCCATCTTGCCGACCATTCGCTTGGCGGCGCCGCGTGGCAGGCGCGTGTCAGAATCTAAAGTGATCACATAGCGGACCCCAGCAGGCACGACCGGAGCTTGGCCGCCGATTGCGATGAAGGTCGTGTCGGTCGCGCCGCGAAGCAGGCGATTGAGTTCGTGGAGCTTTCCGCGTTTTCGCTCCCACCCCATCCATTTTCCCTGCGCCGCATTCCAGGTGCGCCGGCGATGGAGCAGAAGAAATCTTTCGCCGTCCGGCGCGGGTCCGTGGCGATCATTCAAACGCGCGATTGCTTCGGCGGCGGCTCCCAGAAGCTCCTCGTCACCCGGCGCAGTCTCAGCCGTGTAATCGGTCCAGTCCGAGAGCAAGGCGAAGCGAAGATCGCCGTCCTGACTCGCCAGATAATGGACCTCCAGGCGTTCGACCTGCTCCTCGATCTCCGCCTGAGTGGTCAAAAGCGTCGGCACCGCCAGCATCGTGCGCAGTGCGGCCGGCACTCCGTCGTGAAGTTCAAGGCCGGGCAATGGAGTCGGGCCGATAAAGATCGAAACCGCGCGGTTCACCAACGCGACCGCAACCTCCGCGGCGGGAAGTATCGCGAGGATTCCGAGAATGATTCCGGTCCATCCGCTGATGCCGGACTCCCGGAGCGCGTATGAAAGCAGGATAACGATGATCGCGGTGATCGTCGCGATCGTTCCAAGGTAATCCAAAAGCCCGGCAGCCGCGTTCGCGTGCGCGATCCGTTCGCGCAAGGGCGCACGAAATCCGATTTCTTTCTCGAGCGATTTGCGTCCGGCCGAAACCAGGTAGTAGCCGGGATCCTGCTCGCGGCGAACCGTTGCGGCCCCGCGGCCCGAGCCTTCGGGAGCGGCACGCTTGCCCGCCTCGATCGCGAGCTGCGCGATTTCGATCTCGGTGCGGCGGGTACCGCGAGCCAGTTCCTCGATCGCGTGGCGATAGAGATCGCGGGTCGGGAAGTCCATCGCGGCGAAGTTGCTGTTCGCCCGCAGGACCGCGTCCACCTGGCTGACGCTCTCGAAAAAGTCGGCCCAATCAACCGCGGACATGAAGCGCATGCTCATGATCACGTTGCGCACGGTCACGTTCATTGCGCCTTGCTCGTGATGCTCCTTGTTCACGCTTTCGTCGGCGGTCGTCCCCTGCGCGAGCAGCCGCCGGTCGAGCCACAAAAGCGCGGGAGTAACTTTGGGATCCTGATCGCGCAGGCGCTGCACCAGTTGCACCGCAAAGGCCTGCGGCAGACGCATCTGATCCAGACCCTTGAGGACGTTTTCAGCGGACTCTGCCTTGTGTCCACCGATTCCGAGCAGCCGGTTCGCAAGGACATCGGCATGCTGACGAGCCGCGCGGCTATTTACGATTCGATCTGCCGACCGCCGCAGATTTTCCACCAGCACGATTCTGAGCGTGATCGCCACCGCCCAGAGCTCACCGATCGCGAGCGGCTGCACGCGCTGATAGGCCTGCACAAATTTGGCGAGCATCTGCGGATCGAACCGGCTGTCGGTGTGCGCGACAAAGGCCCACGCGATCCCGAAAACACGCGGATAGCCCTCGAGCGGACCGTCGGCGAGTTTCGGCAGTTGGCGATAGTAGCCGCGCGGAAGGTCGTCGCGGATTTCTCGAATCTGTTCCTCGACCACATGGAAGTTGTCCACCAGCCATTCTGCAGCGGGCGTGATGGCGCGTTCCTCGCGAATCGCGGCGGCGATGCTGCGGTAGGCGGCCAGCAAGACGCGGCCGTTGTCGCGCAGCCGCGTCGCCAGCCGCCGGCCGGTCTTCGGATTCATCGTGACCGGTTGCGCCGCGGCAAGGCTCTCGGCGTGCTGTTCCAGGCGCTCGATGCCGAACAGTTCCGCGAGGATCGGCGCGTCGGCGTTGGCGGTAAAAACGGCGGAGGGAGCCTTCACTGCCCGAAGGAACACCAGGTTCACACGCGCCTCTCAAAATGAACGAGCGCCGAGTGATCCACTGGCCGTGTCATTTCACGTCGTTTCATCTAAGTCTTGGACGGACAAAAAGACGCAACGATGGCGTCCCGCCACGAGCGTCGCACGCACGTATCAAAAGATGCGATCGTTAGGCGCCCGGTTGCGATTGGCCGGGAACTACCGCCCGGTCCCGTAAGCCTGCGCAAGCCCCCTCGGACACAAAATCAAGCAGCGCGGGGACCAAATCCATCTTACGTCCTGAGACGAGCTTTTGCAGTAAATATCTTCGCTCGACTCCAGGCCAACGACTCGGCGATTCGGCGCGGTGAAGCTCACCACTCGTCGTTCGATAGCGGCAGGAATGGACGGAAAGCGCCGTACAGGGCGATTGAAAACAGCAGCAGGAACGGACCAATCATTCCCAGCAGCGCCCACCGCTGGATAGAAATACCGCCGCAGACCGCGCCCGCCAGATAAGTCGTCCACAAACCCAGAGTCAGCGCGGCGCGCTGGAAGGAAGCTGTGCGAGGCGAAACCCTGAGCACTATCAGGATCCGGCTGCGAAAACGGTGATGGGTTCGATCGCGCAGCCAGAACAAGTATTCCGCGAAATTTTCGGCGAATTTCACTAACGTTCCGGTAACGAACGTCGTATAGACATTCATTCCGCCAACTTTTCTGATGACCACATTCTGGATTCCCATCGGGATCGCCAGCAGCGCGACCATCAGAAAGAACTTGCCGGCCGGCTGCGGCGGGATATTCGCACTGAAACCGCTTCCGATTCCGGCCGCGATGAAAATCGCGATCAGCAGCGCCTCGAGGCCGATTGCCGGTGAAAAAGGGACCTTGATCTTGCGGCGCTCCTCCGCCTCGTAGATAAACGCGCCGAGCAACAGGCCGAAAACAAACGTCACGATCGGCCATCCGCGCCGCACCACGCCGGCCCATTGCAGATCCGAAAGATGCCGCGCCATCCCGACCGTGTTTCCAGTCATGTTCGCGGTATAGAGCCCATAAAGCGATACGAAGCCGACCAGATCGACAAAGCCGCCCGCCCACGTCATCGCGACCGCGATATTAACCCTCTCTAGAGAAGTGAGCGGCCCTGGCTGATCGCGCAAACTGGATTCCCCCGCACGCTTGCTCATCTTCACAGAACCGGCGGTCGAGACCAAGATTGAGGCGAAGTTTTTTGTTGACCATCGCCTGCTATCGCCAGAAGATAGAGGTATCCAACGAACGGAGGTATCAGTTCATATGCCCCAACCAAACGATAAATGTCCGTGCGGATCCGGCAAGGCCTACAAGGATTGCTGCGGCAAGCCGAAGTAAAACCTCGACGCTGATCCGTAAAAATCGCGTAGTTTCTCAACCGAGGGCGGACCGGTATATTCCGGCCCGCCTTTCGCATTTTATCGGGCGACGGATACTCGTCGAAGCTCCCATCTCACGCAAGACTGGGTTTGATTAGTCCGGAGTGGATTCGATAGTCTTGATACTGCCGCGCAGCAGCGCCATGCGATCGAAATCGACCGGAGGGCAACCGTGGCACGCGCATTCGATATCCAGCCTCTAAACGCCACCTTTGGCGCCGTAGTGACGGGCGTGAAGCTCGCCGCCCTCGCCGATGCTGTGTGGAATGATCTCCATGCTGCTTGGCTCGAGTACGCGCTCCTGATTTTTCCGGAACAGCATCTGAGCCGCGACGAGCAAGTCGCCTTCGCCAAGCGCTTCGGATCGCTCGAGTTCGCGATCGCGGCGCTCAGCAACGTCAAGCCCGACGGCACGCTGATCGTCGATCAGGACAACGACGTCTTGAAGATTCTCAAGGGCAACATGGGATGGCATTGCGACAGCACCTACATGCCCGTTCAGGCCAAAGGCGCAGTGTTCACCGCGGACGTAGTGCCGAAGTCAGGAGGAGCGACCGGATGGGCCGACATGCGGGCCGCTTATGACGCGCTCGATGATGCGATGCGCGCGAAGATCGAGCATCTCGCGGCGTACCATTCGCTCCGCTACAGTCAGGGGAAAATCGGACACAAGCCGAAGCCGGGCAGCGACTACAGCGGCTACGGCTTCCACGACGGGCCCGTTCCGCTGCGTCCGATTGTAAAAGTCCATCCCGAGACCGGCCGCAAGTCGTTAGTGATAGGCCGCCACGCCTACGGCATCCCGAATCTGGACCCCACCGAATCCGAGCGCCTGCTGCAAGAGCTGGTGGATTTCGCCTGCCAACCCCCGCGCATCTACCATCACCAATGGACCAAAGGCGACGCAGTAGTATGGGACAACCGCTGCCTACTGCATCAAGCGACGCCGTGGGACATGCGCGAGCCTCGCACAATGTGGCATAGCCGCATCGCGGGCGATCCCGCCACGGAATCCGCGCTGGCATGACTCGCCGGCCCGGCAACTCGCCTGGATCTTCGAAACGTTCTGGTCGGTTCAGAAAGTTCCTGCGCAAGCAGCGCAAGCGCTGATTTCGCGGCTACAAGGAGTGACGCTAGCAAGCACGACGCTCGGAAATCTCCGAGGTCGCACTCTTACCGAAGATTGTGCTTTTTAAATCGACGTGTTAGCAAGCTGTAGGATTATAGAACTACAAGCACGTCAAGCGGTTGTTACTAAGGGTAGCGCCAGCCGACGGAGCATCGCGAGGTCAACGAGCGGCAGCCGTTTTGGTAACGGAAGCCAACACATCGGATCGGCTCAAGGGGGTAAAAGCGGAAATAGCTGATCCTCCGGCACCGAACTCGTCAAAGATGAGCGAGGAAGATTTGGTGGGGGGGCTCGCGACCGAGTCCTACCTGGAGATCGTAAGGTGGCTGGGCAACGGCGTCTTGAGCACGGAGCGCAGCCACAGCAGGGCTAGTAACATCGCGGGGAATCGGATGAGAAGTTTGAGTGGGCGCGTAAGAAACACATTCCGTCAGTATGGGTTCGCGTTTCTCGGTGGGCTGCTGTTGTGTTGCGGGGGTTGCGGTACCGATAGTGGTTCGAGTTCTTCCCCGTCGACCTCGCCCGCGTCGGCGCAGGCACTCATTGTGGGCAATGGCGCTGGCATCGTTCTTCAGGCGATCCAGAGTCAATACCAAACTGTTCCGGGCACAGGCGAAGAAGATCCGACCTCCTACGCCATGATCATCTTCGATGGCAACAACACCACGCCGATGCAGCTAAAGGCCAACCCTGGGCCAGGAAATTTCCTGCGCGCGGGAAAAGCCGTGGTGATTCTCAACGACACCGAGGATCACCTCAGCACGGGCCTCTCGGGCGTTGTCTGGGCGCACGCGCAAGGCCTCTTGCAACCCTCGCCGGCCGTGGGCTTTGTGCTCCGTCACGACAAGGACGGCGTGGCGCAACAACTTGTGCAGATTGATTTTCCGGTGCGGGTGCAAGCGGCGCCGCCGAGCGAGCAACCGCTTCTGCCGCTGATTCCCACCCCTGCGCAGTTGGGGCAGGACAGCGGTACCTGGCTTCAGCAGTTGATCGCGATGACGATGGCGCCTGGCAATATCGACCCGGCCGTCGTCGGGATGGGTCAGGCGGTATTGTATTTCGACGATGTTAAACCATTCACTGTCACGCAGGACTCGGTGCTCAACGGCCAGCCCGCCCCGTACGGTACCGCATGGGGTCCCAGCGGTACGCAGCCACCGGATTTCAGCACGGATGGCATCGGCGGGACGTTCGAGACCTCGCTCTACGCGATTTTGGAGGGCAACTCGCCAAGCACCTACCAGCACAAGATCATCGCCCGGCAATACTTGCTGGTCGCTCCTCCCAATCCCCTCGCAACCAGTCTTGCTACCACTCAATATGCTATTACCGGGTCAAATTGGAACGGCACCTGGCCCGTGTACTCCACGCTTGGCTTCAACAGCGACTTCCAATTAACCCTGCAACTCCTGCTCGACGCCTCTACTATGGGCGTAACCGAAAATTTGCCCGAGGCGACCAACAACGTCACCCAGTTGACCACCTCGCAGTCACACACCGAGACGGTGGGGCTCTCCGTGACCAGCGGCGTCCAAAACGGCAATCCTCTCGGAACGATCGGAGCAAACTGGAGTGACTCGTGGACCTGGGGGCAGGCGCGCACGGTTTCCTTTCAGGACTGGGAAAGTAAATCCACCTCGGAGGTCAGCAACAATTTCGTGTCTTACGAATTTGACGCCTACGGCGGAAGCGAGGTCACGGCGGCGGAATTGTATCAGAATCTCCTTCAGCTTCCACCGAACAACAACCAAATCAATAGTCAGTTCGTTGCACCCTTCAATTATTACCCGCCAAGCGGCCAGTACCCACAATTCAACAATCTCCAGACGAGCAATATGACCAACCAATCAGAGACGGTCTGGTCCACCGGCACCGGGACACTGGTTCCGCCGCAACTTGTTCAACTCGTCAGTGACGCCGTGATCGACTCGGGCGAGATTCTGGAGTTGACCTCCGGAACGCGAGATCCGATCAAGCCGTCCCCAGATTCAGTGTTTACCGGCTACGGACAGACCAGGCTCTATCAGATATTCAATCTCAATTTCGCCGCGCCGGGCTTGCAGCCGCCGGCTGAGGCGCCCTGGACGCTGTCGTTCGGTGAGTTTACGCAAAATCCCGGGTCGCCATACGCCACAGTCACAGGACAGGTGACTTTGCCCCAGCCCGCGCCCAGTCCGGGAACCACGGTCAACCTCACATACGTGATTCAACCGCAACAACAGATGCTGACGCTTCCCGCGAACGAGGCGTGCCAGGGCAACACCACCTCGTTCAATCCCGGCAACAGCGTAATCAACAACGGCGCTCCGCCCTTCACGATCACGATCCCCCCGGGGCAGACGTCGGCGACTTGGCCGCTGACGTTTCAGACCTTTAACAGCGACACCTACAACGTCCAGGTCGTGGCGTGGCTGACCCAAGCTACCGTCGATGGGCAGCAGGTGATTAACCCGCAGTCGGCCTGGTGTCTTACGCCTCCCAACACGCTCCCCTGACTCCGGTCCGTGGAGGCAACCTACTGACGCTGCCCATACGCAGGAAAGAAGAAATCCGCCTCGGCAAAAGCGAAGCCAAGGATAAGCGCCCTGGCGAAGATCGCAGGCATTCCGGCTATCCAAAGACGCGGCGGCTCAAGAAAAATCGCGCGCGGGTTGCTGGCGCCAATAATCGAGGCTTCCGATGTTATTGGCCCGGCGTTTTTATTCCCGCTATGTGCAGCGCCTTCTCCTTTGCGCTCTTCAAATCGTAGTATTTGCGCGTGACGATACGCTGCGCGTAAAGTCCGCCGCCCGCCTGCACATTGGTCACCGCCTTCCATCCCCCGTATGCGTCGGCGGTCAGGTCGCGAATCGCATGAAAGAGGCGCGCGCGATACTCGCCGTCCACCCCGGTCATCGTTCCCATGTACTTGCGCAGGAGCGGACCTGTCACTTCGTTATCGAAGTCCGCGATTCCCGGCGCGGTCAGAATCGAACCGCCCGAGATGTCGTGCAGATGACGCACCATCACGTTGTAATTTGCCGCCGCATGATACTTGCCCGCGTTAGTGTAAAGCTCGTCGGGGAACGCGCCTTCGGACGTGACCTGGCAATTCGCGACGGCGGCTTCGAGCGAGGCGCGCACCAGGGTTGCATGGATGATCATCTCGGAGATTTTCTCCTTGATGTGGCTCTCGCCCGCCAGGCCGTTCGCCTCGGCGATTAGCTGGGCGAACCCAACCAGTTGATCGGCTTCTTCCGCCATCGCGGACAGGCCGCCCAGCCGCTCCCACAGGCCCAGCGAATGCGCGAAAATCGCCGCGTATTTCACTTCACCATCGAGAAAGACCCGCTCGTTCGGCACGAATACGTCGTCGAAGATCACGAATCCTTCGGGCATGTGAGTAATTGAGGAAATCGGAAAGTCGCGCAGGTCCGGATGACGCGGCGCAAAAGTCGTATTGACAATCTTCACGCCGGGCGCATTGACCGGCACCACGCACGCGATCGCGTAGGATTCCTCACCGGGCTTCATCGCCTTGGTCGGGATCGTCATCAGCTCGTGGCTGAGCGACGCGCCGGTGATGTGCAGCTTGGCGCCGCGAATCACCACGCCGTCCTTGCGGCGATCGACCACGTGCGTGTACGCGTCGGGATCGTCCTGCTTGCCGGGAGGGCGGCTGCGATCGCCCTTGGCGTCGGTGATGCACTCGACGATCCGGACGTCGCGGCGCTGCGCACCCTGAACGTAGTGTTGGATACGGTCGGCGTTTTCCGGCAGCGCATCCGCAATTCGCGTGGCGGCGGTGGTCAGAGTCATGATCGATTGATAGGTGACGGCCGACACGATGTCCGATTCGTGCTGAAGCGGGATGCGCTCCTTCAGCTCCTCGGCCGAGTGCGGAATCGACATCAGGGGGCTGACCGCGCCGGGCTTGGGCGAATACCATCGGTCGTAACCCGCCGCGACTCGCGACACGCACGGACCCAGCACCGGATGTCCCACCAAATCGCGCACCCGCTCGCCCTCGAAAAAAGTCTCACGGTTATCGTCGAGCGATTTCTTGTATTGCTCTCCTGTCATCATAACGGCAGCCAACTCCTTAAACGGTCTGATAGTTTTCGCGCACGGCCGGACGCTCCCGGCGCCACGGCCAACGTCATTTATACTGCGCGCCGCGCCTCAGGTGGTAATGGATTGGGGGGGGTACGTGGACAGGCTCAGCGCATCACCTGACAACGGCGAACCCTGGTCCCTTCGGACCGAGGGGGGCAGAAAGGCGCTGGTGATAGGCCGCCACGCCTACGGCATACCGAACCTGGCCCCCGCCGAATCCGAGCGCCTGCTGCAAGAGCTCGTGGACTTCGCCTGCCAACCCCCGCGCATCTATCATCACCAATGGACCTCAGGCGACGCATTAGTATGGGACAACCGCTGCCTATTGCATCAAGCCACGCCATGGGACATGCGCGAGCCTCGCACGATGTGGCACAGCCGCATCGCCGGCGATCCCGCTACGGAATCCGCCCTCGCGTGACGCACAGAAAATCTCTTCAGGAATCGAAAGGGTCGTTAGAGAGTAGTATGACGTGATCTGGTGGTCACGGCTGGGGTCCGAAACACATGAATGAATCCTTTGCCAAGTATGTCGAGACGCTCCAATCATCGTTTGAACGGCTCGTCAACATGGCTCCGGTCAGGATTTCCGACCTGCGTAATCCCTTACCCGAGAAATGCATTTATCTCTTCAGCGAGAAGGGAACATGGCTGTACGTCGGCAGGACCAACCATTTCCGACAGCGAATGCGACAGCACTCGATCGATGCGGCCCAACACAATCAAGCGGTCTTTGCGTTCAGATTGGCCCGAACGGAAACTGGCAAAATCGTTGCCAGCTATACTGAGGCGGGTTCGCGAGCGTCCCTACTTTTAGATCCACAGTTCGCCGAAGCCTTCCTGCGTGCGAAGGTTCGCATACGCAACATGGAGCTGAGATACGTTGAGGAGACTGACCCTCTCCGTCAAGCTCTGCTTGAGATTTACGTTGCAGTGGCCTTACACACACCACATAACGATTTCGAAACGAGTTAGTCTCAGGTATCCGGGTGCCACGATCGGATCCAGGTGAACCCGCGCCCGAGTCCGCGCTGGACTGACGCGCCGCGCTCCCGTCGAAG
>JBARDN010000185.1:0-52598 GCA_049795175.1 Binataceae bacterium (SeqCode) | reverse complement strand
CGACCAAGCCGCCCGAGAAGCGTCTGCTGGCGCCGCTCAAGCATTCGGGCGGCCGCAACAACCGCGGGCGCATGACCATGCGCCATCGCGGCGGCGGGCATAAGCGCCGCCTGCGGCTGATTGATTTCAAACGCAACCATGACGGCGTGCCGGCCGTCGTCGCGGCGCTCGAGTACGATCCGAACCGCTCGGCCAATATCGCGTTGCTGCACTACGCCGACGGCGATAAACGCTACATCCTGGCTCCCGAGGGCCTCAAACAAGGCGACAGGGTCGAGTCGGGGCCGCAGGCCGATATCAAGCCGGGCAACGCGTTGGCGCTGCGCAACATCCCGCTCGGCACGATGGTGCATGGCATAGAACTCAAGCCGGGCGCGGGCGCGCAACTGGTGCGCGGCGCGGGAACGGCGGCGCAGTTGATGGCCAAGGAAGGCAAGTTCGCGCTGCTCAAGCTGCCTTCGGGCGAGCAGCGGATGGTGCAGGTGGAATGCCGCGCCAGTATTGGACAGGTCGGAAATCTCGACCACGAAAATATTTCGATTGGCAAGGCCGGGCGCTCCAGATGGCTCGGCAAACGCGGACACGTCCGCGGAGTTGCGATGAATCCGGTCGATCATCCGCACGGCGGCGGCGAAGGCCGCTCGAAGGGGAATCATCCCCAGTCGCCGTGGGGGCAACCGGCCAAGGGTTACAAGACGCGTAAAAAGAAGCCGTCGGATCGGTGGATCGTAAGCCGCCGGCCGCGCGGGAAGCATTCGTAAGCCATGGCACGATCGGTAAAGAAGGGCCCGTTCATCGACGGGCATCTGAAAAAGAAGGCTGAAGCGGCCGCAGCGGCGGGTGACAAGCGGATTATCCGCACCTGGTCGCGCCGGTCGATGATCCTGCCCGAGATGGTGGGGCTAACGTTCGCGGTCCATAACGGCCACAAGTTCATCCCGGTGTACTGCACGGAGAACATGGTCGGGCACAAGCTGGGCGAATTTTCCGGCACGCGGACTTTCCACGGCCATGCGGGCGACCGCAAGGGCGAGGTCAAGCAATCTGCGCCCGCAGCACCGCCGGCAGCGGCAAAGGCGGGCGCCTAGAGCGCACGTCGAAATAGAAGACGAGCAACAATCATGGAAGCGTTATCGCGTCACCGGTACATCAGAATTTCTCCGCGCAAGCTGAAGTTGGTGTGCGATCTGGTCGTTGGCAAGCCGGTAGGACAGGCGCTGTCGATTCTGGAGTTCACGCCCAAGAAGGGTGCGAAGTTCGTCTCGAAGACGCTTCTGTCGGCGGTGGCCAATGCGCGCGACCAGCAAAACGTGGACGAGGACAAGCTGTTCGTAAAACGGGCGACTGCCGAGACCGGGCCGACTTTGAAGCGTTCGCTTCCTCGCGCCCACATGCATGCAACGCCGATTCTCAAGCGCACCAGCCATCTGACGGTGATCGTGGACGAGCGCGCTATCTGAGGACTATCGATGGGCCAGAAATCACATCCGCGCGGGCTTAGGCTCGGAATTATCGAGGGCTGGGACTCGCGCTGGTTTTCGAGTCACGACTACACCGCGCTGCTCCACGAGGACATCAAGCTGCGCGAGTTTATCAAGCGCCGCCTCTACCATGCGGGTATCTCGAAGATCGAGATCGAACGGATGGCCAACAAGGCCAAGGTGAATATCTATACCGCGCGTCCGGGAATCGTGATCGGCAAAAAAGGCGTCGAGATCGACAAGCTCAAGGCCGATATTGCCAAGCTGATGAAGGGCAAGGACACCTTTATCAATATCCATGAAGTCCGCCGTCCCGATCTGGATCCGCAACTGGTTGCGGAAAATATCGCGCTCCAGCTCGAGCGTCGGGTCGCGTTTCGCCGTGCGATGAAAGAAGCGGTAACGCGCGCGATGCGGATGGGTGCGCAAGGAGTCAAAGTTCACGTCGCCGGACGCCTGGGCGGCGCGGAAATCGCGCGCCAGGAATGGTACCGCGAAGGCCGCGTACCCTTGCAGACGCTGCGCGCCGACGTCGCTTACGGATTTGCCGAAGCGCGCACCACTTACGGAGTTATCGGAGTCAAAGTCTGGATCTTCCGCGGCGAAATCCTGACCCGCCAGGAAGAAGAAGCCAAACGCACCGGACAGGCCGCGCAGCAGCAGTAGCATCATGCTTTCACCCAAAAAAGTAAAATGGCGCAAGATGCAGAAGGGCCGCGTACGCGGCGCCGAATCGCGCGGACTCGAACTCGCGTTCGGCGACTACGGGCTTAAGGCGACCGAGACGGCGCGGGTCGATGCGCGCGCGCTCGAAGCGGCCCGTATCGCGCTGACCCGGCATATCAAACGGGGAGGCCGCGTATGGATTCGCGTCTTTCCGGACAAGCCTTTCACCAAGAAGCCCGCCGAGACCCGGATGGGCAAGGGCAAGGGCGGACCCGAGGGATGGACCGCGGTAGTGCGGCCGGGACGGATCCTGTTCGAGATGGAAGGGGTCGATCGGCCGACCGCGCGCGAGGCGATGCGCCTGGCCGCGCACAAGCTGCCGATCAAGACGATCGTCGTGGAACGAGGGGAGGGCGGCGGCCTTGGAGCTTGACGAGATCAGGCAGATGAGTACGGGCGACCTGCGCGTGAAGGAACGTGAGTCGCGCGAGGAGATTTTCCGGCTGCGGCTCAAGCTGAAGACCAATCAGCTCGACAAGTCGGCGGCGCTCACAGTCGCGCGGCGCGAGCTTGCGAGAATATTGACCGTGATCAAACAAAAATCCGCGGACGCAGACGGCGCCGCGAAAGCGAAGTAACTCGATGCGTGAGCGAACCAAACGGCGCGAAGGTACGGTGGTCTCCGCCAAAATGACCAAGACCGTGGTGGTCCAGGTCGATCGCCTGGTCGAGCATCCGCTGTACGGAAAACGGATGCGCCGGCGCAAGCGCTACATGGCGCACGACGAAACCAGCCAGTGCCACGAGGGCGACCGGGTGCAGATCACCGAATCGCGGCCGATGAGCAAGAGCAAGCGCTGGCGCATCAGCAAGATAGTCAAACGGGCGGCAGGCTGAGGATTAGACAAGCGCGATGATTCAGGTGCAGACAGTTCTCGACGTCGCCGATAATTCGGGCGCCCGCAAGGTAATGTGCATCAAGGTGCTCGGCGGCTCGCGCCGGCGTTACGCCTCGGTCGGCGACGTGATCGTGGTTGCGGTCAAGGAAGCGATACCCAACGCCAAGGTGAAAAAAGGCGAAGTCGCGCGCGCCGTGATCGTACGCACCGCGCGCGAGATCAGCCGCGACGACGGCAGCTATATCCGCTTCGACGGTAATTCGGCGGTGCTGATCGACGCGCAGCACGAACCGATCGGAACCCGTATTTTCGGGCCGGTCGCACGCGAGCTGCGCGCCAAGAAGTTCATGAAGATAATTTCGCTCGCACCAGAGGTTCTGTGAGATGGCGCCCGTAGCCCGTGCAGCAAAATACAAGATCCGCAAGAACGACATGGTAATGGTCGTCAAAGGGCGCGATCGCGGCAAGACCGGCAAAGTGATGCGGGTGCTGGCGGAGCGCGGACGCGTGGTGATCGAGCGGCTCAATATGGTGAAGCGCCACACCAAGCCGAGCGGCGCCGCAAGCCCCGGCGGAATCGTGGAAAAAGAGGCGCCGCTCAATATCGCCAACGTGATGTTCTTCTGCGACCGATGCAACGCACCCGTGCGTCTGTCGGTGAAGCTCGGCGACGACAAGACTCGAACCCGCGTATGCCGCCGATGCGGCGAAGCGGTGGGTAACGACTGATGGCCGACAAGAACGACAAAACCGAAAAGCCGCAGAAGGCCAAGAATCCGGACGCCGCCGCCAAGGGGCAGGCGCAAAAGGCTCAAGCTGCGAAGGACAAGGCGGCGCGGGCGGAGCAGGCTGCGGCCGCCAAGGCCGCGCCGCGCGAACCCGAACCGAAAATTCCGGCCCGGATGCGCCTGCGCTATGAGAGCGAAATTGTGCCGACGCTGATGCGCGAGTTGAAGATCGAAAACAAGATGCGGGTGCCGCGCCTTTCGAAAATCACGATCAACATGGCGCTCAACGAAGCGCGCGACAACGTCAAGGTGCTCGACCTCGCGGTCGAAGAGCTGGCGCAGATTTCCGGCCAAAAGCCGGTGCTGACGCGTGCGCGCAAGGCGATATCGAATTTCAAGCTCCGCCAGGGGATGCCGATCGGAACGATGGTCACGCTCAGGCGCGAGCGGATGTGGGAATTTTTCGACCGGTTGGTTAACGTCGCATTGCCGCGGGTGCGCGACTTCCGCGGAATCAGCGACAAGGCGTTCGACGGACGCGGAAACTATTCGCTCGGCCTGCGCGAGCATACGATTTTTCCCGAACTCAATCTGGACCGGGTTGATAAGGTCAAGGGAATGACGATTTCAATCACCACCAGCGCGCGCAGCGACTTCGAGGGGCTGACCCTGCTGAAGGCGCTGGGGATGCCGTTTCGGAACCAGGCCGCTCCTGAGGGCCAGCCGGTGACGGCAGCGCCGCCCGCGGCGGCATCGGAGCCCGCGCAGGCTTAAAGCGCGAGGGTGCAGGACACAACGATCGATGGCTAAGAAGTGCCTCAGAATCAAGGCGTTACGCACTCCGAAGTTCAAGGTGCGCACGCATAACCGCTGCCCGCTATGCGGGCGCTCGCGGGCCTACTACCGGCGCTTCAAGATGTGCCGGCTGTGCCTGCGCAAATACGCCCTTCGCGGACAGCTTCCCGGCGTCGTCAAGGCGAGTTGGTAGAGAGAACCGGATAATGTCGAGGACCGATCCGATCGCAGAACTGCTGACCCGAATCCGCAACGCGATGCGTGCGCGGTACAATGAGGTCACGCTCGAACACTCGCGGCTGCGCGAAGCGATCTGCCGCGTGCTGGTCGCCGAGGGCTTTCTCGATGGCGTCGAGCCGGCCGGCGAAGATCCCAAGCGCAAGCTCGTGATCAAGCTGCGCTACTCGGCCGCGCGCGAGTCGGTGATCAAGGGAATCGAGCGGGTGAGCAAGCCGAGCCTGCGCCGCTACGCTGGTGCCGACACGATCGCCAAAGCGCGCGGCGCGATGGGCGTGCATATTGTTTCGACGCCTCTGGGCGTGATGAGCGGGCGCGAAGCGCGCCGCAAACGAGTCGGCGGAGAAATTCTCTGCCGGGTCTGGTAAACGGAGCCGTCGATGTCGCGCATAGGAAGATTACCGGTCAAGCTCGAAAAGGGCGTCAAAGCCGAACTTTCCGGCACCACGCTCAAAGTCGAGGGCCCCAAAGGCAAGCTGGGGCATCAGCTGCCGCCCGGCTTCACGGTCGAGATAAGCGGCGCGGAGCTGACGGTCAAACGCCCGGGTGACACCAACCTCGAGCGTTCGCTTCACGGACTGACGCGCAAGCTGATTGCCAATATGGCCGAAGGCGTCAGCAAAGGCTTCACCAAGGTTCTCGAGATCAACGGAGTCGGGTACAGGGCGGAAGCAAAGGGCACGCAGATCAATTTGAGTCTCGGCTACTCGCATCCGATTGTGTACCAGTTGCCGCCGGGGGTGACGGCCAAAGTCGAGCGGCAGGTGGTGATCACGCTCGAGAGCGCCGACCGCCAATTGCTCGGCTCGGTCGCATCCGAGGTGCGCGAGCTCAGGCCGCCGGAACCGTACAAGGGCAAGGGAATCAAGTACTCGACCGAAACGATTCGCCGCAAGGCGGGTAAAGCCGCCGCCGGATCGACTTCGGCGTAGAGCGCATAAACAGGGCAGCACGAGTCAACTACGATGCAATCACAGCGGGCAGAAAAACGGGGTTTGCGCCGTCAGCGCGTGCGCCGCAAGGCGACCGGCACCGACGCGCGGCCGCGGCTTTCGATCTACCGGTCGCTCAATCACATTTACGCGCAGGTGATTTCCGACCAGAGCGGCAACACGATCGCGGCGGCTTCGACACAGAGCGAAGCGGTGCGCGAGGCGCTCAAGAGCAAGCGCAATCTCGCTGCCGCCAAAGCGGTCGGCAAGGCGATCGCCGAGAAATGCCAGGCTGCCGGAATCCAGAGCGTGGTGTTCGACCGCAATGGCTTTCTCTATCATGGCAGGGTAAAGGCGCTGGCCGACGCGGCGCGCGAAGCCGGACTAAAGTTCTGAAAATCGAGGCACGAAGTGGCGCAACGCATTGACCCGCAAGGGCTCGAAATCAAGGAAAAGGTCGTCCACATCAACCGCGTCGCGAAGGTGGTGAAGGGCGGACGCCGCTTCAGCTTTTCGGCGCTGGTAGTTGCGGGTGATCACAACGGACTGGTCGGCTTCGGCCTGGGCAAAGCCAACGAAGTTCCCGAAGCGATTCGCAAAGGGGTCGAGCGCGCCAAGAAGAGCCTGATTCGCGTGCCGCTGCGCAACGGCACGATCCCGCACGAAGTGGTCGGCCATTTCGGCGCGGGCCGAGTCGTGCTGCGTCCGGCGGCCGAAGGAACCGGGGTTATCGCGGCGGGCGGCGTCCGCGCGGTGGTTGAGCTTTGTGGCATCCGTAATATTCTGACCAAGCGGCTGGGCTCTTCGAATCCTCACAACCTGGTCAAGGCAACCCTCGAGGCGCTGCTCGAACTTCGCAGCCCCGAGGATATTCTGAAGCTGCGCGCGCGCTCGGGAACCGGCGAACGTCCCGAGGCGGCCTGAGGCGAGCGGGCAATCAGTCAAGCAGGCGGTCGACTAAGATGAGCGATAAAGTCCGAGTCAAACTCGTGCATAGTCCGATCGGGACCAACAAGCGCGTGCGCGCAACCGTGCGCGGCCTGGGTCTGACCAAAGTCGGCAGCGAACGCGAGCTCGAACGCACCGCTCCAGTCGAAGGAATGATCAAGCGGCTCAAGCATCTGGTGGCCGTGATCGAGAGCTGAGCGCCGCGCAACCCGCGCAGCCACATTAAGTGCAATAATCAGAGGACGCGATGAATCTCAGCGATTTGAAACCTGCTCCGCGCTCGAAGCATCGCATCAAGCGAATCGGACGCGGAATCGGCTCGGGCCACGGCAAGACTTCCGGACGCGGACATAAGGGCTTGGGCTCGCGCTCGCACGGCAATACTCCGCCGGGTTACGAGGGCGGGCAGATGCCGCTGCAGCGGCGCACGCCCAAGCAAGGCTTTCGCCGCTTGCAAAAGAACGAGACCCGGCGCGAGAAGTTCGATCTGGTGAATATCGCGAGCCTTTCGGGGTTTGCCGAGGGCGCAACGATCGACGCGGCTGCGCTGGCCGCGCGCGGAATCACGCGTAAGGGGCGTAAGATCAAGATTCTCGGTTCGGGTGAGTTGAAGACCAGGCTCACGGTTCGCGCCGACGCCTTCTCGGGCAGCGCGCGCGAGAAGATCGCCGCCGCCGGCGGCAGCGCGGAGCTTATCGCCCCGGCCAATGCCTGATGCTTGACGGGTTATCAAACGCCTCGCATATACCGGAGCTTCGCCGCCGGCTGTTTTTTACGGCCATGATGCTGGCGGTGTTCCGGCTCGGCGTGGCAGTGCCGACTCCGGGAATCGACGGGCAGGCGCTCGCGTCATTCTTCGATGCGGCGTCGGGCACGATGTTCGGGTGGGTGAATCTGTTCTCGGGCGGCGCGCTCGAACAGTTCTCAGTCTTCGCGCTCGGAATCATGCCGTACATCACGGTGGCGATTATCATCGATCTGCTCAAGGTCGCGTCGCCGTATATTGACGAGCTCTACAAGGAAGGCGAGGCCGGCCGCCGCAAGATATCGCAGTACACGCGTTATGCGACGGTGGGCCTTTCGATCCTGCAGGGCACGATGATCGCGATCGGACTCGAGAAGATCCAGGCTCCCGGCGGCGGCTCGGTGGTATATTCGCCGGGCCCGGCGTTTATCACGATGACGGTGATCACCGTCACGGCGGGTGCGATGTTCGTCATGTGGCTCGGCGAGCAGATAACCGAGCGTGGCATCGGCAACGGTATTTCGCTGGTGATCATGGCGGGAATCGTCGCGCGGCTGCCGAGCGCTCTTGGCGCGACGACGCAGTACGTGCGATCGGGCGAGATGAGCGTCTTCGCACTCACCTTCATCCTGCTGTTGGCGGTTGGAGTCACCGCGCTGATCGTGTACCTCGAAACTGCGCAGCGCCGAATCCCGATTCAGTACGCCCGGCGCGTGGTTGGACGGCGCGTATACGGTGGGCAGGCGTCGCATCTGCCGCTCAAGATCAACACCTCGGGAGTTATTCCGCCGATCTTCGCGTCGTCAATTCTGGTCTTTCCGGCGACGGTCGCGCAGTTCTTGCCTCAGCTCAAGGACTATTCGGCCTTCCTGATGCCGGGCGGATTTACCTACGACCTGGTATACGTGATCCTGATCGTCTTCTTCTGTTATTTCTACACGGCGGTCACCTTCAATCCGGTTGACGTTGCCGACAACCTGAAAAAATACGGCGGCTTTATTCCGGGTATCCGGCCGGGCCGCTACACGGCTGAATATATCGACCGCGTGCTGTCGCGGATCACGCTGGGCGGCGCGATTTACGTTAGCGCCGTCTGCGTTTTGCCGACGATTTTGATCGCGCGCTTCAACGTGCCGTTTTACTTCGGTGGTACGGCGCTCCTGATCGTGGTCGGCGTCGCGCTCGACACGATCGCCCAGATCGAAACCCATCTGCTCACGCGCAACTACGAAGGGTTCATGCGCCGCGGGCGGGTGAAATCGCGCAAAGGTGCGTAAACTGTGCGATTGGTACTCTTGGGCCCGCCCGGGGCGGGCAAGGGCACGCAGGCGCGGATGCTTCGTGAGCTCGCGGGTATTCCGCAAATCTCCAGCGGCGATTTGCTGCGCGCAGCGGTTCACGAGAAAACTCCGTTCGGGCTCGAAGCCGCAAGCTACATGGACCGCGGTGAGCTGGTCCCGGATGAACTGGTGTTGAACCTGATCGACAGCCGGCTCGGCGCCAACGATGCGAAAGAGGGTTTTATTCTCGATGGATTCCCGCGCTCGGTCGCGCAGGCCGAGGCGCTGCGGGCAATGCTCTTGAAGCGGCGCGGCAAGTCGCTGGATAAAGTCATTGCGCTCAGCGTGCCGGACGAGGAGATCGTGCGTCGAATCTCGGGGCGGCGCACCTGCACCAAGTGCGACGCGATGTATCATCTGGTTTTCGAGCCGCCCAAAAAACCGGGCATCTGCGACAAGTGCGGTGGCGCACTCTATCTGCGTGAGGACGATTCTGAAGCGACCGTGCGCAACCGGCTGAACGTGTACAACGCCACCACCCGTCCGCTGCTTGATTTCTACGGCGGATTGAAACTGCTGGCGCAAATCGATGGGATGGGGAAGCCCGAAGAAGTTGACGCGCGGATTGTCGCAACGCTCGACGGGCTGTTGCCCAAAAACGGCGCGCACAAGGCCGCGCGCGCCAAGGCGTCCCGCGCCAGGGGCAACTGACGCCGGCATCGCGATGATCACGATCAAGACCACCGAAGAAATCGCAATCATGCGCCGCGCGAGCCAGATCGTGGCCGAGGTTCTCGACGCATTGGTCGGCGCGGTGCGTCCGGGGGTCGCGACCCAGGAACTCGACGCTCTGGCCGAGCGGCTGACGCTCGAAAAGGATGCGCGTCCGGCGTTCAAGGGCTATAAGCCGGGCGATGTGGTTTATCCGAAGTCGTTGTGCGTCTCGATCAATGAAGAAATTGTCCACGGCATCCCGTCGGGCCGAAAGCTCAAGACGGGAGATATCGTCGGACTCGATTATGGCGTCGTGTACCAGGGCTTCTTCGGCGATTCCGCGCGGACCGTTCCCGTCGGCCAGGTTCCGGAAAGCACCCAGCGACTGCTGCGCGTCACGCGTGAGGCTCTGTATGCGGGTATCGCGCAGGCGCATGCGGGAAACAGGATTTCGGATATCGGGCGCGCGGTGCAGGCGGTGGCCGAAAACGCAGGCTATTCGGTAGTGACGGACTTTGCCGGGCACGGAATCGGGCGCAGGCTTCACGAGGACCCGCAAGTGCCCAATTATTTCCGCCGCGGGATGCCTAATCCGCGGCTCCAGGAGGGGATGGCGCTCGCGATCGAGCCGATGGTTAACGAAGGAACCCCCGAGCTGGAGATACTCGCGGACGGGTGGACTGCGGTAACCGCAGACGGTAAACTATCGGCCCACTTCGAGCATTCGATCGCAATCACCTCAAACGGGCCGATCATCCTGAGCGAGTTGGACAATGTCTAAGGGCGACTCTATCGAAGTTCAGGGAACGGTCAATGAGGCGCTGCCGAACGCGGTGTTTCGAGTGACGCTCGACAACGGGCACAAGGTGTTGGCGCATATTTCAGGCAAGATGCGGATGCATTACATCAAGATTCTTCCCGGCGACAAGGTCACGGTGGAATTATCCCCGTACGATTTGACCCGCGGCCGGATCACTTACCGGCAGCGCTAGGCGCCGGCTAAACGGTACGAAACGATGAAGGTTCGAGCTTCGGTAAAAAAGATTTGCAAGAACTGCAAGGTGGTGCGCCGGCAAGGTGTCGTGCGCATCCTGTGCTCCAACCCGCGCCATAAGCAGCGCCAGGGCTAGGGCCACGCTAAAGCGTCAAGGCCTCAGAGGGAATTTGCGATGGCACGTGTAGCGGGAGTTGAACTGCCGAAGAACAAGCGGATGGAAATCGCGCTCACCTATATTTATGGGATTGGGCGCTCGGGCGCGGTCAAGATCCTCGACAAGGCGGGCGTCGATCGCGCGCGGAAGAGCGACGATCTGAGCGCCGAAGAGCAAAGCCGCATCCGGCAGGTGATCGATACCGACTTCGAGGTCGAAGGCGATCTGCGCCGCGAGATGCAGCAGAATATCAAGCGCCTGATGGACCTCGGATGCTACCGCGGCATCCGTCATCGCCGCTCGCTGCCGGTGCGCGGCCAGCGCACACACACCAACGCACGCACCCGCAAAGGTCCGCGCAAAGTCGTTGCGGGCAAGAAGCAGGCGCCGACCAAGTAAATCGGCCGCTGTATGCGAAGTGGGCGCAAACAGTTTTTACAGTTTGACCGGGAGCTTTAGACGAGAGACCAGATGGCAGAAGAAACCAAAGAGACCAAAGACGCACCCGCACCCGCGGCCGGCGCGGAAAAGGGCGCGGCTCCTGCTGTCGGCGCTGCTGCGCCTCCCGCTCCGCGGCGCAAGCGCACCAAGCGCTCGGTGCCCGAAGGTATCGCGCATATTCATGCGACCTTCAACAACACGATCGTAACTATCACCGATCAGAACGGACTCGTGATCGCGTGGGCCAGCGCCGGCTCGGTCGGTTTTAAAGGATCGCGCAAGGGAACTCCGTACGCGGCGCAGATGGCGGCAGAGGCGTGCGCGCGCAAATGCTCGGAAGTCGGGATGCGTGCGGTGGTCGCATATGTGAAGGGTCCGGGAGGCGGCCGCGAATCCGCGGTGCGCGCATTGCAGGCTGCCGGTCTGGGAGTAATTTCAATCAAAGACGTGACCCCGATACCGCACAACGGATGCCGTCCGCCGAAGCGGCGCAGGGTCTGATCACCTCTTCAGGAAGGACAAAGGCACGTGGCGAGAAATCTTGGTCCCGTATGCCGGCTATGCCGGCGCGAAGGCTTGAAGCTCTTCCTCAAGGGAGAGCGATGCTTCAGCGACAAGTGTGCGATCGAGCGGCGTAACTACCCGCCCGGCGCGCACGGACAATCGCGCACCCGGTTCTCCGAGTTCGCGATCCGTCTGCGTGAAAAGCAGAAGGTAAAACGGATCTACGGGATGCTCGAGAAGCAGTTCTCGCATTACTTCGAGGAAGCCGAGCGGCTGCCCGGTATCACCGGCGAAAATCTGCTGGTGCTGCTCGAACGGCGGCTCGACAACGCGGTCTACAAGCTCGGCTTTGCGAGCTCGCTTGCGCAATCGCGTCAGCTCGTGCGCCACGGCCATTACCAGGTTAACGCCCGGACCGTCACGATCCCGTCGTATCAGCTCGAAGTCGGTGACGTGGTGAGTATCACCGAGAAGAGCCGGACCAAGAAGGTGATCGTCGAGGCGATCGAGATGGCGCAGCGGCGTGGCACGCCGCCGTGGATGGCGCTCGAGCGCGAGCAGTTCCGCGGCACCTTCAAGGCGTTGCCTGCGCGTGGCGATTTGACGATGCCGATCAGCGAAAAACTGATCGTGGAACATTATTCGAGATAACCCCTAACGGAGGCAGAGCTGCCTGCGGGGTCCGTGGCGGACCCGACTGCGGCTAAAGTCCCAACAGCTCTTGAAGCGGCGGAATTATGCAGAACGATTGGCGAGATCTGACCAAACCCAAGTCGGTTGAATTCGAAGAAAAAGAACTAACGCCCAGCTACGGGCGTTTCTTCGCCGAACCGCTGGAACGCGGCTACGGAATTACGATTGGCAACGCGCTGCGGCGCGTGCTGCTGTCGTCGCTTCCGGGCTTTGCGATTTGCGCAGTGCGGATCAAAGGCGTGCTCCACGAATTCTCGACTCTGCCCGGCGTCAAAGAGGACGTGACCGATATCGTCCTCAACCTGAAGGAAGTCCGCGTGCGCCTGCACGAGGGCGACCAGATAACCGCGACGCTCAAGGTCAAGGGAGAAGCCACCGTCACCGCGCGCGATATCACCGGCGGCGCGAGCCTCGAGATTCTCACTCCCGATCAGCATATCGTCTCGCTCGACAAAGGCGCCGACCTGGATATGGAGCTCGTGATCAAGCGCGGCCGCGGCTACGTGCCGGCCGAGCGCGGCGAGGAAGACGAACCGATCGGAACCGTGCGCCTGGACGCGATTTATTCGCCGATCAAGAAAGTCAACTTCACCGTCACCAACGCCCGCGTCGGACAGCGCACCGATTACGACCGACTCGCGCTCGAACTCTGGACCGACGGCTCGATCGGCCCGCGCGAGGCGCTGACTTACGCCGCCCGCGTGATGCGCGACCAGATGTCGATTTTCGCGGGCGTCGAGGAGGAGACCGAAACCGGAGCGGTGGCTCCCGGCGTCGAAGGCTCGCAGGAGCGTCCTACCCTCAACGAGCTGCTCTACCGTCCGGTCGAGGGGCTGCCGATCTCGGTCCGCGCCTTCAACGGCCTCCAGAACGCCGACATCAAGTATATCGGCGAGCTGGTGCAGCGCACTGAGCAGGACATGCTCAAGATCAAGAACTTCGGCCGCAAGTCATTGAACGAGATCAAGGAAGTGCTCACCGACATGAGCCTTTCGCTCGGGATGCGGCTGGAAAATCTGCCGCCTCGGAGCGAACTCGATCGCATGTGGGAAGAGCAGGAGCGGCGCGAGTCCGCCTAAGCGCAGCTCGTGCACGCGACCTCAAGTTTGTTGGAGTAGGCGATGCGTCATCTTAATCAGGGCCGAAAGCTAAACCGCACTTCCGCGCATCGCAAGGCGCTGTTCAAGAACCTTGTGCTGGCGCTGATTCATCACGAGCGGATTCAAACCACCGACGCCAAGGCCAAAGAGATGCGGCGCTTCGCCGATCGGATGGTGACGCTGGGCAAGCAGGGCGACCTGGCGGCGCATCGCCGCGCGTTCGCATTTTTGCAGTCGCATGAGGCGGTCAAGAAGCTCTTCGACGAAATTGCTCCGCGCTTCAAAGATCGCAACGGCGGCTACACCCGAGTGATCAAGTTCGGCGTGCGCCGCGGCGATGCCGCGCCGATCTCGGTTATCGAGTTCACCGGCAACGAAGAGCGCGCCGCCACCAAGAAGCCGCGCAAGAAGTCGGTCAAGAAGACCGAAGAGCAGAGCGCCCGCCGCGCCGCCGCCGCAGGCTGACCCGGTATCTTTCCTTAATACGATTCCATTCGCAGGGGCGGCCACGAGGCCGCCTCTGTTTTTTTACGCTCTCGCGATGCGATCGGTCTTTGAGCGCGGCTTCAGTTTGCCGAGCGGATGCGACGGGCGCTGCACTATCGCCGCTTCCGCCGGCCCTTCGACGCCGCCGAGCGTCCCCCAGACCTTGTAACCCAGCCGCGCCTTCAATTGCTCGGAAAGCGCGCGCTCGACTTCCGCGTCGAGCGACAGAAACGGGTTCTCTTGCGCACGCATGAAAGGCCGCGCGAAGTAGCTGAGCAGTATATGTCGCCGGGTCTGCGTCGAGTTCGGTCCGGTGCCGTGAAATATCCGTCCGTCAAAAACCAGCGCCGAGCCTGCCGGACCCTGCGCCGCGATCGTCTGCGAAGTATCGGCGGGATCGCGAAGCGGCGTGGCGCTCAGATGGCTTCGCGGCACCAGCCGCGTCCCGCCGTTGGCGCTGGTGACGTCATCGAGCATCCACGCGATATTCGCGACCACCGGCATCGGAGTATGGAACGGTAGATAGCCTTGATCGCGATGCAGATACATCGGAGCGCC
Source organism: Binataceae bacterium (SeqCode) (assembly GCA_049795175.1). Lineage (GTDB taxonomy): Bacteria > Desulfobacterota > Binatia > Binatales > Binataceae > JBARDN01. The sequence continues at coordinate 38,240 of JBARDN010000185.1, read as the reverse complement.
GCCCGGACCCGCGATATTTGCGGTCAGGCTCGACAGAATGAATCCGCTGCCGAGCAGATGCGGCATGATCGCGTCCACCAGTGGATGCAGGATCAAATCGCGAAACTCGCGGCCCTTGTTGATGAGGTTCCAGACCCGCTGATTCGGTGTCCCGGGACCGCCGTCGCGGGTGGCGCGTCCGATTTCCGCTTCGGCGGCTGCTTGCTCGACAAGCCGCTCGCGCAGCGCGCGCAGGTCCTCCGCGCCGAGCGCCTCGGCAACCAGGCAGTAGCCAAACGAATCCAAGTCGCGTCTCGCCTGCGCGAGGTCGCGGGTGATCTGTGGCAGAGCGTCGCTCATCGGAGACATTGTTTTCAAATCGAGCGGGCTGCGCGATCCAGCGCCCGGTAATCCGCGTCGTCCAGCGCGACAGCGCGCGCCCGCGCGTTCTCTTCCAAATGCGCGACGCTCGAGGTGCCCGGAATCGGCAGCATCACGCGCGAGCGCCGGAGCAGCCACGCCAGCGCGATCTGCCCGGGCGTGGCATCGACGCGCGATGCGATTTCGTTGAGCCGTTTGTTCCGGAGCAGGTTGCCGGATCCGAGCGGGAAATACGGGATGAAGCCAATGCCCTCGGTTTCGCAGTAGTCGAGCACCGGCTCGAATTCTCGATACGCCAAGTTATAATTATTTTGTACCGAGACGATCGGGACGATTGCGCGCGCTGACTTAACCTGCTCGGTGCTCAAGTTCGACACCCCGATATGCCGGATTTTTCCCGCCGCGCGCAACTCGGCGAGCGCCGTGATAGACTCTTCCAGCGGCACTTTCGGGTCGGGAGTGTGAAGCTGGTAGAGATCGATTCGGTCGAGCTTCAGACGGCGCAGGCTGCCTTCACAGGCCTGTTTCAGATGCTGCGGACGCCCATTTGGCACCCACGCGTTCGGGCCCGGCCGCATAAAGCCGCCCTTGGTCGCAATAAACAGGTTGGCCGGATAGGGATGAATCGCCTCGGCGATAATGTTTTCGGAGGCCTCGGGCCCGTATGCGTCGGCGGTGTCGATGAGGTTGATTCCCAACTCGACCGCGCGCTTGATCACGCGGATCGCCTCACGGCGGTCGGGTGGCTCGCCCCAGACACCGCTGCCCGTGACCCGCATCGCGCCGAAGCCCAGCCTGCCGACGCGTAGGTCGCCGCCGATTGTAAAGTCGTCTGTCGCCATGGCGAAATCCTAGCGAATTGGTGCGTTTTAACGAAACCCTCAGGCCGCCGGGTGCTCCAACTTCTTGAGTGTGAAGCGGTCTGATAGGCTTGATCGTAAAGGTGACAATCCCCGATGGCAAATGAACTGGCGCATCCGGAAAAGTTCTTTCTCAGTCGCTTCGGCATGAGCGATCGCGCTTTTGAGCGGATCCTGGGCACTGCGCTCGAACGCAAGGCCGACTACGCCGACTTGTTCTTCGAGTACCACAGCGCTGAGTCGCTCGCGCTCGAAGAGTCGATGGTCAATCACACCTCCAAGAGCATCAGCCACGGCGTCGGCGTCCGCGTCTGCGCCGAAGATCGGACCGGCTATGCCTACTCCGACGAAGTAACGATCGACAGAATGCAGCTCGCGGCCGAAGCCGCACGCGCGATTGCCGACCAGCGCGCAACCGTTCCCGCAGTGCAGGTCGGCGCGCCCGCGCCGCGCCATGCGCTCTATGAGGTCGAAACGACGCCGCTGGAGATTCCGCTCGAAGAGCGCGCGCGGCTGCTGCGCGAGATCGACGCCGCCGCGCGCGCGTACGATCCGCGGGTGAAGAACGTGATGGCTTCGATCGCGGCCGAGCGCAAGATCGTCATGATCGTCACCAGCGAGGGCAAGCTCGCCGCCGACGTGCAGCCGCTGTGCCGCCTGAACGTGACCGTGATCGCGGAGGACGGCAAGGGCGGACGCCAGTCCGGAAGCTTCGGCGGCGGCGGACGTGTCGAGTATAAATATTTTCTCGAAGGCGACCGCTGGCGCCAGTATGCACACGAGGCCGCGCGCCAGGCGATCGTCAACCTTGACGCTGGCGACGCGCCCGCGGGCGAGATGATCGTAGTACTCGGGCCCGGATGGCCGGGAATTTTGCTCCACGAGGCGATCGGCCACGGGCTTGAGGGCGACTTCAACCGCAAAGGGGTTTCCGCATTCTCCGGACGGATCGGACAGAAAGTCGCAAGCGAACTCTGCACCGTAGTTGACGACGGAACTATCCCGATGCGTCGTGGGAGCCTGAACGTCGATGACGAAGGCACGCCGACCTCGCGCACGGTGCTGATCGAAAAAGGAATCCTGCGCGGATATTTGCAAGACCGCATGAACGCGCGCCTGATGAAGATGAAACCGACAGGCAACGGACGGCGCGAGAGCTTTGCGCACGCCCCGATGCCGCGGATGACCAACACCTTCATGCTCGCAGGCGATTCGACCAAGGACGAGATCATCAAATCGGTGAAGAAGGGCTTGTACGCGGTCAACTTTGGCGGCGGCCAGGTCGATATCACCAACGGAAAATTCGTTTTCTCCGCGAGCGAGGCCTACCTGATTGAGGACGGCGAAGTGACGCGACCGGTGAAGGGCGCCACGCTTATCGGCGACGGCCCCGACGTGCTCACGCGGGTCGCGATGGTCGGCAATGATCTCGCTCTGGATTCGGGCGTCGGCACCTGCGGCAAGGATGGCCAATCGGTCCCGGTGGGCGTAGGACTTCCGACGATACGGATCGACGGGCTCACGGTGGGCGGCACTCGCGCATGAAAAATCAAGCGGGAAATGGGAACGATTCGCGGACGGAAACGCTCGATAGCGCGCTTGCCGAGTGGGTGCTTGGCGAGGCCAAGAAGCACGGCGCCAGCGCCGCCGAAGTGTTGTTTGTCGGCGCCGAGTCGCTGGCCGCGGGCGTGCGCCTGGGCGCGGTCGAGAAGCTCAAGAGCTCGCGCGAGCGGCGTCTCGGCGTGCGCGTGTTCGCAGGACTTTCCTCCGCGACTGCGTCGACCGCCGAGCTCGAACGCGCGTCACTGGCCGAGTTTATCGCCAACACGGTCACCCTGGCGCGACTGACTGCGGAAGATCCGTGGGCGGGAATTCCCGACGCCACCATGCATCCGAAGTCGGTACCCGATCTCGGACTCACCGATCCGGACGCCGGAATAATCGATGCCAATCGCGCGCTCGAAATCGCGCGCAAGGGCGAGAAGGCGGCGCTCGCCGCCGATCCGCGCATCAAGAATTCCGAGGGCGCGGAGTTCGACTCCGGCCGCTACCGCGTCCTGTTCGCCAACAGCAACGGCTTCGTCGGCGAGTACGAAGGCTCGTCGTTCAGCCTGGTGGTCGCGCCGATCGCGCAGGACGATGGCGCGATGCAGCAGGGCTTCTGGTACACCTCGAATCGCCGGTTTGCGAAACTCGAAGACGCTGAGGCTGTCGGCCTCACCGCCGCCAAGCGCGCCCTGCGCCGCCTCGGATCGCGCAAGGTTAAAACCACTCGAGTGCCGGTGGTGTTCGATCCTGACATGGCCGCCGGTCTCATCCGATCGCTGGCCGGCGCCGCATCGGGTCCGTCGCTCTACAAGGGCGCGTCGTTTCTGATCGATCGGCTGGGCTCGCAGGTGATGGCGCCCGCGGTGTCGATTATCGACGACGCGCGGATCCCGGGTGCGCTCGGCTCGAAGCCGTTCGACGGTGAAGGCCTTGCGACCAATCGCAAGCATCTAGTTGAAAAAGGCGTGCTCAAAACTTATCTGCTCGATTGCTACTCGGCGCGCAAGCTCAAGCTGCAACCGACCGGCAACGCCTCGCGCTCGGTCGGACAATCGCCAACGGTTGCAACCACGAATCTTTTTCTCGAAGCGGGCGCCTACACGCCGGAGCAGATAATCGGCTCGGTCAAGCAGGGTTTATATTTGACTGAACTTATCGGGTTCGGCGTCAATATGGTGACCGGTGATTACTCGCGCGGCGCGGGCGGGATGTGGATCGAAGACGGCCAGCTTGCCTATCCGGTGCAGGAAATAACCATCGCTGGCAACCTGAAAGAGATGTTTCTGAACATCGAAATGGTTGGGAATGATCTGCACTGGCGCTCGTCAACGGTCGCACCGACAATCAAGATCTCCGAAATGACAATCGCTGGCGCATAAAGCGTGTTTTTGCGAACGATTGCGCCTCTTGACCGGTTGCGCCGGATGTATTAACAAAGTGTAGGAATTTAGAACTACCAGCACGTCGAACTGTTGATACTTACAGTAGCATCGGTTGGGCGGGTAAGGCGGAGCCGGTTGTCGGCAATCCGCGGGGTAGCGGGAGGTCTTTAAATGGGCGCCGCAATCAACTCAAGGGGTCGAAATATGAATGGTCCAGGAATGGAGCATCCTACTGACAAGCTGCTCGCGCGGTTGGTGGGTCTGGGTCTGCCACGCGCGGCAATTACCGCTTTGCTCGATAGATACACTCCCGTGCGTTACCCAAAGGGTGCGCCACTATTCGCCAAAGGCTCGCCTGCGGACGTTGTCTTCGCCGTGCTCAGCGGCGTGGTGAAAGTTCACAGCACGCGGCTTGGCAGCGACAAGATTCTGACCGAACTCGCGGGACCCGGCGATATCGTCGGATACGCGGATTTTTCCGAGGGCTCGGGCGAACGTTCGCAACTCTTCGAGGCCGAGGCGCTGACTAGCTGCACGGTCGCGCTGTTCACGCGCCACCATATCGCCGAGGTGCTGAAGAGCCTCGACGGCGAGACGCTGCTGCATCTGGCCGAATCGATCAACTCGCTGTGGTCGTCAGTTGCGTATCGTTATGCGACGTTCCTGGGGATGTCGCTGCGGCAGCGGCTCGAGGTCGTGCTCAACGAGCTGGCGCTGCGCTTCGGCGTGCCTGACGCGCGCGGCGTGCTGCTCACGCCTGAGCTCGCGCAGGAGGAGTTGGCCGAGATGATCGGCAGTTCGCGTCCGATGGTCTCGAAGCTGCTGATGGAGATGACGCAGCAGGGACTGCTCGCCCGCGACGGCCGGCGGCGAATCCTGGTTGGCACTCCGAAGGCGAACCTGTTGCCGTCGCTGCCGCTTTTCCGCACCAGCGCATCGGCGCCGGCGCCCGCTGTGGTGCGTCCGCCTGCGCGCGGCGCCGCGGTGGCATAGCCATCCGGCTTTGAAATTTCCGCATTTTAGGGAAGCGCGCGTCCGGCTGGGCGCGCGCTTTTTTTGGTCGTTCAGTTTCGCCCGAACAGCGAGGCGGCCAGGCGCACGATCGATCGCCACAAGTTGATCAGGATTCCCTGTCGAGCAACGGTGCCTGCCGCTTCGGCTTTGAGCTCGGCATCGGCGGCGGCGAAAAACTGCCCGATCATCATCTTGGCGGCGCTATCGATCACCCGCTGACCGACCTGCACCAACGGTCCGCCGACCTGGACATCGCCGGTGTACTTAACGGTAGTCGATTTCGCATCGCGCGGTTCGAGGTCCAGGGTTCCCGAGCCGCGGATGAAGCCCTGCTTGCCCTTGCCGTCGACGATCATTCGGTAGTGCTCGGGCGGGCGTTGGTCTTCGAGCTTGAGTTTGCCGGAGTAGACACCCTTGACCGACGCGATACCGACGTTCAGCGTGCCGCCATATTCGTCCGGGCCCAGCGTCTCGAGTTTTTCGCATCCGGGGATGAGCTTCGAGAGCCGCTCGGGACTGTTGAACAGTTCCCACACGCGCGCGCGCGGCCCGGACAAGACGGTCTCTCCAGTTAACTTCATCGGCAGTCAGGCGATTCCTTTCAATCCGATCTGAACATGCCGTGGCTCAAGGTCTGACCCGTGCGAGTGCGCCTTCGAGCGCGCGGCGAGTATATACACAGGCGAGTTCGGCACGGAAATCGGCAGAGGCATGGATATCCGCCAGCGCGTCGATACCGTCGGCAGCGTGCGCGGCGGCCGCTGCGATTTCCTGCGCGGGCGCTTTGCCCGCCAGCGCAGCTTCGACCGCTTTGGCGCGAAATGGTTTCGGGCCGAGCCCGGTTATCCCGACGCGAACGTTTTCGCAGACGCCGGTTTTCCCGAGCGCGATCATCGCCGCGACTCCGACCGTCGCGAATCCGGACGCGGGCTGGCGATGCTTCAAATATGCGAAACCGCGTCGGTCCGGAATTGGCGCGAACGCAACCTGGGTCACGATTTCGCCAGGACGCACCGCCGTCGTCATCAGGTCGAGAAAGAAATCCTCGGCCTTAACGGTTCGCGCGCCGCCGACGCCTTCGATTTTGATTTCAGCCTCGAGCGCCAGGACCGCGGCAGGGTAATCCGCCGCAGGATCCGCGTGCGCGATCGAGCCGCCGATGGTTCCGCGGTTTCGCACCTGCACGTCGCCGATCATCGCGGCGCATTCGGCGAGCAGTCCGAGCTTCGCGCGGACCACGGGCGACGCCTCGACCGCCTGATGCGTCGTCATCGCGCCGATCAGAATTTTTCCGGCTTCCTCTCGAATCAAAGCGAGCTCGCGCACCCCGCTGATATCGACCAGATGCGCGGGCTGCGCCAGGCGCAGCTTCATAATCGGGACGAGGCTATGGCCGCCGGCGATGAGCTTGCCCTCTTCGCCGTACTCAGAGAGCATCGCCAGCGCCTCTTTCACGGAAGAAGCGCGATGGTATTCGAACGCCGATGGATACATCGCGGTTATGCCTTTGCCTTCGCGTCGCGAATCGCACGCCAGACCGTCTCGGGTTTAAGCGGCATGTCGAGATGGCGGATGCCGAGCGGGCTCAGGGCGTCGAGCACCGCGTTGACCACGCATGGCGTCGAGCCGATGGTGCCGGCTTCGCCCACGCCTTTGACCCCGAGCGGATTTACCGGCGACGGGGTGACCGTCGAGGCCAGCTCATAGTGCGGCAGCATGTTGGCCTTGGGCACCGCGTAGTCCATCAGGGTGGCGGTGATTAGCTGTCCGTTCTCGTCATAAACGATTTCTTCATACAGTGCCTGCGCGATACCTTGCGCGATCCCTCCGTGAATCTGTCCTTCGACCAGAAGCGGACTCAGGATTTTTCCGCAATCGTCCACCGCGACGTAGCGTAGAAACTTTGTCACTCCGGTTTGAGGGTCGACTTCGACTACCGCGACGTGGGTGCCGAAGGGAAACGTGCAATTGGCGGGCTCGTAGAAGCTGGTCGCGTCGAGTCCTGGTTCGAGTCCCGGAATTGGCTGCTTGTATCCATAAGCGGCATCGACGATTTGCTGCAGCGCGATCGATTTCGACGAATCGGATCCCAGTGCGATCGTCCGATTGGTGAAGACCAGATTATCGGGCGGCACTTCCATCATCGTCGAGGCGATCTGTTTCATCTTCGCCTGCAGCTTCCCGACTGAGAGCATCAGCGCAGGACCGCCGACCGTGGTGCCGCGGCTGCCGAACGTCCCGATCCCATACTGCACGATCGCGGTGTCGCCATGCACGACGTTGATGTCATCGATATCGATTCCGAACGCGTCGGCGACGAGCTGCGCAAAGGTGGTTTCCTGGCCCTGGCCGTGCGGCGAGACGCCCGTCAGGACGGTGACTTTGCAATCTGGCTCGATCCGGACGGTCGAACTTTCCCAGCCGCCTCCCTTGAGCTTGGGCGGCAACAGCGAAGAAGGACCGATCCCGCAAATCTCGACGTACGAAGCGATTCCGATTCCGAGATATCGGCCATGCTTACGCGCCTCGGCCTGCTCGGCGCGAACTTTTTTGTAATCTATCATCTCGAGCGCCTTCGTCAGCGCCAGATCGTAGTCGCCCGAGTCATAGACCAGTCCGCCCGCGGTCGGAGCGGGAAATGATTCCTTAGCAATGAAATTGGTGCGCCGCACCTCGGCCGGGTCGAGGCCGAACTCGCCTGCAACCATATCCATGACGCGCTCGGCGATGTACGCGGCTTCGGGGCGTCCGGCGCCGCGATATGCGTCGGTTGCCATCTTGTTGGTAAAGACCATCTGCTGATCAAATGACAACGCGGGGATTTTGTAGCATCCGGTCATCATCAGGCCCGAGAAACCCGGAATCGCTGGCGTCAGGAGCTGCAGATACGCGCCCATATCGCAGATGAATTTCGCTTTAACGGCGTTTACGGTACCGTCCTTTTGTGCGGCCACTTCAAGGTAGGCAATCTGATCGCGCCCGTGCGTGGTACCGGACAGATTTTCGCGCCGCCGCTCGATCCACTTGATCGGCTTGTTGAGCGACATGGCGAGGTATGCGACCAGCGCCTCTTCCGCGTAAACATTGAGTTTGGCGCCGAAGCCGCCGCCGACCTCGGGCGCGATCACGCGGATCTTGTTCTCGCCGAGATTTAGCTGCTCGGCTAGTTGCGAGCGCAGCAGATGCGGAATCTGCGTCGAGGACCATACCGTCAATTGCTTGTATCCGGCTTCCCACTTCGCAACGGTTCCGCGCGGCTCCATCGGAACCGCGGCGAGACGCTGATTGTAGATACGGAATTTGATAACCTTGTCCGCGCGGCGCATCGCGTCTTCGACCGCGGGATTCGGCACGCTCGCGAGCGTGACCGAGTTGGTTCCGAACTCCTCGTGCAGGATCGGCGCGCCCGGTTCGAGCGCTTTTTCCGGATCGATCACCGCGTCGAGCGCTTCGTAGTCGACCTCGATCAAATCGAGCGCATCCTGCGCGACGTAGGGCGACGCCGCCACCGCGACTGCAACCCCTTCGCCGATGAAGCGGACTTTTCCCTGCGCGAGGACCGGATGAAACGGTACATGGTCGGCCGGCGCGACGCATGGCACCCCGCCAATTTTGTCTTTCAGGTCGGCGCCAGAGAGGACGCATACAACTCCCTTGAGCGCGCGTGCCTTTTCGAGATCGATCGAATTGATCTTCGCATGCGCGTACGGGCTTCTCAGGACTACCGCACACAACATCCCGGGGATTCGCACGTCATCGACGTAGGTGCCGGTCCCCGTTACCAGGCGCGGATCCTCGCGGCGCTTGATTCGCTCGCCCACAAATTTCGGTATTACCGCCATCGGAGTCCTCGCCTACGCCGCCTGCTTCTCGCGCATTTTTCGAGCGGCCGACTGGATCGCGTTCACGATATGCTGATAGCCGGTGCATCGGCACAGATTGCCTTCGAGCGCCTCGCGAATCTCGGCGTCACTCGGGTTCGGGTTTCGCCCCAGCAGGTCCGCTGCCGTCATGATCATCCCCGGTGTGCAGTAGCCGCATTGAAGCCCGTGCTCTTCCCAGAAGCCTTCCTGCAGCGGATGCATCACGGCTCCGCGCGCCAGTCCCTCGATCGTCGTGAGCTCGGCGCCTTCCGCCTGCACCGCCAGAATCGTGCATGACTTCACGGCGCGGCCGTCAAGATGAATCGTGCACGCGCCGCACAGTGACGTTTCGCAGCCGACGTGAGTGCCGGTAAGGCCTGCGGTCTCGCGGAGGTAGTGGACCAGCAGCATGCGGGGATCGATATCGTCCTCGCGCCGCTCTCCGTTGATGCTAAGGTTCAGGCGCATTTGTCGTCTCTCCGTGGGACGAAGACTTACCAAATCATCGCGAAAACGGCCAACGCGAACCTGGCATTGAAACGAAGGCGTGGTGATTTCGTGATCCGCGAAATCGGTGTGTTCTGCGCGTGCAGCTACCAGATAACCTCGACCGCATATCGCGCGATTTCGTGATCGGCGGAAAGCAGTGTCAGCTCCTCGAGCTGTGCTTGCGCGACGAGCATCCGGTCGAAGGGATCCTTATGATGCGCGGGAAGCGAGAAGACGTGCAGCGAATGGGCGAGCTCGAGCGGCAGTATGGCAAAGGCGTTGGATATTACCTGCTCCGCTACAAATGATTCCGGATCGCTCGGAAGAGAGAGCTTTGCGCGGTGCACCTTCTCGGCGATTTCCCATCCGCTTACCGCGCTGAAGAAAATCTCGTTCGTGCGATCAGCGATAATCGCGCTTGCTCTGCGCGACAGGCGTGGGTCGCCCGCAATCCACCATAGGAACGTGTGCGTATCGAGCAGTGCTCTCATTGCTCGATGGCGCGTTCGAGATCGGGCAATGGGGCATCGAAATCATCGGAGATCGCGATCAATCCTTTGGCGCTTCCGGGGACTCGCGAACCGGACGTAATCGCGAGCGGGGACAGGCGAGCTACCGGATGCCCTGCGCGCGCGATGATAATCTCCTCGCCACGCATGACCCGCTTGAGCAGTTTCGAAAAGTGAGTCTTCGCGTCATGAACATTGACCGCCTTGGACTTCGCCATCAGAAAACACTACGCTTAGTCCTGTAGTTAGTCCATATGAGGTTCGCCCAGCATGCGCGGCCGGTTGCCGAAGGGCCCGCGATGGTTACCTTTGGAGATAAATGAACGCAAATCGATTCACCGAAAAGCTCCAGGAAGCGCTCGGGCGCGCGCAGAACGCCGCGCTCGCGGCGCATAATCAAGCCGTCGATGTTGAGCATCTGCTGGCAGCTCTGCTCGAAGAGAACGACGGGCTTGGCACCTCGATTCTGAGCCTTGCGGGAGTCGACCGCGCTGCCGTACAGGCGAAGCTCACCGCCGAGCTCAAGAAAATTCCGCAGGTAACCGGCGGCGGCTCCGATTCCGCGCAGGTGTATGCGACCCAGCGCTTGGGCCGCGTGCTCGCGCGTGCTGAGCAAGAGGCAGGCAAGCTCAAGGACGACTACGTGTCCGTCGAGCACGTTCTGATCGCGATCCTCGATGAACCGGGCGCGGCGGCGAAGATTCTTCGCGAGGCCGGCCTGACCCACGACAAGCTGATGGCGACGCTCAAGCAGGTGCGCGGAAATCAGCGCGTCACCTCGGCGAATCCCGAAGCGACCTATCAATCGCTCGAAAAATATGGTCGCGACCTGACCAAGCTCGCGGCGCAGGGCAAAGTCGATCCGGTAATCGGACGCGATGAAGAGATTCGGCGAGTCGTACAGGTATTATCGCGCCGAACCAAGAATAATCCGGTGCTGATCGGAGAGCCGGGGGTCGGCAAGACCGCGATCGTCGAGGGTCTCGCGCAGCGTATCGTACGCGGCGACGTTCCCGAGGGGCTCAAGAACCGCAAGGTCGTGGCGCTGGACATGGGCGCGTTGATCGCGGGTGCGAAGTTTCGCGGCGAATTCGAAGAGCGGCTCAAAGCGGTACTAAAGGAAGTGCAGGACGCCGCCGGAGAGGTGATCCTGTTTATCGACGAGTTGCACACCGTCGTCGGCGCCGGCGCGGCTGAAGGCGCGATGGATGCGTCGAATCTGCTCAAGCCGATGCTCGCGCGCGGCGAACTGCACTGTATCGGCGCGACCACGCTTAACGAGTATCGCAAATATATCGAGAAGGACGCGGCCCTGGAGCGGCGCTTTCAGCCGGTGATGGTCAATGAGCCGAGCGTCGAGGACACCATTTCGATCTTGCGCGGACTCAAGGAGCGCTACGAGGTCCATCACGGGATCAGGATCAAGGATTCGGCGCTGGTGACTGCCGCGATTTTGTCCAAGCGCTACATCACCGATCGTTTTCTGCCGGACAAGGCGATCGATCTGGTCGATGAAGCCGCGGCCAAGCTGCGCACCGAAAAAGAATCTATGCCGGTCGAGCTCGACGAGGTTAACCGCCGTGTGATGCAGCTCGAGATCGAGCGGCAGGCTCTCAAGCGCGAGACTGACGTGGCGTCGAAAGACCGACTCGAGCGGCTCGAGAAGGAACTCGCCGAAGCCAACGAGAAGCGCTCCGCGCTTCAGGCCCAATGGCAGAGCGAAAAAGGCGGACTCGAGAATCTTTCGAAGATCAAAGCCGAGATCGAGCAGACTCGGCTCGCGATCGAAAAAGCCAAGCGCGAGTACGACCTCAACAAGGTCGCCGAGCTTCAGTACGGCAAGCTCGCCGAGCTCGAAAAGGCGCTCGCCGCCGACGAAGGCAAGCTCGCCAAACAGCCGGGCGGCGCCGATCGGCTGATCAAAGAAGAAGTGGACGAGGACGATATCGCGGAAGTGGTCTCGCGATGGACCCATATCCCCGTCGCGCGCCTGCTGGAAGGCGAGATGCAGAAGCTCGTGCATCTCGAGGAGCATTTGCATAAGCGCGTCATCGGCCAGGACGAAGCGGTCTCCGCCGTCGCCGACGCGGTGGTCCGCGCACGCGCGGGACTCAAGGATCCCAATCGCCCGATCGGATCATTCATTTTTCTCGGCCCGACCGGAGTCGGCAAAACCGAACTGGCGCGCGCGCTGGCGGAATTTCTGTTCGATGACGAATCCGCGATGATCCGGATCGACATGTCCGAATACATGGAGAAGCACACCGTCTCGCGATTGGTCGGCGCGCCTCCGGGTTACGTCGGTTATGACGAAGGCGGGCAGCTCACCGAAGCCGTGCGGCGCCGGCCGTACTCGGTGATCCTGTTCGACGAGATCGAGAAAGCGCACGCCGACGTTTTCAATATTCTGCTCCAGCTACTCGACGACGGCCGCCTCACCGACGGTCACGGCCGCACCGTCGATTTTCGCAACTGCGTCGTGATCATGACCTCGAACATCGCAAGCCAGCTCATCCTCGGCTTCAAGGGTCAGGACTACGACAGGATGAAGGCCGAGTGCCTGGACGTGCTCCGCCAGAGTTTTCGCCCGGAGTTCCTGAATCGCGTGGACGAGATCGTGGTCTTCCATCCGCTCGCGCGCGACGAACTGCGCAAGATCGTCGAAGTCCAGCTCGGGCGGCTGCGCAAGCGGCTCCAGGATCGCAAGATCACGATCGAGCTGACCTCGAAGGCGCTCGACTACCTGGCCGAGCACGGCTACGACCCGTCGTATGGCGCGCGCCCGCTGAAGCGCCTCATCCAGAGCGAGCTCGAGACCGCGCTCGCGCGCAAGATCCTGACGAGCGAGATTCGCGACGGCTCCAAGGTCACCGTGGACGCGGCCGCGCGAGGGCTGGAATTCAAAAGCCAGCCGCCGCCATCGCCCGCCACAGCCTGATCGATACCCGCTCCCACAACGGCGGCTTCATCGTAAGTCCTAATAGAGTGGAGGCTCTTGCTTCCGCTCTTCTAATGTTTATACTTAAGAAAGGATGATGACGCGACTTGACGATTATCAGTGTTGCTTATGTCAAACTGAAGTCGAAAGTGGTCCGTTGCGTTCAATAAGTGCCGAAAAGCTTATGAATTCCGGCCAATTTTCAGAGGTTTGCTTTAATGGCTAGCGGAGTTATCGATCTGAGTCTCAGGCCCCCGACCCGGCTGACGCCTGCCCGCCTGTGGCTGCGTGTCGCCGTAATTCTCGCTGCAATCGGCGCGGTCTTGGGGCTTGCGTTACTGCCCAATCCTGCCGGTGCGGCATCCACTCCGGTCGTTATCAAGATGGCGGACACTCCTGCGGTGTACGAACCCGCGCGCGTGACTGTCAAAGTCGGCGAACCGGTCCAGTGGATCAATACCGGAAAGTCCGTTCATTCGGTGACCTTGGTTCCCGACGACGCGCAGAACCCGAAAGATGCATCCGAGCCCTCCGGCGCAAAGACCTTTGACTCGGGCTTTATGCCGCCGGGAGGAACTTTTAGCTACACTTTCACCATGCCGGGGACGTATCATTACTTTTGCGTTCCTCACGAAAAGGCGGGTATGGTCGGAGTTGTGACGGTCAAGAAGTAAAGAGAGCTCGAGCATTGAAGCACTGGGGTGGGTTGCCAAGTTTGCGGCGTGCGCAAAAGACGTTGTGCGCGTCGATCGTCCTGTGTGGCGCGCTGGCAGTTTCGGCCAGCGCGGCGTGGTCGTTCCCTTGGAGTATCGATATGTTCCGCGGTGACGCGGTGCAGCCGATGTCGCGCGCGATGCGCGTGATGCCTGACGACACGATGCCGGTGGATCATGGCGAACCGCCGATGACGCTCGAAGCGATGACCGTGAAGATGAAAAATCCGTACACCGCGGCCCCCAAAGATCTGGCGCACGGCAAAGAACTGTTCACCAACACTTGCGCGCCGTGCCACGGCGAAAATGCGACCGGCGACGGCCCGGTTGCGCATCTGCTGCACGATCCGCCCAAGAATCTGGTATCCGGCACCAGCAAGGACCTTCCGGACGGATATATCTACGGAGTGATTCGCGACGGGATTCTGCTGATGCCCTCGTACGACGACGCGATGTCGGCGCACGAGCGCTGGGACGTGGTGATGTATGTGCGCTCGCTGCAGCAGGCCGGCAACACGGCTGCGAAAACCGCGTCGAAATAGCTGACAGCAGATCTCTCGCGGCACTCCTTGCGCTTCATAGGAGCGGCCTCACGCTAAACATTCGTTAACAATTCCGGCGCGTAGGATGCTTCCGCGCGATCCTCCAAACCTGTTTAATTAAGCTCGGATTTGAGGGTTCGAGCGGGTGCGGATGCCCGCGTTGGAGGCCGCGATCGGAATTCGATGCCGCGTATGGGAATCATAGCCGCGATTATCTTTGCGGTATTCCCGGCGCGCGCCACGCTCGCGGCTCAGCAGCCGTCCCTCACGCCGCCACGCGAGATGGTGCTGACGATCGATCAGCTCGTGCAACTCGCCGAGCAGGCAAATCCCACCGTCAGGGCCGCCCGCGAAAGATGGTTCTCCGCCGAACATTCGATCAAACAGGCCTACGCGCCTAACGATCCGACCTTTACCTATTCCAACGTCGACAGCGTCAAGAATCCGTTCGGCCGCGCCTCCGAGCGCTCTTATAACGTCACCGAGGCATTTCAATTTCCCGGTAAGGCGCTGCTGCAGACCGACCAGGCCAAGCGCAACGCGCAGATCGCGCGGCTCGCCTACGAGGCCTCGGTGCGCGACACTCGGGCAGCGGTCGAGACCGGTTATTATCAGCTCGTGCTCGACTCCTCTCTGTCCAACGTCAATGCCGAGAACCTGGACAATCTCTCGCGCGTGCTGAAGGTCACTCAGATCGCCTATACCGCCAATCAAGCCACCCAGACTGATTTCATCAGCGCCGAATTCGATCTCGCCGCTGCGCGCCAACAACAGGCGCAATATGAGACCTCGGTGCTGAACGACGAGACGACGATTAATCAGCTACTGAGTCGCGCGCCCGGTAATCCGCTGGCGATCGATCGCACCCTCGTGCTCACTCCGCTGAACGCGCGCGTCGATACGCTGGTGGATCTTGCATGGCAGGTGCGTCAGGAGATTCTAGAAGCGGCGCTGACCGAGCATAACAGCGACACCGCGCTGAATCTGGCAAAGATGGAATATCTGCCCGACTTCACGGTCGGCTACCAATTTGACCAATACCTGGTTCCAGCTTTCGGTCCGAGTGCGCCCGCCACCGAGTTTCATAGTCTTATCGTCGGGTTCAACGTGCCGATATTCTTCTGGTGGCACCAGAAGGAAGATGTCGAGAGGGCGCGGCACGACCTTGCCGCCTCGCGCGATGATCTGGCCGCGCTGCGCACGCAAACTGCGGCCGTGGTGACCTCGACCTTTCGCACTACTCAACTCGCCTATCAGACCGCGCTGCTGTATCACGATTCGCTGATGGGACTTGCGCGACAGGATTTCAACGTGGCGCTGATTGCGTATCAATCCGGGAAAGTCGATTTCAACGCGCTCTCCGGCGCGCTTGGACGCGACTACACCGCGCGGATCAACTATCTGCAGGCCGCCAACCAGTTTCTGGCCGGCAAGGTCGCGCTCGAACAGACCATCGGGACGTCGTTACCCAAATGATCACGCGAAGGATTCTTCAACTTGCGATTGCCGGATGCGCGATGCTCGCAATCGCGGCCGCCGGATGCCGCTCCGCTCCGGACAGCAGCGCCGCGCCCGCTCTACAGGCCGAAGTGCCGATGCTGATTCATCAGAGCGGACAGCCAGAGATGATCGAGCTGAAGCTTTCCACGGTTCCGGGCGCGAAGTTCAGCGAGGTGCACGAGGTCGAGCTGCCGGGAGTGCTCGAAACTACAGGGCAGGTGACCTTCGACGATCGCCGCGTCTCGACCATCGTCTCGCGCGTACAGGGACGGATCGAGCAGACTCGTGTGTCGCTGTGGGACAACGTGCGCCGCGGCGAGCCGATCGTATCGCTCTACAGCCCCGATTTTATGACTGCCGAGGCCGAGTTGCTGCAGGCCAAGACCACCGCGAATCTCACCGGCGCTCCCGAGATGAGCGGCGGAGTGAATCTTGCCGAATCGCTGGTTTCGGCCGCCCGGCGCAAACTCGAGCTGCTCGGGATGGATGAAGCCGATATCGCGGCGATAAAATCGCCGAACCCTGTCATCTGGATGCGGGCGCCGATTTCGGGCACCGTGGTCGATAACAAGGCGGTTCGCGGCGGCGCGGTTAATCCCGGCGACGTGCTGTACTCACTCGGGACGCTCGAGGACGTCTGGATAACCGGCGATATCTACGAAGACGATCTCGCGCGCATTCACGTCGGACAGCAGCTTGAGGCGGTCACAACCGCGTACCCGGCCGACGTCTTTCACGGAACTATCGCACGCATCAGTCCGGGCGTCGATCTCAATACTCACACGATCCAGATCCGATGCGAAGTGAGTAATCCCGGCTTGAAGCTCAAGCCGCAGATGCTGGCGCGGGTGAGGATCGTGACCCGGCCCGGACAGGCGCTGGTGGTTCCGCAAGACGCGCTGATCTTCGAGACCGACGGCTATTATGCGTACGTGGATGCGGGCAATGACCGGCTCGAGCGCCGCAAAGTGGCGATCGCTTCGTGGGGTGAAAAAGGCTCCGCACGCGTGGTCTCCGGCCTCAAGCCGGGCGAGCGCGTGGTCACGGGCCAGACAATCCAGGTTGACGCGCTCTGGCATCAGGCGCACGGAGAAAGCTCCTAGAGCCGCCCGCACGGATTCAATCGAGCCATGATTCAGTCGCTGATGGGGCTCGCGCTGCGCGAGCGAATTGTAGTCATCGGGTTGGCGATCGTGTTGCTGGTCGTGGGTATCTACTCGTTTACTCAGATCGATATCGAAGCCTACCCGGACCCGGTACAGCCGATGGTCGAGGTTCTGACTCTGCCCAATGGGCTTAGCGCGGAGGAAGTCGAGAAGCTGATCACGGTCCCGACTGAGTATGGACTCGGCGGAATGCGCAATATGACCCGGATGGACTCGATATCGCTGTTCGGGCTGTCCGACATCCGATGCTACTTCAGTTGGGACAGCGATTACTACATGGATCGCATCCAGACGATCAACCAGCTCAGTTTCATCACGCTGCCGCAAGGCGTGACGCCCGGCATCTCGCCGGAAAATCCGATCGGGGAAATCTATCGCTACACGGTGCAGAGCCCCGACCACGACTTGATCAAGCAGAAAGAAGTCGAAGACTGGATTCTGGAAAAACAGATCAAGACGGTGCCGGGAGTAATCGACGTCTCCGGCTTCGGCGGTTTGACCAAGCAGTACCATGTCGATGTCGATCCGCAGCGCCTGAATTACTATAACGTTCCGCTCTCGACCCTGGTCAGCTCGATCCAGAACGCGAACATCAACGCCGGCGGCAACTATGTGAACGTCGGTGAGCAGGCGTTCGATGTGCGCGGACTCGGGCTTATCAGCACGCTCGACGATATTCGCGATATCGTTCTCAGCTCGGCCAAGGCTACGCCGATCACGGTGGCCAACGTGGCCGACGTCTCAGTTGGATATGCGCCGCGGCTCGGAATCGTCGGAATGAACGATCAGAACGAAGTGGTCGAAGGTATCGTTCTGATGCGCAAGTACGGCAACACGCTCGAGACGCTCAAAGGAGTCGAAAAGAAAGTTGATCAACTGAACAATTCCGGGATGCTGCCCGCGGGCTACAAGGTCGTGCCGTATTACGACCGCACCGGCTTGGTCAAAACCACGCTGCATACCGTGATCGAGAACCTGACCATCGGGATGGCGCTGGTCTTCATCGTTCTGATTTTCTTTCTCGGCAACCTGCGCGCCGCGATTATTGCTGCGATCAATATTCCGCTCGCGCTGTGCGGCGCGTTCACGCTGATGCATATCGGTAATACGCCCGCCAATTTGATTTCGCTGGGCGCAATCGATTTTGGCATCATCATCGACACCACCGTCATCGTGATGGAGAACATCGAGCGGCATCTGACCTCGGGCGAGCGGCCGAGCGAGGGCTCGCGGCTCAAGATTCTGCGCGCGGCGCAGGAGGTCGGCGGCCCGATGCTGTTTTCCACCATCATCTTCGTGATCGCGTTTCTGCCGCTGTTCACGATGCGCGGTGTCGAGGGCGCGATCTTTTCGCCGATGTCGCATACCTACGCCTACGCGCTCGGCGTCGCGATCCTGCTTGCGGTCACGCTCTCGCCGGTGCTGTCGTCGTACTTCTTCTCTCGCGGCATGAAAGTGGTGCACAACCCGATCTGGGGCGCGATCGCGCGCTTCTACCACGGGCTTTTTTTGCGCGTGCTGCGCTGGCCGCGCCTGACGCTGACCGTGATCGTAATTCTGGTGGTCGCGGCGCTATCGCAGTTTCCGCGCCTCGGCGGCGAGTTTTTGCCCAAGCTGGAAGAAGGCAATATCTGGGCGCACGCGGTGATGCCGCTTACCATCTCGCTCGATCATGGCGCTGCAATGACCAATCGTATGCGCCGCGTGTTTCTGTCCTACCCGGAGGTGACCAATGTCGTGTCGCAGCTTGGCCGCCCCGATGATGGCACTGAGACGACCGGCTTTTTCAGTATCGAATTTTCCGTCGATCTCAAGCCGCAGGAACAGTGGCCTGCCGGAATGACCAAAGACAAGCTGGTCACCTTGATGGACGATCATCTGCGCAGGCAATTCCCCGGCGTAGGGTTTTCATACAGCCAGAATATCGAAGACAACGTCGATGAGGCGCTGTCGGGCGTCAAGTCCGGCGCTAACGCAGTCAAGGTGTTCGGCTATGATCTCGAAACCGATGAATCGCTCGCCAACCGCGTCGCCGATATCTTAAGGAGCATTCACGGAATCACCGACGTGTTCGTGCTGCGCTCGCTGGGGCAGCCCAACCTCGTGATCTCGCCTAATCGCGCCGAGTGCGCGCGTTACGGCCTCAATTCCGGCGACGTTGCCGCGGTGGTGCAGGCAGCAATTGGCGGACAGGCCGTCACCCAGGTCCTCGAGGGCGATCGCCGCTTCGATCTGGTCGTGCGATGGAAGCCGCAGTATCGCCAGAGCCTTGACGCGATCAAGCAGATTCGCGTCAATGTTCCGAGCGGCGGACAGATTCCGCTCGCCCAGGTCGCCGACGTTCAGAGCGCCCAAGGCGCGTCGTTCATCTACCGCGAATCGCTCGAGCGCTACGTGCCGTTGCGCTTTTCAGTGACCGGACGCGACCTTGCCTCCGCGATCAAAGAGGCGCAGACCGACATCAAAAACCAGGTGAAGATCCCCGAAGGGGTGCATCTCGAATGGGCCGGAGAGTACGGCGAGCTCGAAGCCGCAAACCGGCGCCTGATGATCGTGGTGCCCTTCGCGCTGATCCTGATCGCGGGCGTTCTCTATGGCGCAACCACCTCGCTCATCGACACGTTCATCATCATGGCGCAGATTCCGGTCGCGTGCCTGGGCGGCGTTCTGGGACTGCTCATCACCGGCACCCCGTTCAGCGTTTCGGCCGCGGTCGGATTTATTTCGATTTTCGGAATCGCCGTGATGGACGGAATCCTGCTGAGCTTTTACATCCGCCAGCTCTGGGACGAAGGGCACCCGTTTGTCGATTCGATCGTGATGGGCTCGGACCGCAGACTGCGCGCCACGATGATGACCGATCTGGTTGATGCCTTTGGGTTGCTGCCCGCCGCGCTCTCCACGCGAATCGGTGCGCAGACGCAGCAGCCGCTCGCGATTGTCGTTATCGGCGGTGCGCTCGCGATCATGATCCTGACGCGCGTGCTGCAGCCCGTGCTGATCTATCTGTGCCATCGGCGCCTGCGCAGCGCTGAAAATCCAACCCTGGTCGTCCCGAGCGCCTAAGCCTCTTCGCAAGCTCGATTCGGCGCGCTCGCGGAGGTGACGCGCGCCGTGGTAAACCGGCGCTGGAGGCGACAGGCGATGGAAACATTGGCAAGCGGCTTTGGACTGCTGGAGGCGCCGCGCGTTGACGCGCAAGACCGGCTCTACTTCAGCGACGTTCCCAACGGCGGCGTCCGTCGGCGGAGTCCCGACGGCAAGATCGACATCGTGATTCCCAAACGCCGCGGGGTCGGCGGAATGATGTTCAACGCGGGCGGCGGCCTGGTCACCACCGGACGCGGATTGATTTTGTTTGACGAGACCACCGGCAAGAGCCGCGATCTGTTCGCCGAATGGGACGGTAAACCTCTGATGGGCCTGAACGATCTGACCACCGACGATCAGGGCAGCGTCTATACCGGCTCGCTCGGCTTCGATCCGCTGAGCAACAACACGCCCCAGCCGGGCAGCCTGTTCCGCGTCGATGCGCCGGGTCGTGCGACCAAGCTGTGGGACGGAATTCAGGTGACTAATGGACTCGGGCTGAGTCCCGACCGCAAGCTGCTTTATCATTCGGATTCGCCCACGCAGGCGGTCTGGGTCTACGACGTTGCGGCCGACCGTAGCGTCAAGGACCGGCGGATTTTCGCGAAGCTGCCCGCGGGGATGCCCGACGGACTCGCCGTCGATGCCGAAGGCGGCGTGTGGGTCGCGGCGGTGCGTTCGGGCGAAGTGGTGCATATCGGTGCGGACGCTACGGTTAAAAAGCGAATAAAATTTCCGGCTACGATGGTGACGAGCCTGACCTTCGGCGGACGCGACCTGATGGACCTCTATGTAGTCACGGCCGACAACACCGAGCATCCCGATCGCAAGGGAACAATATTCAAAATGCGCGCCGACGTCGCCGGTCTACCGGTCCCGCTGGCGAAGTTCTGAGCATTTCGGCGATGTGTCATTCCCGCGCGCGTGGCTGCCGCGCGCGAGGAATCCCGGACGGAGGGTCACCGCGCGTGGCGTAGGCGCGGAGCATGGACGCCTCGGGATTTCTCGCCTGGGGCTCGAAATGACGACCGAAAGCGCGGCTCACGATATGAGGAAGTCGTCGCCGCACCCCCCTACTTTAATCCTCCCCCGTAAATCGCGGGGAGGATCAGGCAAGAGGGGAGTCGCGAGAGCCGGCCAGGACTGCGCTGGCTGCGACTGTTAGCGCGAATGCGCCGATGCGCATCACCGCAGCGGCGGGCGCGGACGGCAGATGCTCTCCGAAGGCGATGATGCCGCCCAGGATCGGCACCACGTTCGAGAGCGCCGACGATAGCGGCACCGCGATAATCCCCCGCGAGTCATGAAATGAGTTTTGCAGCAGAATGGTTCCCGCGATATTTGCGATCACCAGCAGGTACACATACGGATTGGCGCCGATTCTAATGGCAAGCGCCGCTTCGGGCCGCGCGAGAAAGTCGGTGGTCGCGCCCTTGGTGTAAAGGCTCGCCAGGCCAAACGCGACTCCCGACAGAATTGCCGTCGCGGCTCCCGTGTCACGCAGCCGCGCGGTCGCCATCGGAGCCAGCGCGAGCGCGATCAGCACTGCCGACAAAACCGTCAGCGCGCGCGCGTCGAGCGCGCCCTCCGTGTCGGCGCTCGACAGCGACGCCGCCAGCATCGCCATCCCGAGCACGGTTGCGGCGATCCCGATCCATTCGCGCAAGTCGGCGCGCTCTTTCAGGACCACGACCGCGATCACCACGAACATCGCGGTGCCACCCTGCATCATCACCGCGACCATCGAGACTTGCGCCTGCGACAGCGCGATCACGTAAATCGC
Source organism: Binataceae bacterium (SeqCode) (assembly GCA_049795175.1). Classification (GTDB taxonomy): domain Bacteria; phylum Desulfobacterota; class Binatia; order Binatales; family Binataceae; genus JBARDN01. The sequence continues at coordinate 16,483 of JBARDN010000185.1, read as the reverse complement.
GAAGCCTAGCGTCTGCACGCCAAGGCCGCCGAGCCACATCGGGTCGGCGAGCCACGCGCCCAGCGCGCGCAGCAGCTTTTTTCCTGAAGCGACCGGAAGCTGCGCGGAGCGGCTCTTCATCATCACCAGGCCGCCGCCCATGAACATCGAGGCGACTGCGGCCAGAAGCAGATAAATCAGCATCGCGCGAGGCTATTGTCCGGCTTTGATCTCGTGCATCACACCGCCGCGCGACACCATGAGCTTGCGTCCGCCCCACAGCACCTTATTGCTGGCGAAGCTCGCAAACCAGATTGCGGTCAGGATGAGATCCTTGATCGGCACCAACCACAGGTCGCGCGTGAGCTCGGGCAGCTTGAGCACGCGGCGCAGCATGAACGCCGACATCGCGATCCGCGCGGCGAGCACCGCCGCGAGCGCCACTAACGATGCGAGGCTCGCCTTCGATAGCAGCACCAGTACGAGCGCCCAGAACGGCCCGTGCGCGACGATCGTCGCCATGCTGACGGGGCGCACCATCCGGTAGGTTCGCGCCCATCGCAGTTGATGATTCCAGAAGTGGCTGAATTGATCTTCTTCGGCGGTAATCGTGACCAGCGCCGACGACAGCTTGACCTTCCATCCATGGTCGGTGGCCATCCGACCGAGATAGAAATCGTCGGCCAGGTTGTCCTTGACCGCGCGAAAGCCGCCGATCGATTCGAGCGCGGCGCGTTTCATCGCGATGGTCGCGCCCAGCGCGTGGCGCATCGGCTCGATCATCTCGGAAAGCATCACCTGCGGCGCGAAGTCGGTGTTGATGAACAGCGCTTCCATGCGCGAGGTGATCGAGTCATTCGGATGCGCCCGGTATGCGCAGGTGACGACGCCGATCTTTTCGTCGGAGAGCAGCTCGCTGACCACGCGTTGCAGGTAGTCGCGCTCGACGTAAATGTCGGCGTCGCTGATGACGAAGATGTCGGCCTTTTCCGCGCGTTCTTCCATCTTGATCGCCTTCGCGATCTTCAGGTTCACGCAATCCGGCTCTTCGCCGACCACCAGGGTCAGGTTGGCGAACTGATAGCGCGCGCGCAGCGCGGCCGGAATCGGTGCGGCGGGATCTTCGTACGAGGAGACCGCGAAGAAGTAGTCGATGCGCGAATAGGTGGCCTCGAGGATGCTCACTATATTCTCAGCGAGCGCGCGGGTGAGGCCGTGCAGCGGCTTCAGCACGGCGACGCGCGGTGCGATCTTCGGCAACGGTCCGGGAGGTTTCGCGGCGCGGCTTGCGAACCGCGCCGCTGCCAACGTCGCCGCCACGTAGTACAGGATCGATACGATTACGCAGGCCAGCGCGAAAGTGCGCACGATGATCATTGGAAGGCGGTGCTATACGGGCGCGTTCGGACAGTTTCCGGAGGCGGGCGCGGCCGCGATCAGACCGCGGCCCCCTGTTTCATTTGATTGCGCCGCGCGCGCATCGTGGATAGGAACTGCATCCCCTCTTTTAGCAGGCGCTTGGTCTCCTCCGCCGAGCCCATCATCTTGCGTACGGACTTAAAAATATATTTCGGACGGAAATAGAAGCTGCGGTAGAATTGCTCGACCGAGCCGTAGATCTCGTCGTTGCTCAGACCCGGATAAGTGATGGTGCACTTCTGGTAGCCGTCTCCGTCGAGCAGTGGATCGACCGCCAGGAAGCCGTTGGCGGTTACGTACTCAAACAACTCGGTTCCGGGGTAAGGCGACGCGAGCGAGACCTGAATCGTCTCGCAATCCATCTCGCGCGCGAATCTCATTGATTCCTGAATCGTGTCCTTGGTCTCGCCGGGCAGGCCCAGGATAAAAGTGCCGTGGATCAGGATGCCGATTTCGCGGCAGTCGCGGGTGAAGCGGCGCGCGCGATCGATGCCGACGCCCTTCTTGATGTTCTTGAGGATCTGCGCGTTGCCGGATTCGTAACCGACCACGAACAGGCGCAGTCCGCCGTCTTTCATGATCTTGAGAGTTTCGTAATCTACGTTGGCGCGTGAGTTGGTGGACCAGGTGATTCCGAGCGGCTTCAAAAGCTGCGCTATTTTGCGCGCGCGCGCCGGATCGGCGGTGAAGGTGTCGTCGTCGAAGAACAGCTCCTTCATCTTGGGAAACTTGGCCTTCATCGCCGAGACTTCCTCGAACACGTTCTCGGGGCTGCGGACACGATAGCGATGCCCCTGCGTCACTTGCGGCCACAGGCAGAAGGTGCACTTCGCGGGGCATCCGCGCCCGGTATACATCGAGACATAAGGGTACTGGCAGTAGGGACTATTGTACTTAAGGTAGTCGAGGTTCTTTTCGTAAACCTCGGTCACGAACGGCAGCCGGTCGAGCTCTTCGTCGGTGAGCGCGGGGCGGTCGGGATTGTGGCTGATCGCGCCGTTTTGCTTGTAGCTGATTCCGCTGATCTTCGACCAATCCATCCCTTGCGCGACTTCGACCATCGAATGGTCGAATTCCTTGCGCCCTGCGATATCGATCGCGGGCGAGAGCTGCAGAACCTCGTCGGGGCGCGCGGTCGGATGGCCTCCGACGAATGCGATGATCGTGTTTGGATTAGCAGCCTTTATGGCCTCGGCGGTGCGCGCGTCCATTCGCAATGACGGGGTCGAGGTATGGAGCACAACCAGATCGTAACCTTTAGCCTCCTCGATCGTCTTTTCTACCGTGTAGCCATGCGGTGGTGCGTCGAGCAGGCGCGCGCCCGGGATCATTCCGGCGGGATAGGCGAGCCAAGTGGGGTACCAAAAGGACCAGACCTCGCGAGTGGCCTGATATCGCGAACCTGCGCCGCCATCGAAGTCGTCATACGATGGGGGGTTCAGGAAAAGGGTCTTCATAACGTCCATGTTTATGCTAACTCCACCAGCCTGTCCGCTTGGTTAGTCGCTCAGTATATGGACGTGAGGAGCGATGCGCAAGAATCGGTCCGAAAATGTAGCAATTTCAATAAACAAGCTCATTCCTTAGCGATCGGGGCGGCGGGGGCGGGGGTGGTTACGAAGGCGATGGCGCCCGTCAGGCCGCCGATCATAGTGGCTGCGAACCAGAGCAGGCCGAGCGCGATTGCGTCGTCGTGGCGCACACCCGCCATTCCGAACAGCATCAGGTAGGCGGTCTCCCGGATTCCGAGTCCGTTCAGCGTAAGCGGCAGGCTTGCGAACACATTCGCGATTGGCACGCAGAGAATAAAAATCGCGACCGGCGTCGTAAGGCCGAGCCCGCGCGCGAGCATCCACTGGCATATCGCGAGCGAGATTTGCAGGATCAGCGAAAGCACGGCCGCAGGCAGCATCGTTTGCGGGCGATGCAGATACGGCATCACGATATTTCCGGCGCGGCGGATCGGCCGCGGCATCAGATGCACGACCTGCGCGAGTAGTGGCGCTGCGAGAAATCCCAAAAGCGCGATCGCGCCGACCGCGATCGTCGGGCGAATGACCTCCGCCGACAGCGCGCCGTGCTCGAGCAGCGCCATCGCGGCCGCGAGCCAGAACAGCGCGAGCAATCCGATCCCGCGATCGGCGACGACCGAGGCGACCGCCTCGCCCATCCTGCCGCTGTCGCGTCCGAGGTAGATCGCGCGCGCGGCGTCGCCGCCGACCAGTCCCGGCACGAACAGATTCGTGAACATCCCGATAAAATAGAAACGCAAGTAGCGCGCGAAGCACTCATGCACATGCAGCACGGCGCCGAGCAGTTGCCATCGCCACGCCGACATCACCTGCCCCGCGACGTAGAGCGCGATCGCGCCGGCGAACCATCCGGGGTTTTCGCGTGGCAGGATTCGCAGGATCGGGCGCGCATCGTAATGCCATAGCAGGAACGCGATCACGAACAGTCCCAGCCCGGCGCGCATCGCGAACGCGCGATACGGATGCGTCCGTTTGGGCGCGGGAGCCGCTTCGGGAGGCGGCGTTTCAGAGTTGAGATGCGGGTTCATTTCGATTTCAAAATCGCGCGTTTGTGAAACTCAGATCCGATTAACTTGTAATCGCCCAGGCGCGCGCGAAGCCGCTCGAGATCGGGCGCGTCGAGCACGATCACCTTTGCGCCGGGCGCCTCCCATAGGCGCATCAGGTCGGCGTCGGTTCGGAAAAAATAATCCTTCTCGTCGGACGCGAGCGCGGCGCCGAAGCCGAGCTCGGTTTTGGTTCCGACCAGTATCACGCGCCGTTTCGTATAGAACGCCAGCGACTGGACGTAGCGATGGTAGCAAATCAGCTCCGCGGCGGGCGCACGCGCGGCGACCTCTCGCCCAAGGACTGCGTACGAGCGCAGAGGCTCGGCCTCGATTCGCGCCCAGGTTCCCGCGCCGAGCGCGAGAGCCGTCGTAATCACGATCGCGCCGAGTCCCGCGGCGTTGCGGCGAGAGAAGAATGCGGCGGCGGTGACTGCGCCGCCCGCGACCAGAATCGCGCCGATCGCGTACAGCGCCGGCTGAACGTAAATCGGATACGGAGTGCGGAAGATCGGCGCGAGCACCGCGGCGGCGACCACGCCCGCGCCCAGGATCCCGAGCATCGGACCGCTCTCGGCCAAAATTCGCGAATCGGGAGCACGCAACGCGCGGCGCGCGGAGTCCGAATGCTCGGGCCATGCGCAGGCGATGAGTCCGTCGGCGATCAGGATCGCCAGCATCGGCACCGCGGGCAGGATGTATGGAATGAGCTTCGCACTCGCGCACGAGAATGCACCGACAATCACGATTGCGCAGACGACGCAGAAGCGGCGCGCCGGATTGGGCGCTATCGCACGCCAGACCAGGAACGGCACCAGCATCGACCACGGCAACATTCCCACCGCGAGGACCGGCGCATAGAACCAGAACGGCTCGCCGTGGCTGTAGCTCGATTGAAAGATGCGCCGCAGATGCTCGCCGACGAAGTAGAAATCGAAATAGCCGGGGACCTTGACGATTATCGCGATAAACCACGGCGCTGCAATTATCGCGATCAGAATCGCCCCCCAAACGCCGTGGAAGCGGCGCAGCGCGCCGCGCAGGTCGCTCTGCCACGCGAGAAACACGAGCATCGCAACGACGGGCAGCGCGACCGCGACGGGTCCCTTGGTGAGCACGCCGAGCGCCATCGCGATCGCGGCGATCCACCACCATCTTCCGAAGCCGCCGCGAGCCTCGCGCCAATGCAGATACAGGGTGAAGTTCGCGATCGTCACAAGCACCGCCAGGATCATGTCGGTGAGCAGAACTTGCGCCATCACGGCGTAGAGCGGCGTGGTCACGAGGATAGCGCCTGACAGGATCGCGTGGCGGCGCCCGAACGTGCGCAGCGCGAAGTACGCAGTGACCGCGACGCCGAGGACGGCGAAGATCGCGGGAAAAAATCGCGCGGCAAATTCGTTGGTTCCGAAGACGTGATACGAGAGCGCCGTCAGCCAGTAGAGCAGCGGAGGCTTCTCCACATAGATGACGTAGTTGAGATGCGGGACCAGATAGCTGGCGCCGCTAACCATCTCGCGCGCGATCTCGGCGTAGCGCGCTTCGTCCGGCTCCCACAAGCCGTAGCGCCACAGGTTAAAGAAGCAGACGACGACGGCGAGCGCAGTCGGCGCGGCAATCGCGAGCGCGTCGGCACGGCGCCCGCGCGCCAAGTCGTCGCGGTGCGATGCTGCGATCGATTCGAGAGTTTCAGACACAGGGTGAGAGTCTAACCGGCACGAGTCTCGCGGGCGATGCTATCGTGGCGCGAATGCTGCCGTGCCAGGATTTCCGGTGCGGGACAAGAGTAGTCGGTCAACCAACGAAAAACGGTGGGTTCGTTTGGTAGATTTTGATGCCGACGCGGATGGCTCGGGCGAAGATTTAGCTTGAAATCATTGGAATTTTTGCCGGTGGGTCGTGACTTCGTTGCAGATTTCCTTCAAATTACGTCCCGTGTTTCGCCACTCGATCGCCATTCGGTCAAGGTCCGCTGCGCGCCCGCTCGTTTCTCTCGCACCCCTTGTCCACTAATAATCATACACATAATCATTCAGTTTACAAGTAGGACGAAATTTATTTCGTCGAATCTTCGTTTTTGACGGAATAAATTCCGTCCTACTGTTCTCTGACGTATAGCCATTTGTACTGTTCCGGAGACGACACTAATCCCTTCTTCAGCGGATTGTGGCGAACGTATTCGATTTTCTCTTGCCACTCGGCTTCGCCCCTCACGATGTGATCGAAGCTTTCCTGCGCCCAGACTTGGCCATGCCTTCGCATGATCTCATTGATCCGATGAGCCGTGCGGCCCTTGATGCTTTTCAGGATCTGGATGAGAGTGAGCGTCCCAAACAGCCGAAAGATCGCGTGCACATGATCGGGCATTATGACCGCCGCATCGAGGTCGATCGCGGCTTTGTCTAACGCGCGAATCTCAGCCATTACGAGGTCGCGCGCCTCGGGCGGCATTTCGAGTCTGCGCAGGCAACTGAAACTCACGAAGTAAGTGGCGTCCGGCACTTCGAGGTGCGGCAGGTGCCGTCTTCGGAAACCCAGTTCCGGGGATTTCCACGGATTCATGGTTTCAAACTCTTCGTAGGACGAAATTTATTTCGTCGACTCTTCGTTTTGTCGCGAAATTTCGTCGTTTTTTTTTCCTACGATTTCGTCGGATCGTGATTTTTGTTTGACGGAATAAATTCCGTCCTACAGCCCTGCGGCCATGCCGCCTTTTCGGGAGTCGGCGGCGCCGCGGATGCTGCCCGGCGCGATCGTGATCGCGCCCACTGCGCCGAGGTTCGGGACTACGCGGATTTTGTAGCCCATCTGCTCGAGGGCGGCGCGCGTCTCCAGCGGCATCTTTTCTTCGATGATCACCGTGGACGGTTCGGCTTGCTCGTGGATGCGCGCTTCGTCGACGGCTGCGCGCGGGCCGAGATGGAAGTCGATCACGTCCAGCAGGATTTGCAGGACGCCGGTGATTATCGTCGGTCCGCCCGAGCCGCCGACCGCGAGGATCGGCTTGCCGTTCTTCACGACGATCGTCGGCGTCATCGAGGAGAGCGGGCGCTTGCCCGGCGCGATCTCGTTGGCCACCACGCCTTCGAGCCGGTACGCGTTGGGCACATTGGGCGCGACCGCGAAGTCGTCCATCTCATCGTTCAGGATGATCCCGCTCTTCGGCTCCATCAGCTTCGATCCGAAAACCGTGTTGATCGTTGTCGTCAGCACCACCACGTTGCCCGCACTGTCCACCACCGCGAGGTTCGCGGTGCCATGATCGTGCGCTGCCGTGGGAGTCGGCGCAGGAACGCCGTGATGCAGCGCGCGGTCGCGCGCCCGGTTGATATGTTCGGGCGAGAGCAGAGTTGCGAGCGGCACCTTGACGAAAGCCGGGTCGCTGTATTGCTCGCGATCGATAAATCCCTGGCGCATCACTTCGATGAGGCGCGCCAGATACGGCGGCGAGTTGACCCCGAGGCCGCCCAGATGCCCCGGCTCGAGCATCCCAAGCATCTCGAGGATTACGCCGCCCGACGACGGCGGCGGCATCACGTAAACCTCGTCGCCCTGGTAGGCGCGATGCAGAGGCTCGCCCCATACGGGCTTATAGCCGGCGAGATCATCGGCAGAGACGATTCCGCCGTGCGCGCCGATAAAGCTCGCGAGCTGGGCCGCCAAAGCGCCGTGATAAAATTTGTCGGCGGGTTTGTTCCCGAGAGCGACGATCGTGTCGGCGAGTTTCTTTTCAAAAATCAGGTCGCCGGCTTTCGGAGTGGTGCCGTCCGCTTTGAGAAATACCGAGGCGAGAGCGGGCGCCTGCGCCAGTTGCGGCGCCATCCGCTGGATCTCGCCCGCCAGATGCGGTCCGAGCGAAAAGCCGTCACGTGCGAGAGCGACGGCGGGTGCGGCGACCTGCTGGAATTTCATCGTGCCGAATCTGGTCAGCGCGGTGTCGAGTCCGGCGATCTCTCCCGGCACCGCGATCGCGAGCGCACCGTTGCGGGCGAGTTCCTCGTCGGGTTTGCCGTCGCGGATGTACATCGTCGAGGTGGCTTTGAGCGGCGCGGTCTCGCGGTAGTCGAGCGCGTAGAATTTTCCGGTGCTGGCCAGATAGATCAGCATGAAGCCGCCGCCGCCTATTCCGCACGACGCCGCGTGGGTCACTCCGGTGGCGAGAGAGGCGGCTGCCGCCGCGTCGATCGCGTTGCCGCCTTGCTTGAGAATCGCAACTCCGGCGGCCGCGGCCTCGGGCGTTTCCGCCACAACCATCGCATGCGCTCCCCTGACCGAGGTGTCCGGCGGAGAATCAGCCGCAAGCGCGGTCGAGGCGAGAATCAGAAAGAATGCGGCAAAGGCGATGACGGCGCGGCGAGCACGCGCCGAAGAGGTAAATTGAGCTGCGGAAGGCATCACCGGTCTTTACTAACAGCCGCCGTGGAGAGAGGAAAGAACGCGGTGCGGTTAGATTTCGCGCCGCGATAGTGCTTTGATCGCAGAACTACCGCCGGGAGGCTCACGATGGAATTCGCAGATATCATTTACGAGAAGTCGGACAGAATCGCGACGGTCACCTTCAACCGTCCTGCCAAGCTCAACTCATGGACTCCGAAAATGGGAGTCGAGACGCGCAGCGCCCTGATGGACGCCGAACGCGACCCGAACGTGGGCGCGATCATCATGACCGGCGCGGGCCGCGCGTATTGCTCGGGCGCGGACATGGGCGCGCTGTCCGAGATCTCGGCGGGGCGCGCGTCGGCGACCGGCGGAAATACGGCACCGGCGCAGGACGACTGGCTAGCGCAACAGCGGGTCGATTACCGCAATCAATATTCGTACCTGCTGGCCCTGAAGAAGCCGGTTATCGGCGCGATCAACGGCGCGTGCGTGGGCCTGGGCTTCACCACCTGCCTCTACCAGGACATCAGGATTGCGTCCGATACAGCGCGGATGGGGCTGATCTTCGTGCAGCGCGGGCTTGCGATCGAGCACGGATCCTCGTGGATGCTGCCGCGGATCGTGGGGCTGGCGCGCGCGGTCGAGATGGCGGTTACGGGACGCCTGGTTGACGCGCAAGAAGCGCTCGCGATGGGGCTGGTGAATCGCGTAGTTCCCGCGGACAAGCTGATCGAGACGGCGCGCGAGGTTGCGGGGCATATCGCGAATAAGTGCTCGCCGCTCGGCGTCGCGCACGCCAAGGGCCTGGTGTACAAGCATCTGTTCACCGATCTGGCGACCGCGATTCACGACGACGACGTGTCGATGACCGCGATGACGAAGTCCGACGATTTCAAAGAAGGGGTGAAGGCGTTTATGGAAAAGCGTCCGGCGAAATATCAGGGCAAATAAATCGCGGCGAAGGGCGCATGCTCCAACGGCGTCTGACAAGAGAAACACAAAGGCATCAAGAACACGGCAGACACGAAGACCCGGGAGAGAAGATTGATCCTACTTGTCCAGCGGATGCTTGAACTTGCGGTCGGGATGCCTGATCGTCAGGACCGGGACCGCTGATTTCTGGACCACGCGCTCGGCCACGCTGCCCATCAGGACGTGAGCCAAGCCGGTGCGGCCGTGGGTGCCGAGCACGATCAGGTCGGCATTCTCGGTCTGCGATGCGCGCAGGATTTCCAGAAACGGAGAGCCAACCTTCAATAGGCTCTTGGCCTTGATCCCGTCATCGCGCAGGCGCTGCACAATTTTGTCGAGCTCGCGCTGCGCGATGAGCCGCTGCTCTTCGGCGATTCTGCTCATCGCGCCGACATCCATGGCCGGTCCCAAGTCGGGCGAGACCATCACGGGTGCGAGCGGCTGATCGACGTGCAGCACGACAATCTCGGCTCCGAACTTGCGCGCGACATCTTCGGCGTAACTGAAGGCGAGCGAGGAATCTTCAGAAAAATCGGTTGCGGCAAGGACTTTCGAGATCGTGGGCACGACGGGAAAGATAGCCCGCCGTCTCGCGGCTGGCAAGCGCGCGGGAATGTGCTCGTCACGCCCGGGATTTCTCCCGGAGCCCGCCTGAACAACCTCGAGGGGTCGAGATGACGAATCACGATTGCGGCGCATCATTACCGTGGTACCGGCAAACCTACGGCCGTCATTTCGAGCCTGGGCGAGAAATCCGGGGGCGCGTTGGCGGTGACCGCCGCAATGGCGCATGACAATCGAGCGCCGCCGATTATTCAAAACGCTACTCTTCGCTCCGCGCGTCTCGACCGCGAAGCCTTCGTGGCATTAGAATGGACCCGTGGCGGCACGCATCCCAAAATCCAAACCGACGATAGGCGATCTTGTCTTCGGTGATTTCGAGCGCGCGGTTGATGCGTTCTTCGACGAGATGCTGGTCGATCGATGGAAATGCGGCGTCGCGTCGGGGTTCGAGCGCACCGAGCTTTCCGATCTGCCCGACCGCTATGAAATCCGGCTTGCGTCGCGCGGAGTCGATCACAAATCGATCGAAATCGAATGCCGCGGCCAGCGCCTGACCGTGCGCGCGGGCGCCGCGGAGTTCGGCCGGCTGGAAAGTATCTTCACCTTCGCCGAGAATGTCGAGTCCGAATCCGCATCGGCCAAATGGTCGCAGGACGTTCTGACCGTAGTCGTCCCCAAGCACAAAGCCAGAAAAATCGCGCTCAAGGCGGACTGAAGTCCGCCCCATTGCCGGAGTCCGCATGGCCGAAGATATCGCACCCGCCGGTCCTGTAATCCCAATCGAGCCGAAAGCCGCAGAGGCCGCCGCGGAACTGAGCCCGGCCGAGCTTCGCGCCAGCGTCGCGATCGACGGCGCGGAGCTGAAGCGCGCCGCGGAGACCGATGGCGATTCGGAATTGCTCGGGCAGAGCCGCGCGATCGACGCGATCAGGCTCGCGATCGGAATCGACGCGCCGGGTTACAATGTGTTCGTCAGCGGATTGCGCACGCGAATCGAGCGCGACACCGTACTCTTGCTGCTGGCCGAAAAGGCCGCGACGATGCCGACCCCGGGCGACTGGGTCTACGTCAACAACTTTCGCAACCCCGAATCTCCGAGCGCGATCTATCTGCGCGCAGGGCAGGGGCGCGAGCTCGCGCAGCGGATGCGCGATCTGGTCGCGCTGATCGTCGAGCAATTGCCCAAAGCGTTCCGGCGCGAGGATTTCGATCACGAGCGCACCGCCCTGCGCGACAAGTACAATCAGCGCGCGCAGGAGCTGTTCAAGCAAATCGAGTCTCGTGCGCGCGAGCGCGGCTTTGCACTCCAGGGCGGACCCGGCGGCCAGGTGATCTTTATTCCGCTGGTCGAGGGCAAGGTTCCCGAATCGCCCGAGGCGCTGCAAAAAGCGATGAGCGTGAAGACCGACGCCGAGCGCGAACAGATGACGCATGCGCAGAGCGAGCTCGAAAACGAATTCAGCGGACTAATCGGCCGCCAGCAGGAGCTGATGCGCGACCTGGTCGACGAGATCCGCGCGATCGAGCGCGCATTCGCCGCCAAGCTCATCATCCCTTCCGCCGAAGAGTTAAAGCGTCACTTTAATAATCCCGGAGTGACGGGGTACCTCGACCAGGTCGCGGATCACATGCTCTCGCATCTGGATCGCTTCCGCGAAGCCGCGCCGCCGCAGCCCGGAGCGGAGCCGCAGCCACCCGTGCCCGAGGACGGCCCGCGCTGGTTCGAGTACCAGGTCAATGTGATGGTCGATAACTCGATCATACAGGGCGCGCCGGTGGTGAGCGAGGATGCGCCGAACTATCGCAACCTGTTCGGTACGATCGAACGATGGATCGATCCGCTGGGGCGCTCAGGGACCAACTTCACGCGGATCATCAGCGGATCGTTTTTGAAATCGCACGGCGGCTTTTTGGTTCTGGATCTCGATGACGCGGTGGTCGAGCCGGGGGTGTGGAAGACGCTCAAGCGCAGCCTCAAGTCCGGGCGCATGACGCTCGAGACCTTCGAGCCGCTGCCGTTTTTTTCGATGAGCGGGCTCAAGCCCGAGGCGATCGAGGTGCACACCAAGCTGGTGGTTCTCGGCGGCGCGTACCTCTACAACATGCTCTATTTCTACGACTCGGAGTTTTCGGACCTGTTCAAGGTGAAGGCCGAGATGCGCCCGTCGATCGATGCCGACGCGAGCGCCGCGCGCCACTATGCGGGTCACGTCGGTTCGCTGACGCGGCGCGAAAATCTGCCGCCGTTCTCCGGCGACGCGTTGCGCAAAATCGTCGAGTTCGGGATGCGCCAGGCGGGCGACCGCACCCGGGTGCTCGCGATGCTCGAGCCGATCGACGATCTGGCGCGCGAGTCCGCGTACTTCGCGCGCGCCGAACACGCCGCCGAGGTTTCAGGCGCGCACGTCGAACGCGCGCTTAAGGAACGCGTGTTGCGGCTAAATCATATCGAAGAGGAAATCCGCCGCATGATCGCGCGCGGCACGCTGGTCGTGCAGATCACCGGCAAAGCGGTCGGCCAGATAAACGGGCTCGCGGTGATCGACGTGGGCGGCTACGCGTTCGGCCGCCCCTCGCGCGTGACCGCGACCGTCGCACTCGGACAGGCGGGGCTGATCAATATCGAGCGCGAGGCGCGGCTTTCGGGCTCGACGCATGACAAGGGAATCATGATCCTCTCGGGCTTTTTGCGCGCGCGCTTCGGCCAGACGCATCCGCTGGCGATGACCGCGTCGATCGCGTTCGAGCAATCGTACTCGGGAATCGACGGCGACAGCGCCAGCTCGACCGAGCTCTACGCGCTGCTGTCGGCGCTCGCCGGCGTGCCGATCAGGCAGGACCTTGCGGTGACCGGATCGGTCGATCAGCACGGCCACGTGCAGGCGATCGGCGGCGCCAACGAAAAAATCGAGGGCTACTACCGCGTCTGCAAAGCGATCGGGCTCAGCGGGACGCAGGGCGTGATGGTGCCGAAGAGCAACGTCGATAACCTGATGCTCGAGCCCGAGACGGTCGCGGCAGTCGAGCGCGGTGAGTTTCACATCTACGCGATCGACACGATCGATCACGGAATCGAGCTTCTGACCGGCGTGCGCGCGGGCGCCGTGGATGAGCCCGGCACGATCAACTACCTTGTCGATCAGCGGCTGCTGAAAATGGCCGAGACGCTGCGCAACTCCGGCAACCGTGAGACTCGTGTCGTGCATGAAGTCGAGAGCACGCCGCCCGCGCCCAAACCGCCATCGCCGCCGGAGCCGCCGCGCTGAGCGCGGTGGGGAGCGTCGCGATGCCAATCGATCTGCGGCTCGAGGCCGGCGAGGTCGCGCTGTGCACTGACCTCTACGAGTTGACCGTCAGCGCCGCGTTCTTCGATCATGCGATGAACGAGCAGGCCGCGTTCGAGATGGCGCTGCGGCGGATGCCGCCGAACCGCGGCTACATGATCGCAGCGGGAATCGAGCGGCTGCTCGAAGCGCTCGAGGCCTACCACTTCGACGCGGCGGCGATCGCGTACCTCGATTCGCTGAAGCTCTTCAAACCCGCGTTTCTCGATTATCTGGCCGGGTTTCGCTTCACCGGAGAGGTTCGCGCGCTTGCCGAGGGCACGATTTTTTTCGCCGGAGAACCGATCCTCGAAATTCACGCGCCGCTGATCGAAGGTCAAATCGTCGAGACCCTGGCGCTCAACCAGCTCGGATTCGCCGCGATGGCGGCGACCAAAGCCGCGCGATGCGTCGGCGCTGCGATGGGGCGCAGGGCAATCGACTTCGGCGCGCGGCGCGCGCAAGGCGCGGACGCGGCCCTGATTGCGGCGCGCTCGAGCTATCTTGCGGGGTTCGCCGGCACCGCCAGCGTGCTTGCGGGACAGCGCTATGGAATTCCGGTGTTCGGCACGATGAGCCACAGCTTCGTGATGGCGCATGAACGCGAGCGCGCGGCGTTCGACAATTTCGCCGCGAGTTTTTCGGCTCCGGCCACGCTCCTGGTTGATACCTACGACACCGCGCGCGGGGTCGAGAACGCCGCGGCGCTCGGCGTGAAGCTGCGCGAGTCGGGCTCGAAGCTCGCGGGAGTCAGGCTCGACAGCGGAAACCTGGGTGCGCTCGCATCGCGCGCGCGCAAAATTCTCGATCAGCATGGCCTCAACGAGACCGCGATTTTCGCCAGCGGCAATCTTGATGAATACAAGATCGAAGAGCTGCTCGCGGCGAAAGCGCCGATCGACGCTTTCGGAGTCGGCACCGCGCTCGCGGTCAGCGACGACGCGCCGGCAGGCGACTTCACGTACAAGCTGGTCGAGTACCAGGGGCAGCCGCGCCTCAAGCTGTCGGCGGGCAAAGTTTCGACGCCGGGACGCAAGCAGATTTTCCGCGCGTGCAACACCGCGGGCGGGTATACCGGCGATCTCGTCGGCGCGATCGACGAAAGTTCCGCAACCGTCGCCCGGGTCATGAAGATACCCGAGGCGCAGGTTTTCCCGATGCTGGAGCTCCAGATGGAGCGCGGTGTGCGGCGGATGCCGCGGCCCGAGTTGAACGACAGCCGCGCGCGCGTGGCCGCCGCGATGGCGAAACTCGATCCGCGCTACCGGACGATTCGCAAACCGTCGGAGTATTCGGTGCGCACCAGCGCGGCGATAAACGCGATGGTAATAACCGAAAAAGTCCGCGCCGATCACCGCCAGGAATAGCGCGAGGTAAAGCGGGAATTCGCCCATCGGTTCATAGGGGTGCGTCGCGACGCGCCCGTCTGTGCCGAGTCTTCCGATTTCGAATTACTTCGCGGCGGGCCAGAACGATGCGGTGCGCTCTGGAGGCGGCGAAGATCTCAGATCGTCCGCGGCGGCTTCCAGAGCGGCCGGCGTGAACTCGAAAACAAAGCGCATCTGGGTATCGTCAGAATATTTTTCTCCGCTTGGCCATGGCGATGGAAACGGCGCGAAGATTTTTTCTGCGCGGCTACTGTAGCGCTCGGCGATCGGCCGCAGGGCGCCGTAGCTCCCGGCCAGCACAATAGCGACTCGGCCGGCGTCTACAGGCGCTACCGTAAAATCGCGGTAATCGTAAAATCCGGACCGGATGATCCAGTCCGCTGGCAGCATCCCAGCCGATTCCAGCGCCGCGGGGGAAAGCGACTGCAACCTCCGGCCGTCGCGGAACCATCGTGCGAGCGCTTCGATCAGAACATCGGTCCGGAGCGCGACCGCGCGCCTCTCGAGACCGGCGACGCTCAGCCTCGCATAAGGCGCAAGCTGGTCTGGTGGAACCTGGTACACATGCGCACCGCCGGTGACGATCATGTGCAGCCCGAGCGGGTCGATCGCATTGCGCCAGCTCTTCAGATTGGGATCGGTATCGTCGATCACGATCGCGCCTACCTGATGCTGCGCGGCGAACGCCATGATCTGCTGCGAGGCTTCGGGCAGATCGATCGCGCCGAGAAAAAATCGCACTGCCGGAAACTCTTTGAAGCTCGGCGGAACAATCGAGGTGTATCCGCTCGCCATGCGAAAACCCATGTCCGCACTGGTCTGCCACAGCATCGAGGCGCCATTGCGTTCGTAGGGAAGCGGAAGAATTATTTCATTTGGAGAAATCACGGAGCGCCACGAACCGTCGGTGAACATCGCGGGTTGCCGCACGGCGGTGGTCCAGAATCCCGCGCCGAACCGCGGCAGCATCATGATCAAGATCGCGATGGCTGCGATGGCTTTGATCGCGACGATCGCGCTGCTGGATGCGAACCACAAAGCGGCGATAATCGCGAGGACCAGGAACCCGTACATCGCGAATCTGATCGGCAATGCGTTCGCGATGAGCGGCGCATGAGTCGCGAGCCACCAGGGCATCGGCAGTACATGCCTGCCTGCTATCAGCAATCCGGGCCCGAGAGCGGCGATCACGATAGCGGCGAAAGACAGGAACAGAATTTTCGCGATTGGCGCGGGCCAGTTGCTGCGCCAATATGCGGCAGCGACGACGAGCAAGGGAATTCCGAAGCAGGCGCCATGCTCGATCCAGAATCCGGGAAAATGATCGCTGATCGCACGCATCGGCGCGAAGGATCCCAGCCAGTTAAAGCGCGCTGGTACGACCAAGTTCAACAGATCAGCAGAATAAACAGTCGGTGAATAGATTACGTCGCGCGGAGCGCCAGCCGAGAGCATCGCGTACAGATAGGGCGAAAGGATCGCAGCCGCGATGGCGAGCGCAATCAGGCTCGGCGCGATGATCGCGATCAGGCGGGAACGCTCGGGCGAGACGCGCAGCGCGATCGCATACGCAATTAAACCGAAGATCACGGAGGTCGCGAAGATCTCCGGAAAGCACAGAAATTGTATTACCATCAGCGCCGCGATCGCGGCCGCGTAGGCGCGGGTTCTAATCTCACTCGCCAGGAATTTCAGGACTGCCAAGATCGCCAGCGGGACCGGAAACACCATTACTAAATCGACGTGCGCGAGAATCTGTCCTAGCATGTATGGAGAAAATCCGAATATCAGTCCTCCGAGAATCGATGGCCAGAATTTCCCAGTGATCCATCGGCAGAGAAGGTAGGCGCAAAACGCTGCCGCCGGCGCCGCCGCGAGGC
>JBARDN010000184.1:0-5676 GCA_049795175.1 Binataceae bacterium (SeqCode) | reverse complement strand
GAGCCCACCGCATAGCGAATTCCAAGAGGCTCGCGGAGTTCTTCCTGGCGGCCAAGCTCGACCATCTGCGGAGAGAGATCGACTCCGGTCATTCTGGCGCCTGAGCGCGCAAGGATCCGCGTCCACTGTCACTCTCCACACCCCGCATCCAGGACCTGAAGACCGCGAAGATCACCGACGAACTCAAGCATTGCCGGCTGGTTGTAATACTCGCGATAGGTGTCGTGTCCAGCCCTGACCGAGTCAGCCCATTGCCTTGCGTTGCGGTCCCAATGGCGCGCGACAACCTCTTCCTCGGCTCCGGGCATCCGCGTTTCCTCAGACTGCACCACAGCCTGAGCATCCGCGAGCGCTACTCTGTTGTGGCTACGGTCGCGCATGCCCGGCATGATGGCCGACTTCAGTTTCATAGTCACTTCCCAACCGCCGCAATTTCCAGATGAACGGCCCTATTTCGCCTGTGCCGTTCCAGACAACGTTCAGGATCAGAAGCCGTCCGCTGATCAACGCGATATCCTATGTAAGCTCGCTTCTTCCATTGCTCCTGAACTACCGAGTTGTCGCGGCGGCGTCGCTTATGCCGCCAGGCGCGGCGGCTTTCTTCTGAAATGCTTCGTAGTCGGCTTTGAATACCGCGTCGCCCGGATCGAGTTGCGTCGCCCGCGCGAGATCGTTGCCGGCTGCGTAGAATTGGTAGTTCGCAGCCTCCGCGCGCCCGAGCCGGTTGAGCACCGACGCTGAATCCGGATGCAGTTCCGCGGTGCGTCTGAGCAGCAGTACCGCGTCGTCGAAGCGCTTTTGCTGCATGTAGAGATCGGCCAGGCGCGAGGCTGCGGCGTCGTCCGACGGACGCGTGTTGGACGCGTCGAGCAGCGCCTTCTCCATCGTTGGTTGATCGCCTGCAATCGAGGCCGCATCGGCCAGCGCGAGATCGAGCGTGAATGGATCCGCGCCCGCGTTGATCCCTTGCTGGATCACGGCGCGCGCCGAGTCCATCTGCTTTTTCGGCGCAAAGATCATCGTCGCCAGATAATGGTAGGAATCCGGATTGTCCGGAGCGAGCTCCGCGGCGGCGCGCAAATGCGCTTCAGCCTGGCCGAGGTCGCCGGCGCGTGCGGCAGACCCTCCCGCCGAAACCAGCAGGTTCGCCCGGACCGCGGGATCAGACTCGGTCGACGCTGCGTGAGCGAGCAATTCGCCCTCGCGTCCGTATTCGTGGTCGAGATCGTAAACTTCCGCCAGCGTCCATACTGCCGCCGGGTAGTCGTCGGCAATCGCGCGATCGAGGCCCCGCTCGACTGCGGCGCGCTCTGCCGGCGACAGCCATGGAATCAGCCGCCGCTCGAGATAGTAATGAGTTGACAGATAGGGCGAATCGAAAACCGATTCCTGGATCTGCTTGAGCGATTCACCCGGCTGCCCATTCCAGACCAGCGCCTCTGCGTATTGGTCACGCGCGTACGGGCTGGTCGGATTGAGCCATACCGCCGTCTCCAGTTCCTGCACGCGCATCGCCGGCGGCAGCCGCTTGCCCATCGTTTCGACCATCCACAGATGCGGCACCACCGAGGTCGGATGCGCCAGAATCAGAGCGCGAGCCTGGGATGCCGTCTTTGGCGCTCTCATGTCATACGGATATGGAATTTTGGGCTGCGCCAGAGCTGCGATTCCGATCCCGATCGCCGTTGCCGAAAGGGCGGCCGGCATCGCCCATCGCTTTACCCCAACCGGCTGCGGCGCCGGCTCGCCGAGCCGCGTCGCGGCGACCAGCCGGAACGCCAGCGCAAGAAACAGCGTCATCAATATGGCGACTGCGGGAATCTGCAGGTTGAAATCGAAAAATTCCTGGAATGCCAGCGCGGCCATCCCCGCGGTCAACGCCGCACCGACCGGAAGAACATCGGGCGGCAGCGCGCGGATTCCGCGATAGAGCCGCCGTATGACCGCGATAAAAAACCATCCGAGCAGCGCAAAGCCAACTGCGCCTGCGCCAATCAACAGCTCGAGGTAGTCGTTATGCGCCTCGCGCGCGGCTTCCCATGACCACGGCGCCTGCTGAAAATGCGGAAACACGTCGGGGAATGACCCCAGCCCGATTCCGAACAGCGGAAATGCGCGGACGATCCCGACCGAATCGCGCCACACGTCGAAACGAAAGTGCAGGCTCTGATGCTGGCTGACGGTCTCCATCAGCCGGACATCTGCCTGCTGCCGCCCCTGTGCGCCGCTGAACAGCGACGAGGTCAGCAGCACCAGCGCGAACATCGCGGCGCCCAATGGCACCGCGACCTTCCACGATAGCCGGAGCAGCGCCGGACGTTTTGCGCGCGGGATGAAATGCGCCATATATACCAGCGCCGTCGCGCCCACGATCGCGCCAATCCATCCGGCTCGTGACAGGCTCAGAAAAAGCGCCGTGCTCGCGATCAAAACCACCGCCGCGCAAAAGACCCGAAACGCTTCGCTGCTGGATTTGCGCACCACGAAGGTCGGAAAGAACACTCCCGCCAGCGCGACCGGGATGACCAGATTCAGATAGCTGCCGAAATGGTCCGGGTTGACGAACGGCCCGCGCGCGCGGTCCATCGCGTCGGGCATCGCGCGGCCCCAATCGTAAGGAACGAAGACCCATAGGATCTTGCCGTTCCAGAACACGCGCTCCAGGATTCCGATACACGCCACGACCAACGCCGTGACCAGCACCGCGATAATCACATAGCGATAGAAATTCTTCTCCGACTCCGCATGCATCGAGGGCCCGAACGGATACAGCAGCACGACGAAGAAAAACGCCGAGTACGCGACCAGCTTGATTACGAGCTCGCGCGTGAGTTCCGGCGCAAGCGAGATCGAGCGCCATCGCGAACCCGTTCGAGGCGGCGCGGATGCCGTAGCCGCTGCCTTGCCAGTTCCCGATTGTTGCCCGAGCGCGCGCTGATGCGGCCGCGGAATCGCGGCGCCATCGGCGGCTTCCTGCGGAGTGGGCAGCACGACATTCATGTGCTGCGCCGCGTTTCGGTCCGGCAACTTGAGCATCGCGGCGTACGGCGCCTGGTGCGGCCAGCCGGGCAGCGATTTCGCGTACATCGAATAGCTCGCGGGAGAGATCACCCGCAGGAGTGTGGGCGGAAGCGGAACCAGCGCGAAGGCCGCCAGCGCGACGAACAGAAAAAGCGGCAACGCGATCGGACCAAGATTCGCCAGCGTCGGCTGGAACTGGATCGGCGCGCCGAACGCCGTCTTCGCCATCCACAACACGACCAGCGCGCAAATCGTGAGCTCGATTGCGATAAACGGCCACGGATGCACCGCACCCATCGGCACCGGCGACAACGTCACCAGCAGAATAATCCCAGCAACGAATGCCCGGTCGTACCAATTCCCGCCCTCGGCGGATACAAACCTATGCTGGGAATGGTAGCGACGCGGGCGGTCGAGCGGGCTCGATACGCCAATCCGCCTCACTATAGCTGACTGACCGTGCCGATCGGCTTGGAATAATCTTCGTAGGCGTAATAGCGATGATAATGATAGTAGTCCGGGCTCTTCATATTGACCTGATTCAGCACCACCCCAAGTATCCGCGCGCCAACCTGTCCCAGGCGCGAGCACGCGTGACGCACCAACTGCTTCGGCGTGCGCGGTCCGACCACGATCACGACTCCGTCGACCAGCCGCGACAGCACCACCGAATCGCTGACCGGCATGACCGGCGGCGAATCGATCAGGACGCTGTCGTAGGAGGCGGACAGCTCCTCGAGAACTTCCTGCATCCTGCGCGAGGCGAGCAGTTCAGTCGGATTAGGCGGTACCGAGCCCGCGCTCATGAACGATAACCCGCCGTTGCCGATCGGACGAATCACGTCGCTGGCCTGCTTCTGCCCAACCAGGACCTCGGTCAGACCGACCAGGTTATGCACGCCCAGAACTTCATGGCATCGCGCACGGCGCATGTCGGCGTCGATCAGCAGGACGCGCCCACCCATCTGCGCAAACGCCATCGCGATATTTACCGCAGTTACGGTCTTGCCCTCGGCCTTGGCGCCGCTGGCAACCAGCAGGGTTTTGGGAGCTTCGGCCGCGCGCGACAGCAGGATCGCGGTACGAATCGCGCGATAGGACTCGCCGGCGATCGAGAAGCGGCTCTTCACCATCATGATTTCCCGCTCGTCCGAGGCGCTGCTCGCGATCAGAGTGGGAGCACCGCCGGTAACTGGCAGCGCAGTTTCGGCGGCCTCTTCCTCGGCTCCCAGAGTCAGAAAATCCGGCACTGAGCCGAGGCTCGGGAGCTGCAGATAGAGTTCCGCCTCCTCGGGATTGTGCAAACCGTCATCGAGATGATCGAGCAGGAATGCGATCCCAATTCCGAGGAACAGCGCCATCGCTCCGGCAATCGCCATGTCGATCAGCTTCTTCGGGCTGGACGGGTCGATGGGCGTGGTCGCGGAATCGATTATAGAAACGTTGGAGGTCGGAACTTCTCCCGCCACGCCGATTTCCTTCATCCTTTCGAGCACGCTCTTGTAAAGCTGCCGATTCGCATCAACGTCACGCGCCAGCACCGCGTCCTGCAGCGACGCATCGTTGAGCGCCAACGCCTTGGTCTTCAAGTCTTCGACCGATTGCTTGAGCGCAGTCTCGCGGTCCACCGAGGCTTGGTACTGTGATTCGATGCCCTGGACTGTGTGATTAACTTCGGCGGCCAGGCGGGCGTTGGTTTCATCGACCTTGGCCTTGAGTTCCTTCAGCGGCGGATAGTCACCCTTGAACTGCTGCGCCATACTGGCATACTCGCCGGCGATCACATCGTCTTGAGTCTTAAGGTGCTGAATAAGGGGACTTTCGATCACGGCCGGAAGCGAATTGTAGTTGCGCTTGCTGATCAGGTCGTGCTCGGATTCGAGATCGATTCGGTCGGTTTCGGCCTTGGTGAGAGCCTTGTTCATCTCGGTCAGGCGCTCATTAAGGATAGTGCCACGGTCGTCGAGATTGAACGCGACGATTCCGCGTTCGCGGCGGTAGCTGTTCAGGGCGGATTCCGACTTCTCGACCCGCTCTTTGAGCTCGATCAGTTTCCTCTCAAGGAATTGTTCCGCGTCCTGGCTCGCTTGCGCATGGATCTCCATCCCGCGATGGATATAAGTATGCACGTGCGCGTTGGCAACCTGCGAAGCGAGTGCGGCGTTTGCCGACGTGAATGAGATCACGAACAGTCTGGTCCCGACGTCCAATTCCACTTTTAGATCATTCAGGTACAAATCAACCAACTGCGGATCTACCCCGTATTGATCGAGCGGGCGCACCGCGGGTCGGCTCTTCAACAGATCCTTGATCGAGACCCGAACCGTGTGGATTATTTCGCCAAAAAACCCCCGATGGAGACTGGTGCCAGTAAAGTCGGAATTGCGATCAAGCCCGAGATCGCGAATCACCTGGGCCGCAAGGCCGCGGCTCAGCAGAATTTCTTTCTGAGTGCCGTAGTACTCAGCCCCATCGGTGCTGGTTTCGCTCGACAACTCGTTGATATTGAGCACGTGAGGTGCATTGGGTTCGACCAGGATCGTGCTGGTCGCCGTGAAATGCGGCGTGACTACCAACACCACCAATCCTGTAACCAGTATCGCGGCCACAAACATGCTCGCGATGAGCTTGGCGTGCCTGCGGATTATTCGAAAG
>JBARDN010000183.1:0-11692 GCA_049795175.1 Binataceae bacterium (SeqCode) | reverse complement strand
GAATTGTCCACCACGATCTTCGCGAACGCGGCGTGGTCGAACGTGCTTCCTCCGACTTGCGTCCACGAGGAGCCCAGGTTAGTCGATTTGTAGAGTCCCTGCCCGTAATAGGTATCCACCGCATTGTTGCCTTCGCCAGTGCCCGCCCACAGCGTCGAAGGCGAAGTGGTGATGTCGAACGCCAACGCGCCGATTGCCTGGCTCGGCTCGGCATCGAAGACCGGCGCGAAATGCGCGCCCGTGTCGGTCGAGATCCAGACTCCGCCGTTTGCGCTCCCGATCGCGATATTACCGGCGTTGGCAGGATCAACCGCGATCGCGCTCACGCGACCCGTCATCGCCACCGGCGAGCCAACAATGATCCCGCCGAAGTTCGAGGCCTCGGTCATCGGCAGCGGACCGATGTTGTTCCAGGTCAGCGAGGCGACGTTCGGCAAGCTCGACGCCTCCATTGTGCCCGGATGTAGCGCCTGTGCGGCCTGCGCGATCGCGTCGGTGCGCGCATGCTGGGGCACCCCGAACTGCAATCCCAACCGCTCGGCGTACCATTGCTCGCGCATCCGGATCTGCTGAGCATTTAGCGGATTGAGGTTGTCGGAAGAAAGTTCGACGGAGTTCGGATCGCTCGGCCGCGCCGTCGCACCGAGCAGCAAGACAGTGCCGAGGGCAAGTCCGCCCGAAAGCGACGCGAGTCGCGAAAATTTAGTCCAACTTCTCATCGATATAGCTTTCTAGACCGCCTGGAACCGCTAAGGCGCTCATAGCGCTAGTAGCTTAGAGTGGATGGACTAGCTAACATCCAAGCAACGCTGCGTCAAAGGCGGCGTACGCGACTCGCCGCGACTGGAAGCTCGGCGTAGCCTGACTCCGCAGCGACAATCAGCGCAGTCTCGGCAAAATTTGGGTAGCAAGGAAAAATCGGGCGGCGAAGGGGACGATTCCGGAGGCCGCGATCTATAGACCGGCGCTCAGTAGCGGCCGATCTCGATCAGATGCCGATCGGAATCGAAGAAGTACACGGCCTTCCAAATTTCCGTTGACGCCGCCTGAGTCACTCGGTCCGTGGCCGTTGCCGACCGTGTCGAATGAGTCGCCGTATTGAACGCCGCGCTCGCGAACGCGCTGAAAGATTTCTTCGTACTCGACTGGCGACATCGAGAACGCGAGATGCTCCCCGCCGGTGGTCCCGAACGGCGCGTCCATCCTCGAAGCCAACGCCGTATGCAGTGGCCCTTCGCTCGGGATTTCTCCCGGAGCCTGCCCTGAGCAACGTCGAAGGGGTCGAAATGACGGATGAGGGGTCAGTGATGCTAAACAGGATCTGTGCACGGCCCTTACTTATCACTATCTCAGCAACCCCTTTGCTCGGCGGCCGTCAAGGTCTCCCTTGCTTCACTTGGTCGAAGTATCGCATCGCGCAGACGACGTTGCCTTCCGTGTCTTTGAATTGGATCAATTCGCCCACACCGGGAATTACGAATTTGGGTACGATAATCTTTCCGCCCTCGGCCTCGACAGTCTTTGCGATCGTGTCCACATCGTCGACGGCGATGGTGCACTCGAAGCCCACACTGCGCTCACCTTCCTTGGGACGGCTATGCACCGCGCCGTGAATGCCCGGGTCACTATCGGTGCCGGTCGCGATCATGAAGAAGTCAGGAGGGCCCCAGGCGGAGAAGCGCCATCCGAAAACGCGTTCATAGAATTTCCGCGCGCGGCCCACGTCGTCTGCGTGGACATCGAAGTGCGCAATATTTTTTGCAACCATCGGAATACCTCTTCGGCGCACTACGATTAATAGCACTTCGCGCATGCGGCAGGCTTGCGCTAGATTGCCATCTGATGACGAAAAAGCGCCACGGGTTCTTTGACCCCGCAAAGTACAAGATCCGCGCCGGAACGCCGGGAGAATACGGCAATGGCCATCTGATCAAACCTCATTCGCATCCATGGCATCAACTGACGTACGCGCCGCAGGGTGTGATGACGGTGCGCACGCCCGACGGCGCGTGGATCGTACCGCCGCATCGCGCGGTATGGGTGCCGGCGCGCACTCGCCATTCAGTCCAGATGTCAGGCACCGTCTCGATGCGCGCGGTGTACTTTGTTCCGACTCTCGCCGCGCCGCTGCCCGACCGATGCCGCGTGCTGGCGGTATCGGCGATGCTGCGGGAGTTGATTCTCCGCGTCGGCGAGCTCAAGGGGCTGCGGCTGGGGAATCCTGCCGAGGCGAATCTGGCCTCTGTGCTGCTCGATGAACTCCGCGTGATGAAAGCCGACGCGATAAGCCTGCCGATGCCGCGTGACGCGCGCGCCAGGCGAATCGCCGCCCTGCTTCAACAGGATCCTTGCGAGCACAGGTCGCTGCCCGAGCTGTCACGGCTTGCAGGCGCGAGCAAGAGAACCGTCGAGCGGCTGTTCAGATCGGAGACGGGGCTGGGGTTTGGGCGATGGCGCCAACAGCTCCGTCTCGGCCACGCGCTGCGGCTCCTGGCTGCGGGCGAGGCGGTGACGACTGCAGCGCTCGAAGTCGGCTACGACAGCACCAGCGCATTCATCTCGGCATTCAGGCAAACCTTCGGCCAAACCCCCGGCCAGTATTTCCGGCCGTGATCGCGATCTGGATTGTCCCTCTCCCAGACTGGAGGCTGTCGATTTTTTCGCGAACGCTCCGCTGCTGTCATCCTGAGCCGTAGGCGAAGGATCTACGCGAAGCGATTAGTGCAACCAGCCAAGGCGTTGCGCACTAATCGCTTCGCGGAGATCCTTCACGGAGCCTGCCCTGAGCAACGTCGAAGGGGCAGCCTCCGTTCAGGATGACACACAAAAAACCTCGTTTATCGACAGTCTCTAGGGAGAGGGCGGCGCGGCGCGGCAATTGCTCTTTTCAGCAGTCGCCGTGACGCGCGGGTGAGCGAACGCCGAATCAATCGGCTTCGAGCATTACGATTGCGGCGGCGGCCATTCCGTCGCCGCGGCCTAACGCGCCGATTCCTTCGGGGTTGGTCGCTTTTACGTTTACTCGATCACGCTCGATCGAGATCGCGTCGGCAATTCGTTGACGCATCGTATCCAGATGGGGCGCGAGCTTGGGAGATTGCGCGAAGATCGTCAGGTCGGCGTTGCCCATGCGCCATCCGCGAGACTTCGCGAGCGCCCAGACCTCGCCCAGGATGCGGATACTGTCGGCGCCCTTGTAGCGCTGGTCGCTGTCGGGGAAATGACGGCCCAGATCGCCCTCGCCGATTGCGCCCAGGATCGCGTTGGCAAGCGCATGCGCGGCGACGTCGGCATCGGAGTGTCCCGACAGACCCTTGTCGTGCGCGATCTCGACCCCACCAAGCACGAGCCTGCGGCCGGCGGCTAGAGGATGAAAGTCAAAGCCCTGCCCGACTCGATAGCGCATCGCGATCACCCCACTGCGCGCAGCTTTGCGGCTGCACGAAGGTGCCCTTCGGCTGCGTTGACAATGCCGATGCGGCCAAGCAAGCTTTCGCTCAGGTCACGCATCAAGGAGCCGCCGGTCATGCCCGCATTTGCGAAAAATCCGAAATTTATCATCGGCACGCTCGTGGTCCTGTGGGTGATCTACGTAGTCTGGGCAAACATCCAGCCGCAGCCGGTTACGATCTACCTGTTCCCGCATTTTGTGAAGCTGCAGATTCAACTCTCGGCGATAATCATCGGCTCGGCGATCTTTGGCGCAATAGCGGCAATTGTCATTCATTGGTTGTGGAGACGTTCTTCGAAGAATGCTTCGTCGCCGACTGTAGTCGTCAATCGCAGCACCGTCGCCTGATCGCCCTTGCGCAAAAGCGATGCGGCGGCGGGTCCGATTAACAGACCGTCGGCGCGCGAGAGCGAGCTTAGAATTCCCGAACCCTGATTCCCGGTCGGCGTGGCAAGGTAATCGCCGCCCTGGCGCTCGAGCTTTACCCGCACGAACTCGGTCAGATTGTTCGCGAGCTTGATATCGACGGCGCATCGCACGCAGACGCGCGCAAGCCCAACCTCAGCGCGTCCGCCCATCCGGCGCAGTGCAGGGCCGACGTAGAGATAGAAGCATACCAGCGTCGAAACCGGATTTCCCGGCAATCCAAAAACCGGGCGCGCGCCGATTGTACCGAACTTGAGCGGACGCCCCGGCCTCTGCGCGACGCCGTGAAACAACGTCCGCATCCCGAGTTCGTCAAGGACGCCCTTTACGAAATCGAATTGCCCGACCGAGACTCCGCCGGTCGAAAGAACTACGTCGAACGCCATCGCCTCTTCCAGCCGCTCGCGAACCTCGCCCCTGGTGTCGCGCGCGACGCGCAGGATTACCGCCTCGCCGCCGGCCTCGCGAATCGCGCCTGACAGCGCGTAGACGCTCGAGTTGACGACCTGCGCTCCAGTGGGAATCTGGTCGATATCGATCAGCTCATCGCCGGTCGCGACGATCGCGACGCGCGGCCTGCGGTACACGCCGACCATCGAGCGCGAAAGCGACGCGAGCATCCCCAGGTCCGCCGGCGAGAGCGTCCTGCCCGGCGCCATGACCGGCTCGCCCGCGCGCAAATCCTCGCCACGAGGACGGATGAACGCCGCGGCCTCCGCAGGGGCGAGAATCTCGACGATGGAACCGTCTTTGCGGGTGCGCTCGACCTGCACGATTGCGTCGGCGCCGGGCGCGATCGGCGCACCGGTCATCGTGCGCGCGCACTGTCCCGGACCCACCTGATGCGTCGGCATCCGGCCCGCGGCAACGGTCTCGAGTACCTTCAGGCGGACCGGATGCGCCTCGCTGGCGGTCGCGATATCGGCGGCGCGAACCGCGTAGCCATCCATGGCGGAATTGTCGAAGCCCGGAATATCGCGCGACGAGCGAATCTCCTCGGCGAGCACTTGGCCCAGCGCGTCAAGGATTGGAACGCGCTCGACGCCGAGCGGAGCAACGGATTCGAGGACGATGCGCAAAGCGTCGTCGGTACTAATCATCTTATCGGCAACAATACGCGGCTTCGCATTGCGTGAGAACAGAACGGGCGGCGGTACGCGAGAGGCCTAGCTGGCGGAAGCCGTGCTGATAAGCGGAACGCGGATAGTGTAGTTGCGTGCATAGGGCGGAACCCGGTCGCGCAAGATCGCGGGATTCAGCTCCTTAAGATGGGCCACCGTCGTATGGTGCCCGCGCGCGACATTGACCAGCGTCGTGCCCCCGCGGACCGACACCCGGCTGTAAGCGGGAGGCGCTTCGTAGTTGACGTTGCCGATCCCGTAAGCAGCGGCATTGTGTGCGATAAAGGCAACCGCCATGAACCTGCCCAGGAGGCATCGCGTGTCGCGTGGCAGCTTGGCCATGAAGCGGTTGAAATTCTCGCCGCGCATCGCCCAGAAGCGGTTGATCGCGAGGTCGCCACGGTTCCATCCGACGACCGCTACCCGCCAGTCGTAGCCCGCCGCGTCATGCAGGTCGGCCAGGTATTCGGCAGCCGCACGGGTCGACAGGATAGGATCGCGGCGCTCATCGACCCAATGGTTGACGTGCAAGCCGTACTTCTGTGCGGTGCCTTTGGTGAACTGCCAAGGACCCTTGCCGTGCTTGGAGAATTCGCTCTCGGCGAAGGCCAGATAAACCATGTCCTCCGGGACGCCATGCGAGCGCATCACTTTGGCCATTTCGGGCAGGTAGGGGCGGCTGCGAGAGAAACTGGCCTTCAGCGTGCCGGGCTGATTTAGATATTCATTAACATATTGCTGGACAATTGAATTGAGCAGGATCGGGAAAGGCGCGACTCCCCTCGGCTTGGAAGTGATGAAGGGCGAGGGAGCAACAGCCTCCTGCGACGGTGCCACGAGGGCCGGCTCATCGGGCCCAGGGGAGGAATCAAATCCGCCCAAGGCGGCGATCGCGGGATTCTGAGGTGCCCAGCCGGGCGAGATAGTCGAGGGCTCTGCGGCCATCGCCCGATACGCCGGTACTCCGGTCAGGACCGGAGCCAGAAGTAGCGCACACAGAGCGACAGTTGTTCGGTTGCCTCGAGTCATTCCCCACCATGAACTTCGGCCACCGTAACCGCTGAGCCTTGGGTAAGCAACCCGTAACCGGTGGATAATGAATAAAAAAATCTTATACTTGGAACGAAATTTGTTGATAACTTTAATCATTAGTGACGTTCGATTTTCCCAAAACACCCGAGATTACGCGCAAACCGCCCCCGCACTTCGATACGCCCATGGCTTATGGTACCGTCCTCAAAAGACCGCCCCGCTCTCTTGTCGGCATCCGGGGACCGGGCGCAGCTACCTTAAATGAAGCTCTGGCGCGACATTATCGACAGCCTGCCCGACGCGATCATCGTGCTTTCCGAGGGCTTCGAGCCGCTGGCGATAAACCCCGCGGCAGAGA
This sequence comes from Binataceae bacterium (SeqCode), assembly GCA_049795175.1. GTDB lineage: Bacteria > Desulfobacterota > Binatia > Binatales > Binataceae > JBARDN01. The sequence continues at coordinate 5,304 of JBARDN010000183.1, read as the reverse complement.
CCTTGCTCGGCGCCTCTTCTATCACGCATCCGCAGCTAGCCGACGTTCTCGACCACAATCCGTGGCTGGACCGGATGGTGCGGAATTGCCTGAAAACTGGGCAGAGCGTCGGCGATCCGGATACGGTCCTCGGGATGGGTCCGCGGTCGATTACCGTCAGGACCGAGGTCTCGCCGTTGCTCACCGCCGATGGCAGAACCCAAGGCGCAATTATACTGCTCCACGACTTAGCTCATCAGAAGAGCGCGGCCCAAGTGACAGACTCGGCCGAGCTCAGCCTGCGCCTGTCGCCGGCCGGGCTGGCCCACGAGGTCAAGAATCCGTTGACAGGCATCAAGGGAGCCGCCGAGTTGCTGGCAGCTATGTACCCCTCCGAGCCTCGAGTCCAGCAGTATTACGGCGTTATCCGTGACGGGGTTAACCGCATCACGGCGCTGGTCGAACAGGTCCTTGCGGTCAGCGCGCCGCAGCGACTGGTCAAGGAGCCGGTGAATATCCATCAGGTGCTGCACCAGGCCCTGCGGATGGCCGGGTTATACCCCAAGGCGCCGGGTGCGGTGCATATCGAGCAGGACTTCGACCCGAGCCTGCCCGACGTCTCGGGCGACGCGGCGGCTCTCGAACGGGCGTTCCTGAACCTGGTCAAGAACGCGCATGAGGCGCTCGGCGCGAGCGGGACAATCCGGATGCATACACGGATCGAGACCGAGTTCCGGATGACGACCGAGGGGCAGCGCCTGCAGTTCCTGCGCGTCGAGGTAAGCGACAACGGGGTCGGAATTCCCGAGGACGCGCTGGCGCAGCTCTTCACCCCGTTCTTCACCACCAAACCATCGGGGACCGGGCTCGGCCTGATACTTAGCCAGCGCATCATCGCCCTTCATGGGGGAAGGCTGTGGGCGACCCGCGGGGGAATCGGACGGACCGGCGACGATCGCGACCCGCCGGCCGGCATGACCTTCAAGGTCACGCTTCCTGTGGGCAGCGTCCGGGTTCACGGCAGCTCCAGATTGGGCGGCGATGACACGGCAGGGAACGATCGTTAAGCTGGTAGTCACGATGCCATCCGCAGAAGCTCAAACGCCCGACGACAACCCCGTCACCACCGCTTCGTCCGCCGCGATCCTGATTGCGGACGACGACCCCGCGATCCGCCTGGTACTGCGCCATCGGCTCGAAGCAGAGGGCTACTCGGTTGAGGAGGCGGCGGACAGCGCGACGGCGCTCGACGCTCTGCGCAGCAACCGCTTCGACGTGGCGATCCTCGATATCATCATGCCCGGCGTCGGCGGCCTGGAAGTACTCTCGAGCGCGAAGGCGCAGGACGTTCGCACGCTGATAATCGTGGTGACCGCGGCAAGCACGATGAACAATGCGGTCGAGGCGATGAAGCGCGGAGCGCACGACTATCTGACCAAGCCGTTTGCGAATCTGGACCTGGTCGCGGCGGCGGTTGCGCGCGCGATTGAGGTTGCGGCGCAGGCTGCCGATCTGGATCGGCTCAAGAACGAAGTTAATCGGCAGCTTGTCGGCGGCGAGATTATCGGCCGCAGCGGCGCGATGCAGAACGTCTACAAGATGGTCGGGCGTGTGGTCACTAACGACGCGACCGTGCTGCTCTCGGGCGAGAGCGGAACCGGCAAGGAGCTGGTCGCGCGCGCGATCCATTTCAAGTCGGCAAGGTGGCGTTCGCCCTTCGTCGCGGTGAATTGCTCGGCGATTCCGCAGGGGCTGCTCGAAAGCGAACTGTTCGGCCACGAACGCGGTTCGTTCACCGGCGCCAACGAACGGCGCGCGGGAAAATTCGAGATGGCCGAAGGCGGCACGATTTTCCTCGACGAGATTGGCGACCTGCCGCTCGAATTGCAGCCGAAGCTGCTGCGGGTCTTGCAAGAGCGCGAGTTCAACCGGGTCGGCAGCGTCGAGACCTTGAAGCTCAAGGCGCGCGTGATCGCGGCGACCAACCAGGATTTGCAGACCCTGGTCGCGGCGCGCAAATTCCGCGAGGACCTGTACTTCCGGCTGCGTGTGATTCCAATCCAGATGCCTTCGCTGCGCGAACGGCGCGACGATATTCCCGAGCTGACCGACTACTTCGTCGGCAAGGCAGTGCACGAGATGGGCGCGCGGGTCTCCGCGATCAGTCCCGAAGCCCGGGCCAAGCTTGGCGCGCACGACTGGGCCGGCAACGTGCGCGAACTCGAGAACACGGTGATGCGCGCGGCGCTGCTCGCGCCCGGCAACACGATTCGCGCCGACGATATCGAGCTGGCACGCAGCATCGTTGCGCCCGCGTCTGCGGCAGGCGCTGCCGCGGGAGGCGACAGCGCGGCGCTGGCCGGAATAATCGCCGGGCGCATCGGCCAGTGGCTCGACGCGGGCGATGGCAGCGAGCCGCGCGACCTGTACCAGAAGCTGGTTGGCGAGATCGAGAAGCCGCTCATCGAATTGGCGCTGCGCCGCACCGGCGGCAACCAGGTCAAGGCGGCACGGATGCTGGGGCTTAATCGCAACACGCTGCGCAAGAAGATCACCGATCATAAAATCGCGCTGACCAAGTATCCGACTTAAGCAGCAAAGGCAGTGCGCTCGACGATGCAGATGCCGTCGCAGTTCTACGCGATGGTCGATCCATCCGGAGGCCACGATCCGGCCGAATTAGCGGAGATGCTGCTTGCGGCGGGTGTGCGCATCCTGCAACTGCGGCTCAAGGACACTCCCGGGCGCGAGTTCCTGCTCGCGGCGCGTGCGATCGCGTCGCGATGCCACGCGCGCGGCGCCGTCTTCATCGTGAATGACCGCGTGGATATCGCGATCCTAGCCGAGGCCGACGGAGTACATCTCGGGCAAACCGATTTGCCGCTGGCGGCGGCGCGCGAGATCTTCGGCGTAAAGAAGATTATCGGAATCTCGACCCACGACGCCGCGATGGCACGCGAGGCCGAAGCCGGCGGCGCCGACTATATCGGCTTCGGGCCGATGTATCCGGGCGGGCTTAAACACACCGCGGCGGGACAGGGGCTTGAAAATCTGCGCGCGGTCCGCGCGGCAGTGAGGATTCCAATCGTCGCGATCGGCGGGATAACCGAGGCCTCGATGCCGGAAGTTCTCGCCGCGGGCGCCGACGCCGCCGCAATAATCACCGATGTCGTCAAAGCTCCGGATATCCCGGCGAAGGTCCGCGCATTGCTTGCGGTTCGAGGACCGAAGCGCTGAGCCGATTCGCTCAGGCGGCATTTGCCGCCGCGGCGCTTGCGATGCGTGCCTGCTCGGTATCGAGGTCACGGCACGCGAGCGTCACCGCGGCGCCGACCACGCACAGCACCGCGAAGATCTCGAAGGCCAGCGCGTAGCTGCCGGTGACGTCGAAGATCCTGCCCGCCGCGACCGGGCCGACTGCCGCGCCGATCGTGTTGAACACCCCCGCGACTCCGCCAATCGTGCCAAAGCGCTTGAGCCCCAGCGAGTCCGCGGTGAGCAGCGGAATCAGAACCAGCGGCGCGCCAAGCGTTAGCCCATACAAAAGCACGAACACGGGAACCATCGCGGATTTTCCGATGCTCAGCGCCAGTAGCATCGCGACTCCTTGCACGATGAAATTCGCGGCCAGCGCGAACCGCGGGCTGACGCGATCCGAGACCGTCCCCATCAACAGCTTGCCGGCCGCGGCCAACGCCAGCGCCAGGCTCGCGATCGTCGCGCCAAACGTTTCGGTGTAACCAAGCCCGATCAGATAGCTGACCAGATGCAGGCCCGAGGCGGCGGCGACGCAGGCGTAAAGAAACTGGCCGAACGCGATCATCCAGAACGAGCGCGTGCCGAGCGCCGCCGACAGCTCGAGTCCCGGCAGCGCATCGGCGGAAGCCTGCACGCTGAGCTCGCGCATCTCGGGCGGGCGGGTGCGAATCATGATGAGGACCAGCGGGATCACGACGACGATCATCGGCAGTCCAAGCGCGACATAGCCGGCGCGCCATCCGCCGAAATGCAAAATCGCGAGGTTCCCAACCTCGATCATGGCGGCTCCGCCGAGCGAGGTTCCGGCAAAGGTGACGCCCATCGCAATTCCTCGTCGCGCGCCGAACCAATTGGCGATCACCAGCGCCGCCGGCAGCAGAGTTGCTCCGCCGATACCGAGGCCAAGCACCAGGTACGCGATCAGCATCGGAGTGAACGAATGCGATTGGCTCGCGACCAGAAACGCGATGCCCGAGAGAGCGGCGCCGACAGCCATCACGATCCGCGCCTCGATTCGATCGAGCAGCCATCCGACCAGCGGAGCGCTGAAGCCGGCCGAAAGCGCCAGCGCGCTGGTCAGCCACGCGGTGCGCGCGTGAGTCCATCCGAAGTGCTTCACGAGCTGCGGGAAGAACAGGGTGCCGGTGTTGTAGCCGGAGCCGAAGACGAGGAAGAGCGTGACGAACATGCTCGCGACGATCGTCCATCCCTGTCGTTCCCGTGTGGTCATCAGAATTCTCCGCCCGCGCCGCCATAGATTGGCGCGCAGAGACTTATAGCCCGCGCGACGCGCAAGCGTCGAGCCGGAGGAGGTCCCGAACGTGCCGAAATGCGAATGGAAACGATGTCTCGGCGGTGGCTTCCTTCGGGTGATTTTGCATTTGGGTTTTTGAAAATCTATAGCAAAATGTTGGAGAAGTTCGATCCGAAAGGGACTTCGTTAGCGTCTTTCGCATTCTGCGAATCTCCCTGACCAAACGGTCAGATTAGTTTGCACCGCGATCGGCATGGTCTTACGGAATGACGCGACACGGCGGACGACGCTTCGCGTGGGCCGACGAGCCGTCGGCCACCACTGGCAGAGGGAGAGGAAGATCGATGACTCGGGCGATCGCACGCCTTGATCAAAAAACTTGATTTCTTCGCGCAATGGCTTGAGGTGCGAGGGGTGCAAGGTACTCGTATCGGCGCGATCGGAGTCGCGAAATGACCGCGCGGAGGGAGTGGGCTTAGGTAAGCCCTTGCGTCAACTATATTTCGATGATACTAGAAGCATCGTAACATATGAAAAGCTTCATCTCTCAGTTCAATGCTCTCGGACAGGAGGGCAGGCTCGAAATCTTCCGGCTGCTGGTGCGCGCGGGGCCGCAGGGATTGTGCGTCGACGAAATCAAGCGGCGCGTGCCGATGCCGGGCTCGACGCTCTCTCATCACCTGGACACCCTCGCGCGCTCCGGATTGCTTTCGGCCCGGCGGTCGGGGCGCTTCATCGTCCACGCGGTGGACTGGAACAAAACCGCCGGGCTGATCCGGTTTCTGACTGAGGACTGCTGCGCGGATTTGCAC
>JBARDN010000182.1:0-18883 GCA_049795175.1 Binataceae bacterium (SeqCode) | reverse complement strand
CGGCGCAAGGACGCATTCATCTCGGTCACGACGATCTTCACCGCGGTGGGCGTGATGATCGGCGTCGCCGCCCTGATTGTCACGCTGGCGGTGATGGGCGGGTTCGAGCAGAGTCTCAAGGAACGCGTGCTCAGCCTGACGCCGCAGGTGAAAATCGAAAGCTCCGAGGGCTCGATCGCGAAGTACGGCGGAATCGAGAAGCGCGCGCTCGCGATTCCGGGCGTCGATGGCGCCGACGCGTATGTGGTCGGCCAGGGGATGCTCAGCTCGGGCCGCGGAATCGGCAGCGTAGTCGCGCGCGGCGTCGAGCCCGGCAATCCCGCGGTCGCAAAGGAATGGGGCCGCTTTGTTACTGAAGGCACGCTGGCAGCGCTCGCGAAAGATTATCCAGCGACAGCGCAGAGCGGTACCGCAGTATCGGTCGGCGGTGGAGTCGCGATCGGAGCGGGACTGGCGCATACGCTCAAGGCAAAACTCGGCGATCGGCTGAGGATGGTCGCGCCGATCATCTCGTCCACCGACGCAACGCTCTCGACCCGGACCGGCGATTTTACCGTGACCGCGATCTTCGACTCCGGGCTGAGCTTCCTGGACACGCAAATGGTCTTCATGGATTTGACCCGTGCGCAGGATTTCTTTGGACGGCCGGGCAAAGCCGACGGAATCGACATCCATCTGTCGAACCTGGACCAGACGCTCGCGGTGACGGCGGCGTTGCGCGCGATTTATGGGCGGCCGTATGTGATTCGCAACTGGATCGATTACAACCAGGCAGCCTCGGCCGGGTTCCAGATGCTGAAGGAGGTCTATTCGCTCGTGCTGGTGCTGCTGATCGGGGTGGCAGCGTTCAACCTGGTCGCAACGCTGATCATGGTGGTGATGGAGAAGCGCAAAGATATTGCGGTGCTGATTTCGATGGGGGCGACGCGGCGCGATGTGCGCCGAATCTTCGTGCTGAAGGGGCTGATCGTCGGCGCCGCCGGGACCATCACCGGCGAGCTACTGGGCGCGATCGGATGCTTCGCGCTGGCGCGTTACCATTTCATTCATATCTCGAAGGAAATATACGGAATTGCGACGGTGCCGATTTCCGTCAGTCCAATCAATTTTGTATGGGTCGCCTGCGCCTCGATGTTTCTGTGTTTCATCGCGACGCTCTATCCGGCGCGCCAGGCGTCGCGCGAAATGCCGGTCGAGGTCTTTCGCTCGTAGCTCCCGCATCTTCCGCACCTCGTCTCCGCACCGCTTTTCCGCATCTCACCTCACACCGCCGCACACCTCATCAACGGTTCACCTGGAACCGAAGCCGGAATTTCCGTTCATGGATTCGTCGGCGGCTTGAGCTTCGACTTGCGCACGACCAGCGTTTCATGGCCGCGCACCTTGATGGTGCGGGCAGGCTCGGAATGGTTCGACCCCATCATTTCGGGGCGCGCGGGCCGTGACGAGGTTCGCTTGCGGCGCCAGTTGCTCAACTCCTGCGAGAGCTTCGAGGCAACCGAGTCGTTGTCGTCGCCGCGGTTGGTCTTGTCGGGTTCGTCGTTCATTTCGGGTTCACTCATACTGGTTCAATCTCCTGTGACGTGGATCCGTCCTCCTGTCGATCATGACGTTTGGGAAAAAATTTGATTTTGAATTAAATGGAATCAGGATGCTCGGTGAAGTGGCGCGGATGTCCGCGTGGAAGTGAGCCTCAGTGATCTGTGCGGTATGTCAGGGAGTGTTCGCGACTACGGCCGAATCTTAAGCTCGCACCGGCAAGATCGATCTGAAATTGGATTGCTGGAAGAATGGCTTGCGACAGTAGAGTCGCGCCGGGCCCGGGGTGCGGACCCGGCGCTATCAATAGCTGAATCAGGCGGTTAGTCCCGCTTGCGCCTATTGGAACAGGCTCTGCATGCGGAGCGCGAGTCCCATATCGCCCGCGATCCGTAGTTTTCCAGTCATGAACGCCATCTGGCCGTTCAGCTTGCCGCTGATCATGTCGAGATAGTCCTGCGCGGTCATCGAGATGGTGATACTCGGGGATGCCGCAGGTCCTTCTTTGACCTCACAGTTTTCGTCTTTGATGATTACGTGCCATTTGCCGCCGCCGTCGCCCGAGAGGTCGAACTGATAAACTGCGTTCAGACCCTTGGCGGCTTCCTTGTTGAAGCGACTCGGCATTTCGGCAAAAACCTGCTTTGCTGACGTTGGTGCTGCGTCGGGCATTGGAAACGAGAACCTCCTGGGGGGAGCGGCGGGTGCCGCTTTCTGGAAATCATCTAATCGCCGGTTCCGTTCGTTGTCAATAGCGCAAACGACGCTTCATAGCGTAAGTTTGGTTTGCGTCATTTCAGCCGCGCATGCCTTGGCGCCCGCGAATCAAAACCCAAACATGTTCCCCGGTACCACTGTGATCACGTTGCCGCGCACCACGACCGGCGCGGCGCCTTCGGTGATCGTCACCGCGCGCTGCTTCTCGAGATCAGTCTTCACCGTACCGTTCAGATAGGCGTCCTTGCCGATCACCTTGACCGTCACCTTCGGCAGTCCGGCGTTGGCGAGCTGCTGCTGAATCGTAGCCTGCTCTTGCGCCCATACTCCCGTATCGGTCGTCACTGTGTTGATGACCTGGACCACTCCCGGAACTGAGCGGATGGTGCTTTCGGCGAACGCCTTGTCCTTGTCGTCGAACACTCTCCCGGTAAGCGTGACCGTGCCGCCTGCCGTCGTGTAGGCCTGCACCCTGCCAAGTTTGCGGCTGCCTTTCAGCGCGCTCTTGACTCGATCATAAAGGCTGGGAGTCGGGCGCGGACGCGGCGTCGACGGGCGGCGTTTGCGAACCACCGGCGGCGGCGCGGCCACCACTGAGGGCGCCGCGGCGGGCGCCGAAGTCATCGCCGGAGACGCCGCTGATGACGCGATCGGCGAAGGCGTCGCCGAAGTGTACTCCGGAGTCTCGGTCGGGCTCAGGCTGGCGAGCTTTGTGCTAAGCGCGGACTCAACCGCAGCCTGGTCGGTGGCGGTTTGCGCAAAAATGATCGGATAGCTGACTTCCACCTGGCCGCCGCTAAAGGGCGCGAAGCTCCACGCCGTAACGTCTGCGGCAACCTCGGCGTCGAGACCCGGGTTGGGCGCGGTCGAGGTCAGCACCGAGGTCTGCGCAACCGTGCCGTCGGGCAGGACCCGGATCCGCACCATCATCCCGTCCTTGAAATTCGGCTCGGCACCGAGCGCGTGTCTATAGGCATCGAGCAATGCGGGTTTGCCACTGTCGAAGCGGTTGCGCGTAACCGACGCGCTGCGCTCCGGCGCATTCGCGGACTCGCCCGTCACCTGAATTGGAATGCTGCTCGCAAGCGCGACCATCGGCGCGGCCTGCGCGATCGGAGAAGATGACGCAGTCGGCGACGGCGCTCCGGTGCTCGGATGATGCGCGGTCAGATGAATCGCGAGCCACGCACCGCCGATAAGGGCGATCAGCGCGGCGACGATATAGGCAATCAGGCGCAGGAACCCGCCCGCTCCACCAGTCTCGTCCTCGTACTCGGGCGGTTGTTCGGGCGCCCTGCCGGCGAACTTTCCCGACAGTGGTTGCGAAGGAATCTCGGTCCGGTTGCTGCCCGTGGGTGGCGACGTGACGGGCGTCACCGGCGCATTCGGCGGTGGGGATGCGGCGCTCTCGCCGGACAGTCGCGCTCCGCAGAAATTGCAGATTATTTCGCCCGGCTCTGCTTTGCCGCCGCAAACCGGACACTCGACGCCGCCTGCGCCGCCTTGCACGAAAGCAGGATCGGCGCCGACCAGCGCGGTCCCGTCGGTTTCGCAAAAGGTTTCGCTGTCAGGATAGGTTTTGTCGCAGGACGGGCATCTTTTCATCGAGTGCGCGCGCCTCCATCGGGGGCGTGAAGCCGCTGTGATGATATCTGCGCCGACCGCGTCACGCCAAGCATTTTCGAGTGCCCGGCGCGAAAAATTCCTGTCTCGCTAGCGGTTCAGACCTTGGCCATCACCGCGTCGCGCAGCCGCTCCATTTCGGCAAGTTGCTCGCGAGTGGTAGGCGTAGTCCCGAGGATTATTCGCGAGACGCCCATCTCTGCGAACTGGCGAACCTGCTCGACCGTCACCGGACCGCCGAGGCGCGGGCTGACCGTCAACTCGAGCGGCGTGGTGCGGCCAAGCGCCGCCTCGTGGCCGCGCAGGCGCGTGATTACTCCGCGAATGTCGGACAGGCTCTCGGCGATTCCGTACCATCCGTCGCCCAGGCGGGCGGCGCGTTTCAGCGACGGTTCGGTATGCCCTCCGAACACGAACGGCGGATGCGGTTTCTGCACCGGCTTGGGCATCATGCGGAAGCCTTTGACATTGACGGTCTTGCCTTCGTAAACCGGATCGTTGCTGGTCCAGAGTTCCTTCAGCAATTCGACGTATTCGCGCGAGCGGAGCGCGCGATTCTTGAAATCCATCCCGACGGCGGTGAACTCTTCTTCGAGCCATCCGATTCCGACGCCGAAGATGAAGCGTCCGCCCGACAGTACATCCAGGCTGGCGACGGCTTTCGCGGTGGTGAATGGATTTCGAATCGGCAGCACGTAGATTCCCGTCGCGAGCCGAATCCGCGTGGTGATTCCCGCGATAAATGCCAGCGCGAGCATCGGATCGTGCAGCGGAGTTTCCGGCGGCGCCGGCATCCGCCCGCTCGTCGAATAGGGATACGGTGATTTGTACTCGAGCGGCAGGATGATGTGCTCGGGAATCCAGAGCGATTCGTAGCCGAGCTCCTCGGCCTTGCGCGCGACCGCGCCAAGGCTCGAGGGATTCGTCTGCATCAGGAAGGTGCCGAATTTCATCGCTGCCTCCTCGTTCAGTCGGCGGCTGCGCCTTCGAGACGGAAACCGATTCTCACATGGACCTGAAATTCGGGTTTGCCGTCGTTCTGGACCGAGCCACGGATATTTTCAACCTCGAACCACTGGATGCTTCTGATCGTCTTCTGCGCCTTGGCGATCGCGTTGCGGACCGCCTGTTGGATACTTTCGTCGGAGACGCCGACGATTTCGATAATCTTATAGCTGTTATCGGGCATGGTAATTTCTCCCTGGCGCGGGCGGCGGAGGCGCCGGCTCAATCGTGTTTCAAATCGACCGCGAAGACCGCGGGATCTTCGATCGTCCGCATATCGAGAATAAACGAATCGTCGGCGACGCGCCCGATAATTCTCGCACCGCGGAACCGCGCGGCGATCGCGCCGGGCGAGATTCGCGCATGCGTGATCCTCACCCCCACCGATTCTAGTGCGGCGTCGGGCAGCGATCCGGAGCCCGCGCGCGACGCGGCGTCCGTTACTTCGACCGTAAATTCCGCGCCGAGCCGTTCGAGGATTATCGCGCGTGCGCGCTCCGCAATCGCGCGCAATTCGGCCGGCTTCCGGCGCATCAGGCGCAGCGTCGGAATTTCTTCGGCGATATCCGCCGAGCGCAGATAGATTCTGAGCGTCGCTTCGAGCGCCGCGAGCGTGAGCTTGTCGCATCGGAGCGCGCGGCGCAGAGGATTGGTTTTCAGCTTCGCGATCAGATTGCGCTGACCGACGACGAGGCCGGACTGCGGACCGCCGAGCAGCTTGTCGCCCGAGAAAGTCACAATCGCAGCGCCCGCGGCAATTCGATCCGCAACGACAGGCTCGTGCGGCAATCCGTAGCGCGCGAGATCCACCAACGCGCCCGCACCGAGATCCTCGACCACGTCGATACCCTGCTCGCGACCGATCCGCACCAGCTCGTCGAGCGGCACGTCGCTGGTAAAGCCGACGATCCGGTAATTCGACGGATGCACTTTCATCAGGAGCGCGGTGTCGGGGCCGATCGCGCCCTCGAAGTCGCGCGGATGCGTCCGGTTGGTGGTGCCGACCTCGCGCAGCCGCGCACCCGCGCGCGTCATCACGTCGGGAATCCGGAACGCGCCGCCGATCTCGATAAGCTCGCCGCGCGAGACCACCACCTCGCGCCCAATCGCAAGAGTGTTGAGCACCAGCAGCACCGCGGCAGCATTGTTGTTGACGACCGTGGCGGCTTCGGCGCCGGTTAGCGCGCAAAGCACTTCCTCGACAATCGCGTCGCGGTCGCCGCGTTCGCCCGATTCGAGATCGTATTCGAGATTCACCGCCGATCGCGCGGCCATCTCGATCGCCTCGATCGCCGACTCGGCCAGGATCGCGCGGCCCAGGTTGGTGTGGAGCACCACTCCAGTCGCGTTCACTACTGGGCGCAGATGAGGTTCGTCGCGCGTCGCGGCATGCGCGGCGCGGCGGACAATCTCGGCGCGCAGCGCGGCGCGGTCACGGTCAGGGCCGCGTCCTGCCCGCAGCTCCTCGCGCAGGTCCGCTTGCGCACGGCGCACGAGCATCTTCAAATACACCGCGCCAAGACCCGCCAGTGTGGGTTCGTCTTTTGCTGAGCGCAGGCATTCGTCGATCGGCGGCATCGCGCTGAGCGCTTGCGCGCGCGACTTGCCCGCGGCGTCCGACAGAACACTGCGCTTTGCCGGTCTTGATGCCACCATCGCGATTATCGAAGAGCGGCCGCCGTGGACGCAAGCGCGATCGCACAAGTGGAGTTTCGGTGCGGCATCCATTCGGCTATGTTCGAGTTTCGGCGCGGCATGAGCGTCAGGGGCGTATCGCGATGCGACTACCTTCCGAGGATTCACCCGATCGCGCGGCAAGCGGATGCCCGATCACGGGGCTGGGCGCGGATTTCAATCCCTTCGTCGATCCATATCTGGCAAGCCCCTACCCGTTCTGGCTTCGCGCGCGCGCGGAAGAGCCGGTCTTTTATTGTCCGGAGATCGATTACTGGGTCGTCACGCGTTACGCGGACGTAAAGGCGATCTTTGCCGATCCAAAAGCGTTCTCGGCGTCCAACGTCCAGAATCCAATCGCGCCGCTATCGCCAAAAGTCGTCACGATATTGCGCGAGGGCGGCTTCGGCGCGGTGCCCGCGATGTCTAACGCCGACCCTCCAACGCACACGCGTATCCGCAAATTCACCGGTCAGGCGTTCACGCCGCGCCGCGTTGCCAAGCTCGAGACCGACATTCGTGCAATCGTCACAAAATTCCTTGACGAGATCGAGCCGCGCCGCAGCGCCGACCTGGTGCGCGACATGGTTTACGAGCTGCCGGTGCTGGTGCTGTTCATCTTCCTCGGGATGCCGTCGGCCGACGTGGCGCGCGTGAAGAGCTGGGCCAAGAACCGGCTGATGCTCACGTGGGGACACTTGTCCGAAGCGGAACAAATCATTGAGGCGAAGGGCCTGCTCGAGTATTGGCGCTACAGCCTCCAGCACGTCGAGCGGCTCATCGAAAACCCGCCGGACAATTTTGTCGGCGATCTGATTCGCGCCCGCGACGGCGACGAGCGAATTTTATCGATCGCGGAGATCGCGACCGTCGTGTACGGACTGCTGATCGCGGGACATGAAACCACGACCAGCCTCACCGCGAGCGCCGTGGTGAACCTGCTCGAGCACCGCGCGGCCTGGGACGAGCTGTGCGCCAAGCGCGACCTTATCCCGAACGCGATCGAAGAAATCCTGCGCTATGACACGTCGGTCATTACCTGGCGGCGCCGCGCGATACGGGCGGTGGAAATCGGCGGGGTCAAGATTCCCGAAAACGCGAATCTGTTGCTCGCGATCGGTTCTGCCAATCGCGACGAGGCTGAATTTCCGCGCTCCGGCGAGTTCGATATCCATCGCGGCAACGCGAAGGAGCATCTCGCCTTCGGTTTTGGAATTCACTATTGCTTCGGCGCTCCGCTGGCGCGCCTGGAGCTGAAGGTCATCCTCGAAGAGTTGACCCGTCGCATTCCCGGGATGCGGCTCGCGCCGAACCAGGCCTTCACCTATTCGCCGAATATCTCTTTTCGAGGACCGCAGCGCGTCCTGGTCGAGTGGTAGCGGAAAATTCCGGCAACTGATTTACGCTTGCGGCGAGAGTTTCGCGAGCGCCTCCTGCGCCCGCGCGAACATCTTGAGCCGGGTCAGCGCCAGACCGCCGCATACCAGCGAAAACGCCGAGCAGATCATCACGGCGATCCGGGGGCTCAGATGCTCCCCGATATAACCGACCTCGAGGCTCCCGATCGGCGCAGTACCGATAAACGACAGTGTGTAGATGCTCATGACGCGCCCGCGGAGCTCATCGGCGACAAACAGTTGCAGCATCGTGTTGGTCGTCACCATGTGATTCATCAGCCCGGCGCCGACAAACATCTGCGCGACGAATGACAGCCACATCGATTTGGAAACTGCGAACACGAAGATCCCGCCCGCGGTGCAAAACAGCCCGAATATCAGGTTCTGGCGCAGCGTGCGCGGCGCATCCGAGCGGATGTTCATCACGACCGCGGCCGCGACCGCGCCGATTCCCTGCGCGGCCATCAGAAAGCCGTAACCCTGCGCTCCGCTGTGCAGCAGGTCGCGCGCGAACATCGGAATCAGCACCGTATATTGAATTCCGAAGCCGCTGTTTATCGCCACGATCAGCAATAGGTAAAAAGTCGGCCGATGCTCCCATACGTAGGCAAGACCTGCCCGCACCTGCCGCAGCATCACCGCACCGAAGTGACGCCGCTCGCGGCGCGGCGTGTCCATTTCGAGCAGGCTCCAGATGACGGCCAGATAGCTCGCGCCATTAAGGAAAAAGCATCCTGCGATGCCGATGGTTGCGATCAGCACGCCGGCAACCGCCGGCCCGACCATCCTCGCGGTGTTGAACAGCATCGAGCTCATCGAGATCGCGTTGGGCAAATCTTCCTTGCCGACCATCTCGACCACGAATGCCTGGCGGCCCGGCATGTCGAACGAGCTGACCAGGCCGTTGAACGCCGCAAACATGATCACGTGCTCGACCCGCACCACACCAGCCCAAGTGAGAACGGCGAGGCCGAACGCGCTCAGCATCAGCAAGATTTGGGTGCCGATAATCAGCCGGCGCCGATCGACGTGATCGACCACCACGCCGGCAAACAATCCCACCAGCACGATCGGCATGTAGCCGGCGAACGCAACGGTCCCGAGCGCCATCGACGAGTTGGTGAGCTTGAGCACCAGCCACGCCTGCGCGACCGACTGCATCCAGGTGCCGATGAGCGAGATCAGTTGTCCGACGAAAAACAGACGGAAGTTGCGATGGCGCATGGCGCGGAACGCGGCCAGACGCGTATCCCACAGGTTCTCGCGAAGCGCAGGCGCGTCGCCGGGTTCTCCGGCTTCGACGGCTTCTATTTCTGGAACGGTATCGATAACGTCTCTCCCCGAAGGTGAAAGCAAGCGTCAGTTTGCCAAACTAACGCCACCCAATCGAGCGGTTTTCACGACCGCCAGCGGGGTTGCCGCTCAGCGCCGCGTTTGCGACGCTGGCCGCGTGGAAATCACGAGCCTCGAAGCGCGGCTGCACGATGCCGCCGGAGCCGCCGAGTCGGTTACGGCAGCACATCCCGCGCGAGCATCCCAGTGCGTGGCGACCGGCGCGGGATTGCGGCTCGCGGCGTCGTTTGACTATTCGGATAGCGCGATCGTCGCCCGCGCGCGGATCACTAATCAGGGCGAACAGCCAGTCCGCCTGGGCGAGGTCGTTTTCACGCTCGCGACCGGCTTCGATTCTTCCGCCTCGGCGCGCTTCTTCAAGCACGGCTACCAATCCTGGAGCAGTTCCGGGGCGCAGGTAGTCGGCACGGCGAAGGCGCATCGCCATGACACTGCCAACTCGATCGTCCGGATAAATCATCAGAGCGAAACCACGCGCCCCGCCGGGATGCCCGAAGCCGCAACCTCCGAGCTCTTCACGATCCTCGAATGCGACGGACATCCGGAGCGCGTGCTGGCCGGGTTCATCGGCGCCGCGCACCAGCTCACAGCTTTGACCGTTCTTTCGTCCGACGTGATTTTTGCGCGCGCACTTTTTGATGGCGTTGAGCTTGGCGCGGGCGAGACGTGCGAAATCGAGCCGCTCTATGTCGCACGTTCGCAGGAAAGCGCGGCGCGGATGGCCTCGCGCTGGTCCGCGAGGCTCGGCTCCGCGATGAACGCGCGCGTGAGCGCCGCCTACCAGCGCGGATGGTGCTCCTGGTACCATTATTTTCACGCGATCAGCGAAGACGCGATGCGCGCGAACCTGCGCGCGCTGGCCACGATGCGCGCGGAGTTTCCGCTCGAGGTCGTGCAGCTCGACGACGGATTCCAGAGCGCGCTGGGCGATTGGGATTCGACCAACGCAAAATTTCCAAGCGGGCTCGCGCGTCTGGCCGATGAGATTCGCAGCGCCGGTTTCGAGCCGGGAATCTGGACCGCGCCGTTTCTGGCCGCGCGCGACGCGCGCATCATGCTCGAGCATCCGGATTGGTTTATCCGCCACCAAAACGGCGGCCCGCTGCGCGCGGGCTACAATCCCAACTGGACCACCGACGACGACAAGTTCGCTTACGCGCTCGATCCGGGGAATCCCGCATTCAGCGAGCATCTCGAACGGTTGTTCCGCAAGCTCACCGCGGAATTCGGATACTCATATCTGAAACTCGATTTCCTGTACGCCGGAGCGGCGCAGGGCGCGCGCCACGATCAGAAGCTCACCCGCGCCGAGACGCTTCGGCGCGGACTCGAAGCAATCCGCCGCGGCGCGGGCGAGAGCGCATTCATTCTCGGATGCGGCTGTCCTCTGGGTGCGGCAATCGGAATCGTTGACGGGATGCGAATCGGCCCCGACGTAGCGCCGTATTGGGGCAGTGAGGGTTCGGGTGATCCCTCAACGGTGCACGCGCTCGACGCGATCATCGCGCGCAGCTTTATGCATCGACGATGGTGGCTCAACGATCCGGATTGCCTGATGCTCCGCGCGCGCGAGACGAAGCTTACCCCGGACGAGCGCGGCGCGCTGGCCGCGACAATCGCCGGCTCGGGCGGGATGCTGCTGGTATCGGACGACATGGCGCTGGTCGGCGACGACGAACGGAGGATCTATCGGGCGGCCGCAGCGCTGGGCGCGGAGATTGATTCGGGAAGCGCCGACGCGCCTGTCCTGGCGGCCGATCTGATGACCACCGCGCCAATCAGGACTCTGGTAAAGGAAACGACGAGCGGCGCGATCGCGATTATCGTGAACCGCGGTGACGAAGCGGCAAGTGTACTTCTCGCGACCCTCGGAATCGCTGGCGCCCCCGCCACGATCCGCAGCATCATGGGAGCCGAAGAGCCCGCGCCGGAGCATCTGGACCTCGCGCCACACTCCGCGCGAATCGTGCGCTTCATCCGCTGAGCGCGTCTCACGCGGCGGCGATATCGAAGGTGCTCGCGCCTGCTCCTGCGTGCAGGACAGCGCGCTTGCCCCGAGGGTCGATTCCGAGCGGTGCGTAGTATTCGCGATCGATCGAATCGAAGATTCGCTCGACCTCGGCGGCGCGGCTGAGCGCGACGATTGAGCCGCCAAATCCCGCGCCGGTCAGCCGCGCACCGAGTGCCCCGCCCCTGCGCGCGGCGGCGACCAGGAGGTCCAGCCGCGGCGTCGAGCAATCGAAGTCTTCGGCCAAGCTTGCGTGGGAGGCGTTCATCAGCGCGCCCATCGCTTCCAGGTTTCCCGCTTCGAGTATCGCGGCCGCGCGGATCACCCGCTCGGTCTCGGTCAGCACGTGGCGCGCGCGGCGCAAAATCTCGAGCGGCGCCGACGGATCGAGCTTGACGCCAAGCGCTGCGCCACCGAGCAGGATGTCGGCAAGCACGTCCGGCGTAATTCCCAGGATGAGCGCGGCGTCGGCGAGGTCAGGTGCGAGCCGCCGCGGCGCGGCCGCTTGCAGATTCGCAATCAAATCCGCCGCGTTCCAATTCGCGTCCGCGCTCACCACGCCTCCGAGCGTCCGGACGCCGTCGAGTTTCATCTTATGCGCGATAATTCGCGCGGCCAGCGAGCATTCGACGACCCGGCGATTGTACTGGTCGCGCACGCTTCCGGACTTATCGGCGATCTCGCAACTGTCGGCCACTACCAGCGCCGCGCCGGAAGGTATTTTGATCGCCCGCACGCGCAGCGGATTGAATTCGATAAACAGCGCATGATCGCGCCGCCCCATGATCGATGCCGCCTGATCCATCCCTCCGCCGCGCGTGCCGACGTACCATTCGCTGCGCGCGACCATCGCGGCGCATTCGAGCGGCGGAAGCTCGAGACCGTTGAGGGCCATGAACGCAAGCGCCGCCGCAACCGTCAGCGCTGACGACGAGGACAGGCCCGCGGCCACGGGCACGCGTCCATCGACGATCATCGTCGCGCCGCGCAGCTTCGCTTCACCTACGCCGCGCGCGCCGAAGTGATCTATCACACCCTGGACGCCGGCCTTGACGTAGTTGGCCCAGTCACCGGCGGGATAGGCGGGAATTGCTTTTTCAATCTGGAACCTGCGCGAGCTGAATGCCGGGCCGGTGTTGCGCAAAACAATTTCATGCGCGGACGACGCCACGGCGACAACGATCGTCGAGCGATCGATCGCGGCCGGCAGGACCGGCAAGCCGCTGTAGTCGGTATGCTCGCCGATAAGATTGACGCGCCCCGGCGCGCGCACCGAAATCAGGCGCGAATCGGCGCCGCTGAGCGCGCGCAACTCGCGAGCAAGAGCGCCGGCGCGTTGGAGTTCAGCCGAATCCCATCCGTCAGCTTCTCGCCGGTCCTGGCGCGGGTTCATATTAATTTTGGTTTTCGCGTGACTGCCCGTTTCGGATGAAAGCGCTTGCGTGCGACTTCCAGATCGGCCGGGGTGCCGACGTCGCTCCAGAAGCCGCGCATGTCGATCGCGCGCACCTCGCGGCCGTCGTTGATCATCGCGGCGATCGCCTGAGGCAGCTCGAGCTCGCCGCGCGGCGACGGCGCAAGCTGCGTCAGGTAGTCGAAGAGCATCGGCTTGGCCGCGAACAGGCCGGCGTTGTTCCACTCGGTTTCCGACTCGCCCTGGGCCGGCTTTTCGACCAGCCGCTCGACGTGCATGTCGGCGCTCAGATATACCGCGGCTCCGCGCCACGGATCTTTCATCCGGTTCGCGGCGAGCAGCAGGTCGAAATCATTTTCCGCAGCGCGTGCGACAAAGCGGCGATAATTCGCGCGGTCCATCAGCACGTCGCCCCATCCGAAGATGAAACTCGGCTGGTCCGCGATCTTCTCGCGCGCGGCCAGCATCGCGCCCGCGGTGCCATTGAGTTCGCCCTGCGCGACGGGATCGATCTCGATGCCGGGATTGTCTTGCGCAAATGTCGCGCACCACTGGGCCACCTGCTCGCCGAGATATCCGGTCACGACGAAAAATCGCCACACCCCGGCTTCCACGAACGCGCTGACGATATGCTCGATAAGCGGAACGCCAGCCACCTCGAGCAATGGCTTGGGAGTATCCGCGGTAAGCCGGCCAAGCCTGGTGCCGCGTCCCGCAGCCAGCAGGACCGCGGTATAAGCGGAATGATCCATTGGCTCCAAGAATAGCATCGCGGCGCCCGGCAATGCTCCCGCGCGCGGCCGGGCAGCCCATCGAATGCGCTTTGCTGCCGGTGTAGAATTTTCCTAGGATACGGAGCGCAGCCTCGGCCGCCCGTACAAGAGAGTTTCAATGTTCGGCGAAATCAATCCTCGCACCAAAGCCCGCGCGCCCTTCATCACGATCGAAGAGGCGCTCGAAGAAACCCGGCGCGGTCACATGATCATCCTGATGGATGACGAGCAGCGCGAAAACGAAGGCGACCTTTCGATGGCGGCGGAGAAGGTGACGCCCGAGGCGATCAACTTCATGGCCAAGTTCGCGCGCGGACTGATCTGCCTGCCGATGGCGGCGGATCGGATCGATCGGCTGGGGCTGAGCATGATGGTCGGCGACAACCAGGCTCCTCTCGGTACCGCGTTCACCACCGCGATCACGGCGCGGCGCTGCGCAGGGAAGGGAATCTCGGCGCAGGATCGCGCGACCACCGTGTTGCAGGCCGTGCGCGAGGACGCGAGCGGCGGCGAGTTCATCACCCCCGGCTATATCTATCCGCTGCGTGCGCGCGAGGGCGGAGTGCTGGTGCGGACCGGCCAGACCGAAGGCGCGGTGGACCTGGCGCGGCTGGCGGGCCTCAAGCCCGCGGGCGTGATCTGCGAGATTTTGAAAGACGATGGCAACATGGCGCGGCGCGACGACCTGGTGGAATTCGCGCGCGTGCACGGACTCAAAATCGTCACCGTTGCCGACATTATCGAGTACCGGCTGCGCACCGAGACCATGGTCCAGAAGATCGCGGAGGCGCGGCTTCCGACCCGCTACGGAAATTTCAAAGCGATCGTGTACCGCAACCTGGTCGATTACACGGAGCACCTGGTGCTGGTGATGGGCATCGTCGATCCGCAGCGTCCGATTCTGGTCCGCGCGCATCGCGAGTACCTGCCCGGCGACGTCTTCGGCCTGACCGGACGCAATACGCGCGAGCTGCTGCGCTCTGCGATGGAGCGAATCGCAAAAGCCGGCGAAGGCGTGCTGCTCTATTTGAAGCGCGAGTCCAACGCGATCGCCTCGGAGCTCGAGGGCTTCGGCGGCCATGAGTCCAAGTCCGGGCGCCCCAGCACGCGCTACGGCACCACCGAGTCGGACTTTCGCGACTACGGGATCGGCGCGCAGATCCTGCGCGATATCGGCGTGCGCAAGATGATCATCATGTCCGACGCGACGCCGCGGCTGGCCAACCTGCCCGGCTACGGGCTCGAGATCGTCGATTCGGTTCCGCTTTCGACCAGCAATGGCAAACGCAGCACGGCCGCACACGGCTAGAGCCGCCCGCGTCACCTCGCCGCAGGATTCACGCCCGACGCCGAGGTGATCGACCTGATGAAGCGTAGATTCACATCACGCGCGGCAAGCGTCGCGAGAGTCGCCGCGCTGCTCGGGTTCATCATCGCAGTGAGCGCACGGATTGCTCAGGCGGCGGCGGAAAATGCGCCCGCCGACGTTTTCGCGCATCACGGATGGTTTCTTGGCTTCGTCTTCGTCTTCCTGGGCGGTATCGCGCTGAACCTTACCCCATGCGTCTATCCGCTGATCGGTGTGACCGTCGCGTACTTCGGCAACCAGGGCGGCGGGACGCGCCGCGTGCTGACGCTCGCGATCCTGTTCGTGCTGGGGATCGCCGTGATGTTCTCCGCGGTCGGCGTCGCGGTCGCGATGTCGGGCGGACTGTTCGGCGCCGCGATGCAGAATCCTTACGTGCTCTCGCTGCTCGCCGCGATGCTGGTCGTGCTGGCGCTGTCGAGCTTCGGGATGTTCTCGCTGCAACCTCCGCAGTGGATGCTCCAGCGCGCGGGCGTCGCGCGGCCGGGCTACGCCGGCGCAGCGCTGATGGGCCTCGGGATGGGCGTGGTCGCAGCACCGTGCATCGGGCCGTTCGTGCTGGGACTGCTCCTGATGGTCGAGCGCAGTGCGAGTCCGGTGTTCGGTTTCGCGCTGTTTTTCACGCTCGCGATCGGGCTCGGCTTGCCGTACATCTTTTTGGCGCTGGCTGCCGGCAGTATCCGCAAGCTGCCGCGCTCGGGCGAGTGGCTGGCGTGGGTCGAGCAGTTATTTGGCTTCGTTTTGATCGGCTTGGCGCTCTACTTTCTAGATCCCGTCGTGCCGCATCATTTGATCTCGCGCATCCTGCCCTACTACGCCGCCGCAGCCGGGATCTGGCTCGGTTTCATAACCGGCGCCGGACGCAAGCTGCGCGCGTTTCTGGTGATCCGCACGGCAGTCGGGATCGTCGCCGTCGTGGCGATGATCTATCTGCTGATTCCGCGGCCCACGCTGAAGGAGATCGCGTTCGCTCCGTTTAATGCGAGCGCGCTTCAGAGCGCGGCGACTGAGCGCCGGCCGGTGCTGATCGATTTCTCGGCTGATTGGTGTATCCCATGCCGCGAGATGGAGCATTCGACCTTCGTCAATCCCGCGGTGGTCAAAGAGGCGCAGCGATTCGTGCTGATGCGTGCGGACCTGACCAAGAGCGACCACGCCAGTGATCAGTTGCGCGGAAAGTACGGCGTCGAGGGCGTGCCAACGACGCTGATTATAGATTCGACTGGCGAAATAAAAGTGCGCAAGTCCGGCTATATTGGTCCGGACGAAATGCTCGACGATCTGAAGCATATCGATTGAGAGGTTAGCGATGGCCAGTGAAACCTTCGTGCGCGAATTGTTCGCGGTGGTGAAAGAGCGGCGCTCGTTCGGGCAGCATCCGCTATGGCTCAAAATCGCCGACGGCAAAGTCTCCGCGGCCGGGATGCGCGTGTTCGCGGCGCAGTTCTTCCTCCAGGTGCGCGAGTTCCCGCGCGCCGTCAGCGCGCTGCACTCGCGATGCCACGATCCCGGCGAACGCGTAAAGCTCGCTGAAAGCCTCTATGAAGAAGAGACCGGACTCATCTCCGGCAGCGCGCCGCATCCCGAGCTGTTCATCCGGCTGGGACTCGCGCTCGGGATGTCGCGCACGGATTTGGTCGAAGCACGCCCACTCGCCTCGACCGCGGCGCTGATCGATTGGTTCGAGCTATCCACCAAGGATCGCTCATTCGCCGAGGGAATCGCCGCGATCAACGTTGCCGCGGAGGGGCAGGTGGTAGGCAACTTCGGACCGTTCGCCCGCGCGCTCGAAAAGCATTACTCACTCTCGCGCGAACAGGTCGCATTTTTTGACGTTCACGAAATCGCCGACCGCGACCACAGCGACGTCGGCGACAATATCCTCGCCACGATGACGCTCGGTGACGCGGAGCGCACGCGAATTCGCGCGGCGGCCGAGCGCTCGCTCGACCTGTGGTGGCAATTCTTCGACGGGATAGAGCGCGCCGCCGCCTAAATCGGCCTCGAAGAACCGGAAACGAGATTCTATTTCCGATCCAAACCCAAACGAACCCACGGTCCGAAAACCAGATCTGCCTGTGGATAGTTTTCCGGCGTAATTGCTGAATAAACCATCTGCTTGACCAAATGAGACAAACGCCGTTCCACTTTCCTCTGTAAAACCCCGCTCCGTTCTTTACTTTCTGCTCCGCCCCGTCTATAATAATCGCTGGTTGAGGAGAGGTCGGGACGGTATCTATCCGCTCTTTTTTCTATGGCAAATAAGCAAGGTTCTGACGACTACGGCGCCGATTCAATCAAGGTTCTCGAGGGCTTGCAGGCGGTTCGCAAGCGCCCCGGGATGTATATCGGCGACACCGCCGAGCGCGGGCTGCATCACCTGGTCAACGAGATCGTCGACAACTCGGTTGACGAAGCGCTGGCCGGTTATTGCACGGAAATCGACGTTGTAATTCTCGGCGACGATCGCGTCTCGGTGCAGGATAACGGCCGCGGCATCCCGACCGACATGCATCCGACCGAAAAGCGCTCGGCGCTCGAAGTGGTGCATACCGTCCTGCACGCCGGCGGCAAGTTCGAGCGCAGCGCTTACAAAGTATCGGGCGGACTGCACGGCGTGGGAGCGTCGGTGGTCAATGCGCTCAGCGCCGAGTTCGAGGTCGAGGTTCATCGCGACGGCAAGATCTTCTTCCAGCGCTATGAGCAGGGCGTGCCGAAATCAAAGGTCGAGCAGCGCGGCGTCAGCAAGACCACCGGCACCACGACGATATTTTCTCCCGACCCCGAGATCTTCAAGGAGGTCAAGTTCAAGTACGAGATTATCGCGCGCTACTTGCGCGAGCTCGCGTACTTGAACGCCGGCCTGAAAATCCGTCTCAAAGACGATCGCACCGGCAAACTGGAAGAATTCCACTTCGAAGGCGGAATCGCAGAGTACGTCGAATCGCTGGCAGAGAACAACGAATGCTTTCACGACGTGATTTTCTTCAAGGGCGTGAAAGAAGGGGTGGATATCGAGGTCGCCCTGCAATGGACCGACGCGGTCCACGAAGTGATTTTCAGCTACGCGAATAATATCCACACCGGCGAGGGCGGGACGCATCTGTCGGGGCTCAAGTCCGCGCTCACTCGCACGATCAATTTTTACGCGACCAAGAACAATCTCTTTAAAGGCAAGGACACTCGGCTCGAGGGCGACGACACGCGCGAGGGTCTGGTCGCGATCATCAGCGTCAAGCTCGGCGAGCCGCAATTCGAGGGTCAAACCAAGACCAAGCTCGGCAACTCCGAGGTCGAGGGCTATGTCTCCGCGCTGGTGAACGAAAAGCTCGGCGCATTTTTCGAGGAAAATCCCTCCGACGCCAAGAAGATCGTCGGCCGCGCGCTCGAAGCGCTCCAGGCGCGCGAAGCTGCGCGCAAAGCCAAAGAGTTGGTGCGGCGCAAGGGCGCGCTCGATTCGGGCTCGCTGCCGGGCAAGCTGGCGGACTGCGCCGAACGCGATCCGGCGCTGTGCGAGCTGTACCTGGTCGAAGGACAGTCGGCAGGCGGGACCGCGAAGGAAGGCCGCGACCGCAAGACCCAGGCGATTTTGCCGCTACGCGGAAAGATCCTGAACGTCGAACGCGCGCGTATCGACAAGATGCTCTCCTCGACCGAACTTCGCGTGCTGATCACGGCGCTCGGGATGGGCGTCGGCACGGAAAAGGATCTCAGCAAGCTCCGCTATCATCGGATCGTGATCATGACCGACGCCGACGTTGACGGCTCGCATATCCGCACGCTGCTGCTGACTTTCTTTTTCCGCCAGTTCATCGAGATTATCGAAAACGGCTATCTCTACGTCGCGCAGCCGCCGTTGTTCCGCGCCAAGAAGGGCAAGTCCGAGCGCTATCTGAAAGACGAAAACTCGCTCGAGGATTACCTGACCGATCTCGGCGCCGATGCGGTGACGCTCGAAGCCGGAAAGGGTAAAGACGCGCGCGAGTTCAAGGGCGCCGCGCTCAAAGCAGTCGT
>JBARDN010000181.1:0-10690 GCA_049795175.1 Binataceae bacterium (SeqCode) | reverse complement strand
TGGTCCAGTCGAGCTGCTCTTCGTCGCGAACTTCGCCATACTCCGGCAGGATTTCAATTGCTTCCGCCATTGACCGGCCTATCTCAGTTATTACTCAGTTGCAAAGCGATCCAGCAACTGCCTAATTGACTACTTCCATTTGCGCAGCTCGCGGCGTGCGATGGTCTGGCGATGCACTTCGTCGGGGCCGTCTGCGATACGCAGTGCGCGGCCCTCGCGCCACATCCGGGCCAGTGGATAGTCGTCGCTGACGCCGGCAGCGCCGTAAAGCTGAATCGCGCGATCGAGCACCCGCATCACCATGTTCGCGCACTGCACTTTGATCATCGAGATCTGCTGGCGCGCTTCTTTCTTGCCATAGGCGTCCATCTGCCACGCCGCGTTCATCACCATTAGGCGCGCGGAGTCCACCTCGATTCGCGAGTCCGCGATCCATTCCTGGATATTCGCTTTGTCGGCGAGCAGGCTGCCGTGAGTAAAGCGTACGTTCGCCCGCTTGCACATCAGCTCGATCGCGCGCTCCGCGGTCCCGATCGTGCGCATGCAGTGATGGATTCGGCCCGGTCCCAGGCGCGCCTGCGAAATCGCAAAGCCGTCGCCCTCGCGTCCGAGCACGTTGGTTATCGGCACGCGGCAGTCCTTATAGATGATCTCGCAATGCCCGCCGCCGCCGGTATGCCCCATCACCGGCACCGGGCGGACCATATTGAATCCGGGGGTATCGGTCGGGACGATAATCTGGCTCGCGCGGCGATGCGATTCCGCTTCGGGGTCGGTCACCACCATCGCGACTGCGAAAGCCGAGCCGATCGCGTTCGAGGTGAACCACTTGTGGCCGTTGATGACGTAGTCGTCGCCGTCGCGGACGGCGCGAGTCTTGAGCAGGGTCGGATCCGAGCCCGCGGTGTCGGGCTCAGTCATCGAAAAGCAGGTGCGCATCTCGCCTTCGAGCAAGGGCTTCAGCCACTTCTGCTTCTGTTCCTCGGTGCCGAACTCGGTCAGGATTTCCATGTTGCCGGTGTCGGGCGCCATGCAGTTAAACGCGCGCGCCCCGAGCGGGCTGCGTCCCATGACCTCGCACAGCGGGGCGTATTCGTAGTTCTTGAGCCCGGCGCCCCACTTTTCGTCCGGCAGAAAAAGGTTCCAGAGCTTTTCGGCTTTGGCCTTCTTCCTGATGTCTTTCATTACCGGATGTTCTTCGTGGGAATCGGCGCGTTCCTGGGTGATCACCACCTTCTCGGCTGGATAGACGTACTGATCCATGAAGGCGGAAACGCGTTTGCGCAGATCTTCGGTTTTTGGGCTAAGCGAAAAGTCCATCTCTCATCCTCGCGGGGTATGGTGATTTATCAGGCTAGACATAACCCAGATGGCAAAAAAATAGAAGCGCGCCGCAGAGCCTCGGTAGTGGTTCAATCCAAGAAATCGCCGTTCGGCGATTTGTGTCATTCCCGCGCGCGTGGCAGCCACGCGCGGAAATGACAGACGTGGCGCGCGCACCCTATTGCGCGAGATCGCCGCACGCCTTAGCCTAATCGCGATGTTTCGCCGTGCGGCCATTTTTCTCCTCGCGCTCGCGATGCTCGCCTCTACCGGCGGGATCGCTACGGCGGGGCTGAGCGCGACCGCAGCTCTCACCTGCTGCTCGACTTCCTGTCCCGCGCCGGCGCCGAATAGCCGAGACGCCGCGCGATGCTGCCGCGTCGCGCCGCACGACGCGGCCGTCGCGTCAGCTCCGTCGTCGGTTCAGGAGCCTGGCGTCCTCCGCCACCTGGCCGTATCCTGGTCCGCCGTCTTGACGCCGGTGAATTGCATCGTAGTGACGATGATCACGCGGGATGAATCTCCGCCCTCGGAATCGCCGTCGCCGGCGCGGCTCTGCTCGTTCCAGATCTGATTTCGCCAAATCGTTGATGAGTCTTTGAGCGCGATCGCTCGCGCGGACGCGCCCGTGTGCGCGCATCGCGAAAGCGATCGCGGTTCAGGAACCTCGCGCGTGCGATCACGCGCGGCGAATCAGACTACTTGATGGGTGAATCGAGATGGAGCCGAAGCATCAGCCGCGGCAAAAACGTTTTGCCGCGAAGCTCGCGCTCGCGGTCGTGATCGGAATTGTAGTTGCCGCGGGGCAGGGATCGGCAGCGCAGCCCGACCGACCGGTTGCGGTCGCCGCGCTGGTCGCCGAGGCGATGCGCGCGAGCCCGGAGATCGCCGCCGCGCAGGGTCATTGGCAGGCAACTACGCGCGTGCCGATCCAGGCGGCGACGCTGCCCGATCCGGAAGTCTCGCTCCAGCATTTTACGGTCGGCAGTCCGCAGCCGTTTTCCGGCTACGAATCGAGCAACTTCTACTACACCGGATTCGGCTTCTCGCAGGAGATTCCCGGCCCCGGAAAGTTGAGGCTGCGTGCAGAGCAGGCGAAAAAAGACGCCGAGACCGCCAGCGAGAGCGTGCTCGCCGCGCAGCGCAATGTCGCCGAAAAGGTTCGCGACGACGCGTTCAATCTCTTCTTTCTGACGCGCTCCCGCAGCTTGCTCGAACAGACGCGTGCGGATCTCAACTCGATCGCGACCGCTACCGCCGCGCGGTACCGCACCGGCAGCGCGCAGCAGCAGGACGTGCTCAAGGCGCAGCTCGCGACGACCGCGATACTCAAGCAACTCGAGCTGAATCACGATGATATCGAAGCCGCCGAGGCGAATCTCAAGGCGATGCTCGGGCGCGAGCAGGATTCGCGCAATATCGAGATCGCCGATATCACGCCGACCGCGTTCAACCTCGGCGAAACAGAAATCGCGGCGGCTGCCGATGCCGATTCGCCCGATCTCAAGATGGCGCAAACCGCGGTGGCCCACAGCGAAAACGCGCTCGAGATGGCGCGCCACAATTACTGGCCCGACTTTGACCTCGGCTACACGTACGAGAAAACCGGGCCCGGCTTCTCTGACTACTTCATGCTCTCGATCGGCGCGAAAATTCCGCTCTACTTCTGGCGCAAGCAGACGCCCGCGGTCGAGCAGGCCGCGCTCGAGAAGCAATCCGCCCAAAGCGCGCTGCGCGCGGCGCGCCTGGCGACGCTGTCCGACGTGCAGGCGAGCATCGTTTCGATTCGCACCCAGACGCGGATTATCGCGATGTATCGTGACGGCCTGATTCCGCAATCCGAGGCGACGATGAACTCGGCTAGCGCCGCGTATCGCACCGGCAAAGTCGATTTCCAGACGATGCTCTCCGCGGTGACCGCGGTGCTCGAACAGCGCGAAGGCTACCTGCGCGCGATCGCGGACCACGAGATCGCGGTCGCGCATATCGAGCGGATCATCGGAGAAAATTCATGAAGGCCACAATATTCGCCATCGCGATTCTGTCGATCGCGCTCGCCGCGCCGCCACGCCACGCACGCGCGCACGATGCGGGAGCGCGGCACCTGGTTCCGATCGAAATACCGCCCGTGCGTCGCCAAATGATCGGACTGAAGTTCGCGACCGTCGCGATGCGCGATCTCACCGACAAAATCGAAGCAACCGGCACCGTCGAGGCCGACGAGCAGCGCGAAAGCTACGTCCAGACGCGGTTTCCCGGATGGATCCGCCGCGTCTTTGCCAATCAGAATTGGCAGCTCGTGCGCAAAGGCCAGCCGCTCTTTACGATCTACGGCCCCGATCTCGTAAACGCCGAGAACGAATACCTGATCGCACTCGGCGAGCGCGCCCGCGTGAAGGACAGCACCGTCGAGGGGGTGGCGGGAGGAGCGGCCACGATGGTCGCGGCGTCGCTCGATCGCCTGCGCCTGTTCAGCGTTCCCGAGCGCGAGATTCGGCGCCTCGAACGCGAGCATACCGTCCATAGCGAGATCGAAATCGATTCGCCCGCAACCGGCTATATCACTGACCGCGCCGCGCTGCCGAATATGTACGTCGATCCTTCGACGCGCCTGTACACGATCGCAAATCTCGGCACGGTCTGGGTTTATGCCGCGGTCTTTCAGGATCGCCTGGGCGAGATCAAGATCGGAGACGCAGCCGCGGTCACGGTCGATTCGTATCCGGGCCGTGTCTTCAGCGGCAAGATCGATAACATCTGGCCCGCGATCGATCCTGCCACGCGCACCGCGCGGGTGCGCGTCGCGCTCAATAACTCCGACGGCGCGCTGAAGCTTGGGATGTTCGTGCAGGTGGCGCTGAGGCCGCGGCTTGGGCGCGCGCTGGTAATTCCGGCCGCGGGAGTGCTGCAGACCGGCGCGCACAATATCGTCTTCGTCGATCGCGGCGACGGCTACCTGACTCCGGTCGAGGTCGAGCTAGGGCCGCGCGTCGGCGATGTATTCGTCGTGCGCAAGGGTCTGCGCGCGGGCGATCGCGTCGTGAGCTCGGCGAATTTTCTGATCGATTCCGAAAGCCAGCTCCAGGCCGCGATCGGCGGCTACACTCCGCCTCCGCCCGGCTCGACTCAGCAGGCGGTCGCGGACGCGAATCACAGCGCCAGCGCGGCGACGCTCGCGATGAGCACCGATCCGTCTCCGCCCGCGAAAGGAAAAAACATCGTGCAGGTCACGCTCGCCGATTCGAGCGGCACACCTATCGCCGGCGCTGAGATGCGGGTCATCTTCTTCATGCCGGCGATGCCCTCGATGGGGATGGCGGCGGTCCGCGCCGAGGCCGCTCTCGCCGATCAGGGCGGCGGCAAATACCGCGCAGAGATGACGCTCGCCAGTGGCGGGACGTTTACCGTCACAATCTCAGCGGAAAAAGGCGGCCGCTCGATTGCCAACAAGCAGATGAGCATCACGGTCTCCGGACCGATGGCGATGTAATCGGGAGCGACGCGGATGATCGAAAGCATAATCGATTCTTGCAATCGCAATCGCTTCCTCGTCTGTCTTGCGGTGGTGGTGATCGTGCTCGCGGGTGGATGGTCGATCAAGCGCGTGCCGCTCGATGCGTTGCCCGATATCTCCGACGTGCAGGTGATTATCCACACTCGATGGATGGGCCAGCCGCCGCAGTTGATCGAGGACCAGGTGACCTATCCGATCGTCACTGCGATGCTGGCGGCGCCTATGGTCAAGGCGGTTCGCGCGCAGACGATGCCCAACGATTCGTACGTGTACGTCGTGTTCCAGGACGGCACCGATCTCTACTGGGCGCGCTCGCGCGTGCTGGAATATATGCAGCAACTCGCTGGACGCCTGCCCGCCGGAGTCTCGCCGGTGCTCGGACCCGACGCGACCGGCGCGGGATGGGTTTACGAATACGCGCTCATCGACCGTGGGCATAGCCAGAGTCTGGCGGACTTGCGCGCGCTGCAAGACTGGAAGATCCGCTACGCGCTCGAGACTGTGCCGGGTGTCGCCGAGGTCGCCACCATCGGCGGCTTCGTGCGCCAGTACCAGGTCAAGCTCGATCCGAACCGGATGCTGGCGCTCAAGGTGCCGCTTCAGACCGTGATCGACAAAATCCGCGCGAGCAACAACGAGGTCGGCGGCCGCGTACTCGAGATGTCGGGCGCCGACTACCAGATTCGCGGACTCGGCTATATCAAGTCGCTCGCCGATCTAGAAAATATTCCCGTCGCCGATCACAACGGCACTCCGATCCTGATCCGCGACCTTGGCGTCGTGAGCTTCGGTCCCGACCTGCGCGAGGGCGCGGCGGACTATGACGGCAAGGGTGAAGTGGTCGGCGGAATCGTCGTGATGCGTGACGGGGAAAACGCGCTCAGCGTTATCGACGGCGTCAAGGATCGCATCGCGGAAGTCCAGAAGACGCTCCCGCCCGGCGTCGAGATTGTCGCGGGCTACGATCGCGCGGGACTTATCAGCGACTCGATCCAGACGCTGCGCCGCGCCCTGATCGAGGAAGCAATTATCGTGAGCCTCGTGATCATCGTGTTCCTGTGGCACTTCCGCTCGGCGCTGATTCCGATCATCACGATTCCGCTCGCGCTGCTCGCGTCGTTCATCCCGATGTACTTCCTGCACGTGAGCTCGAACATCATGTCACTGGGAGGATTCGCACTCGCGATCGGGGTGCTGGTCGATGCGTCGATCGTGATGGTGGAAAATGGGCATCGCCATCTGGGTGACTGGATTGTCGCTCGCGGCGGTGACAGCGCGACTGCTCCCCAAGCCGACGAGCGCGATCGCGTTCTCCTCGGCGCGGCGAAGCAGGTCGGCCGCCCGCTGTTCTACTCGCTCCTGATAATCGTGGTTTCGTTCCTGCCCGTGTTCATGCTCGAAGCGCAGGAGGGCAGGATGTTCCGGCCGCTGGCGTGGACCAAGACGCTCGCGATTTCGTCGTCGTCGATTCTGGCGGTGACGATCGTTCCGATCCTGATGCTATGGCTGATTCGCGGGCGGATTCGTCCCGAGAATGAAAATCCGCTCTCGCGATTCTTTCAGGCGCTCTACCGGCCCGTGATCAAGTGGTGCCTGCGGCATCGCGCGATCACGATCATTGCGAACCTCGTTTTTCTCGTGCTGACTCTGCCGCTGATATTCACCATCGGGAGCCAGTTCATGCCGCCGTTGTTCGAGGGCTCGATGCTCTATATGCCGACCGCCTTGCCCGGCATCTCGATCACGTCGGCGACGGCGCTGTTGCAGCAGCAGGACCGGATCATCCGCGCGTTCCCGGAAGTAGAAAGCGTGTTCGGCACGGTCGGCCGCTCCGACAGCGCGACCGACAACGCGCCGATGGATATGTTCGACACGACGGTGATGCTGAAGCCGCGCAGCGATTGGCCCGCAGGCATGACTTACGCGGGCCTGGTTGCCGCGATGGACGCGAAGCTTCATTTTCCGGGACTCTCGAACACCTGGACGATGCCGGTCGAAAACCGGCTCGACATGGAGCTGACCGGAATCAAAACTCCGGTCGGGCTGAAAATCCAGGGTCCGCAACTCGAAGAAATTCAGCGAATCGGCCTTGCGATGGAGGAGATTCTCGGCGGCGTGCCGGGCACGCGCGGAGTATTCGCCGAGCGCGTGTCGCAAGGCTTCTATATCAATGTCACTCCGAATCGCGCGGTTGCGGCGCGTTATGGATTGACGGTCGGCGATATCCAGACGGCGGTTTCGTCGGCGATCGGCGGGGACAAAATCTCGACCGTCGTCAACGGACGCGAGCGCTTTCCGATTAGCGTGCGCTATTTGCGCGACTATCGCTCGAGCCCCGCGGCGCTCGGCGCGGTGCTGCTCGCGACGCCGTTGGGCGCGCAGGTGCCGCTCGGTGAGGTTGCGTCGATCACGCTCGCTTCCGGACCCACGATGATTCGCGACGAGGACGGCGAGCTGACCGGCTATGTGTACGTTGATCTTTCGACCAGCGACTATGGCGGCTACGTTCATCACGCGCAGCGCCTGCTCGATCAGCGCCTCAAGATGCCGCCGGGCTACTCCTACAAATGGTCGGGCGAGTACCAGTTCGAGTTGCGCGCGCGCAGGAGCCTGACGCTCATCCTGCCGATTGTGTTCGCCGCGATATTCGTGCTGCTCTACATGCTGTTCGGCTCAGTCGCGGAAACCCTGGTGCTGCTGTTTCCATGCGTGTACGCGCTGACCGGAGGACTCTTGCTGCAATGGTTCCTGGGCTACGACTTCAGCGTCGCGGTTGCCGTCGGTTATATCGATCTGTTCGGAATCGCGGTCGAGACCGGAGTCGTGATGGTGATTTATCTGGATGAAGCGCTCGACCGACGGCTTGCCGCGGGCACCGTCGATCACGCCGCGATCGAAGACGCCGCGATCGACGGCGCGGTGCATCGCCTGCGGCCGAAGTTGATGACGGTCGCGGTGGTGATGCTGAGCCTTGCGCCGATACTGTGGGAATCTGGAATCGGTGCCGATGTGATGAAACCGATCGCGGCGCCGATCGTCGGCGGGATGGTCACGTCAACGATTCATGTGCTGGTCCTGGTGCCGGTGTTCTTCGCGATGATGAAGGAACGCGCGCTCAGGCGCGGCACCCTGCGGCCGCAGCGCGCGTGATGGCGCCGCGGCGGCGCGATATGGTAGCGGAGATAATCTATGGAACTGGCCAAACGATTCGTCGATGTAGGTTTCTTCACCAACCGGATCGAGGAGCTCCGCGCGTTTTACGCCGAACGGCTGCGGCTGCCGTTCGAGGAAATTCTGCCGCTCGGCGGCGGCATGCGGCAGCATCGCATGGGCCTGCTCGGCTCGGTGCTGAAACTAAATGACTCGCGCGAGGCGCTGCCGCCGCGCGTCGCGGGCGGCTACTCGCGCGTCACGATCGCAGATTCGCGCACGCCGATTCCGATGCGGATGGCAGATCCCGACGGCAACGAGATCGAACTGGTGCCGAGCGGGCAACGCGGCATCAATCAGATCGAAATTCATATCGCCGTGAGCGACGAGGGCGCGTTCGCGCGCTTTTACGGCGAAGCATTGGGCGGAAAAAAGCTCGACGAGCGCCGTTACCGGATTGGCGAAACGATAATCAGCTTCGCGCACGATTCTGCCGCGCGTCGCGCCGAGGATGCGCCGTCGGCTCCAGCAGCGCAGGTGATCGCCGGGATGCGCGCGGTCGGCTTCCGCTACATCACGATCCAGGTGCGCGACTGCGACGCGGAGCATCGGCGATTCATGTCGATGGGCGTGCGCGAGGGCGCGGCGCCGGTGACGCTCGGCACGGTAGCGCGGATTTCGTTTATCCGCGATCCCGACGGCAACTGGATCGAGATTTCGCAGCGCGCGTCGCTGGTAGGTGCGCTCCCGAAAGAGTGAGCAGCGTGACTTCGAGGGCAAAAATAAAGCGCGGCGCGAATCAGTTTTGATGCGCGCCGCGCTCTTATCTGTCAGCTACGTTTTTTCAGGCCCAGCGTGAACGCGTGCGATTTCGTGGCGAACGATTTCGCCCCGCGCCTGCCGAGCGGAACAGTTTGACCGGCTTGGCCGGCGCGATTTCGAGCTTGTCGAAACCCTCGACGTGAGCGCGATCGAGTTCTCCGCCGAGCGTGCGCTCCAGGCGCGCCAGCGTGACCCGCTCTTCGGGTGTGACCAGCGAAATCGCCTCGCCCGCTTTGCCCATACGGGCGGTGCGGCCGATGCGATGGATATAATTCTCGCTCTCGTCGGGAAGATCGAAATTGATCACGTGCGAGACGTCGGGAATATCCAGCCCGCGCGCTGCCACGTCGGTCGCGACCATCACGCGGTAGCGGCGCGCCTTGAAGCCCGCCAGTGCGGCGTTGCGCTGGCTCTGCGAGCGGTCGCCATGAATCTGGACCGCGCGGATATCGTTGCGCTGCAAAAGCTTGGCAACCCGGTCGGCGCGGCTCTTGGTGCGGGTAAAGACGATCGCGCTTTCGATCTCGGGGCGTTTAAGAATTTCCAGCAGCATCTTGGATTTGTCTTCGAGCGCGACCGGATAGATCGCCTGCCGGATGCTCGCGGGCGGCGCGGGCTTGGAGCCGATCGTCACACGCGTGGGCTCATGCAGAAATTCGCGCGCGATCATCTCGGGACCTGAAGCCATCGTTGCCGAGAACATCAGCGTCTGGCGCTGCTTCGGCACCATCTTCATGATCCGGCGCAACTGCGGCAGAAAACCCATGTCGAGCAGACGGTCGGCCTCGTCGATAATCACGATTTCGACCCGGTCGAGCTTCACGATATGCCGCTCGAGGTAGTCGATGAGGCGCCCCGGGCATGCGATCAGAACGTGCGCGCCCTTGCGGATTTCGTCGATCTGGCGTCTTTCGGATTCGCCGCCAACCACGACCGCTGCGCGCAGTTTCAGATGGCGCGCGAGGATTTGGAATTCGCGGCCGACCTGCGCGGCAAGCTCGCGCGTCGGAGTAATTACGATCGCGGCGAGATGATTGGTATGCTTGCGATGCAACCGATCGAGCGTCGGCGCCAAAAAGGCGCAAGTCTTGCCGCTGCCGGTCTCCGCAGTGGCGACGATATCGCGTCCTTCGAGGGCGGCTGGAATTGCGCCGTCCTGAATCGGGGTCGGGTCATGATGCCCGCGGTCGGCGAGCGCGCGAAGAATTTCGGGTGAAAGGTTAAAATCGGAAAAGGACAAAAGAGTACCTCAGGTGCAAAACCCCCGGATTCGAGTCTGGCGCGAAGGCCAGAATACTGGGTCGAGCGATTGGAGTGTGGCGTCGCGGAATCCGACGCGCGTGAGAGCCGTCATTGGCTTCAGGCGAGGATGCTACAGGTGATCGCCCAGCGAAACAAGTGGGTATTCCGCTCGTGTCCGCGGCCCGCTATGTTCGGTGAGAGATTGATCCTAGGGAAACGCGATGCCCATCGGCGAGAAGCGTAGTTTCTTCACTTACGGAAAAATGACCCTGGCGGCGCTCGCCTTGATGGAGGCGTTCGTCGGGCTAGCGTTTCTCATCGCATGGCGATTCGGAGGGCTGCTGTTCTCTTGTCTCATTCTTTTTCAAGGAGTGCTCTTTTATCTATGGTGGCTGGGGCTCCGACGATGGCAAGCGAAGGGCGGCAACGCGCAGATCGTTCAATACTTTCACGCGTTGAGAGACAAAAATCCTTTGTCAAAGTAGGCGCGGCGCGTGAGCCGCAATCAGGCCGATGGCTTGGTGGCGAACTGCGGGAGATTGTCGGCGATTTCGTACCACGGCGCTTTATAATCGACGAAGATGTGGCCGCGCGGGCGGAGGTTCTGCTCGCCGTCGAGCGTGCCCGCCGGAATCCCGA
>JBARDN010000180.1:0-13671 GCA_049795175.1 Binataceae bacterium (SeqCode) | reverse complement strand
GCGAAATAAACCCAAGCATCGCGCCGCGCCGCCCTCTCCCGGTGAGGAGGGTATCCAGCAGGACCGCGCGCGATTATCGGCACGCCGGGAGGGGCGCGTCGCGACGCGCCCCTACGAATTAAATTTTGTCTGTAAAGGTGCTCGCGCGCCGCCCGTCCTCCGCTCATGTACCTTCACGTCAAGTTATTCCGTCATCCTGAGCCAACGGCGAAGGATCTCCGCGAAGTGATTAGTGCAATCAGCACAGGCCATCCGCACTAATAGCTCCCAGAGATCCTTCACGAAACTCGCGCCGAGCTTTCTGCGCGCGACTGTGACGCTGCGCGTCAGCCGACGGGCCGTCGGCAGCCACTGGCGCTCGCAGATCAGATCAACACGCGCGCGTCGCGCCTATTACGAGGCGGCGTCGCTTTCGCTACTCAAAAGGTTCTGGCGCAGGAACGCGCGCAGGTCCGGAGAGACCCGGCTGCCGAGCCGATGTCCCTGCGGAAAATAGTGCGTCTCGACGTGCGCGCCGCGCTCGCGCAGGGCGCTGGCGAGATCCTCGGCCTGGCTAACGGGAGTCGCGCGGTCGCCCTCGCCGTGGAGGATCAGCACGCTGCATCCGAGGCGATTGGGCAGATGCCGAATCACGCTGCGCTCGGCCAGCACGCGTTTGCTCGGCCATACCTCATGCAGAATTGCGAGCTTGGTGCGCAGCGTGGTCTCGGGCCACAGGCTCAGCATGTCGTACGCGCCCGATTCCAGGATGAGTGCGCGCGGCCGCGAGTCGTAGTCCATTAGAAGTCCGGCGGCGACGGCGCCATTGCCGAGTCCCCACACCGCGATCCGCGACGGGTCGACGTCGGAGCGCGCCGCGAGCAGATCGAGCGCCTTGCGCGCCGCGGCGACCGCCTGCGGTCCGACATAGCGGCTCGGGCCGGAGGAATGTCCGTAGCCGGGGATGCTGACGCATGCGACCTGGATACCCATCGCGACTATATACGCGTTGGAATCGACGCAGCGCTCGGCAGTGTCCTCGCCATTGAGCACCAGGATCGCGGGCAGCCGCCCGGGCACGTCGCTGCGAGTCAGGTAACCGGCAATCTGGTATTCGTTGGGGCCGAGCGAGACGGCAAAATTGAACGGGGCGGTGTTCGGATGCCGCTTCAGGAACGATACCGGACGGACTCTGCACGCGGGCAGCGTCGCGAGCATCGCGGCCAGAGCAATCGCAGCGGCGACAACGCGCGCCACTGACGATCGCGATCGCCGGCGCGAATGCGCGTGCGCCTGCGAATCGGCCGAAGCCGCTGGGTTGATGTTCATAGAAGGCCCAAATCTATATCAGCGCCGCGACAAGCGAAACCAGCGGGGCTGGCTTCAATCCACCCGCCACCGGCGGCGAGCCCTGAGATGTCCTCAGCGAGAGCGATTGAATCGTGCGGGGGTTTCGCCAATACTCCTTGATTCACCGGGCGTTTTGCCCGCTCTCATCATTTGGACAATAGCATGCCTACGCGGACATCAGCGGTAATTGATTTCGACAAGAATGGCGGCGTGATCCCCGTGATCGCGCAGGATTACCGTAACCATCGCGTCCTGATGCTGGCGTATATGAATCGCGAGGCGTTCGAGGAAACCGTGGCCACGCGGCGCGCCTGCTATTTCTCGCGCTCGCGCAACAAGCTGTGGCGCAAGGGCGAGGAGTCGGGCAATTTTCAGATCGTGCACGAAATCCGCCTCGATTGCGACGAAGATGCCGTCCTTTTGATGGTCGAGCAGGCGGGCGATGGCGCGGCTTGCCACGAGGGCTACGAGTCCGACTACTACCGCGTCCTCGAGGGCGAGGATTGGCGCGTGGTCGATAAGCGAATCGTCGATCCAGCCAAGTACGGCCCGAATTATGGCCATCAGAAGAAGCCCGGCGCTTGACGGTGAAGTGATGGCCGGAAAAACGCTCAAATTTGGAATTCCCAAGGGCAGCCTCGAGCAGAAGACGCTCGAGCTGATGCGCAAGTCAGGATGGCGGATCCAGGTGGACGCGCGCTCGTATATCCCGACGATCGACGATCCCGGCCTCGCATGCCGGATCCTGCGTCCGCAGGAGATCCCGCGCTACATCGCCGACGGCTCGCTCGACGCCGGAATCGCCGGCAGCGACTGGGTGGCCGAGAACAACGTCAGCCTCGAGCAGGTTGAGAGCTTCATCTATTCGAAAGTATCGATGCAGCCCGCGAAGTGGGTCCTGTACGTGGCGCAGAATTCGCCGATCAAGCGGCTCGAGGATTTGGCGGGCAAGCGCGTCGCGACCGAGATCGTCCAGTTCGTCAAGCGGACTTTCGCCGAACGAAAAATTAAAGTAGAAGTTGAATTTTCCTGGGGCGCGACCGAAGCCAAAGTGGCCGAGGGAATTGTTGACGCCGCGGTCGATGTGACCGAAACCGGCTCGTCGATTCGCGCCAACGGCCTGCGGATCGTCGAGGAGCTGCTGGTCTCGAACCCGGTGCTGGTCGCCAATCCGGCGGCGATGGCCGACCAATGGAAGCGCGCCAAAATCAAGCAGATCGGAGTGCTGATGCGCGCGGCGCTGGACGCCGAGAATCGCGTGATGATCAAAATGAACGTGCGGCGCGCCAACGTCGATAAAGTGATCGCGCTGCTGCCTGCCCTCACCGCGCCGACCATCTCGCATCTGTACCCCTCGCCGGTCTTAAAGGGCGAGGAATGGCTCGCGGTCGAGACGGTTATCGCCGAGCAGACTGTGCGCGAGTTGTTTCCCAAGCTGCTCGAAGCGGGCGCCGTCGGAATCGTCGAGTTCTCGCTCAACAAGATTATCTGACGTCTCCGTATGACCAGCCGCGACATCACCTTTCCCGCTGCCGACGGTCATCCGATGCGCGCGGCGATCGCCGGCGGAGAAGACGGCGGGAAGCGTCCAGGCGTGATCGTTATCCACGAGATCTTCGGGCTTAATGACGATATCCGCCGCATCACCGCGCGGGTCGCGGGACTTGGCTACGTCGCGATGGCGCCCGATCTGTACGACGGCTCGGGGGTGCGCGCGATTTGTATCGCTCGCACTCTACTGGCGCTCAATCGAGGTTCGGGGCAGCCGTTCGAGGATTTGGAATCCGCGCGCGAGTTTCTGGCGGGGCAGCCGGGCGTCGATAGCTCGCGAATCGGCGTGATCGGTTTTTGCATGGGCGGCGGCTTCGCGCTTTTGTATGCGGTGCGCGCGCCGATGAACGCGTGCGCGACGTTCTACGGCGACGTCCCGAAGAGCGCCGAAAAAATTCGCGGCGTATGCCCGGTGCTCGGCGGCTACGGCGCCGACGACAAGCTGTTCGCGTCGCAGGGGCGCAGGCTCGAAAAGCTGCTCACCGAAAACAACGTCGAACACGACGTGAAGATCTACGCGGACGCCGGACACAGCTTCATGAGCCGTCACGACGGCACGCTCGCAAAGCTCGCGGCGTACGGACCGATGAAGGTGGGTTACAATCACGACGCCGCCGAGGATAGCTGGAAACGAATCGACGCGTTCTTCGCGCGCCATCTCGGCCGCTGAACGCAGAGCATTCGCCGATGCCGGTCGCAAAAAAACAGAGCTTCTCCGATCTCGAGAAGCGCACGGCGCAAATCAACCGCACCTTGGCGCGGCTCTATCCCAAGGCGCGGATCAGCCTGGACTTCTCGACGCCGTGGCAATGCCTCGCCGCAACGATCCTGTCGGCGCAGTGCACCGACGAGCGCGTCAACAAGGTCACGCCCGCGCTGTTCAAGGAATTTCCCGACGCACGCGCTACAGCCTCGGCGCGGCCCGAGCGGCTGCATGAACTGATCGCGTCCACCGGATTTTTTCGCCAGAAGACGAAATCCCTGATGAATGCGGCGCGGCTGCTGGTCGAGCGCCACGGCGGCGAGGTTCCCGAGGCGATGGAGGATCTCGTTGCGCTGCACGGAGTCGGGCGCAAGACCGCCAACGTGATTCGCGGCCACGTTTTCGGCCAGCCGGGATTCGTGGTCGATACGCACGTGCGCCGGGTAACCAATCGTCTCGGGCTTACGCGCAGCGCCGATCCGGTCGAGATCGAGAGTGAAGTGTCCGCGCTATTGCCGCCCAAGGATTGGACCGGCTTCTCGATGCGTCTGATCCTGCACGGCCGCCAAGTCTGCATCGCTCGCGCGCCGAGGTGCGAAGTCTGCGCGCTCTCGCCGGACTGCCCAAAGATCGGCGTGAAAATCCGAGATTGAGGTGTCATTCCCGCGCGCGTGACTGCCGCGCGCGAGGAATCCCGGAGTGTCTCGGTTGAAGGGGCCGCTGCATGAGGCGTCCGTGCACTTACCCGCGAGTAGTGCGCAAGCCAAGGGCCGAGCACGCGATTCCTCGCGGGCGACGCGCGGGAATGACAATCCCGGAAGCCGCGCGGTGCGTATTTGAACATCGGCGGCGAAATGCAATAATCTCGTATTGCGTGCCCGGTTATCGGGGCCCATTTCCGTGAAACTTCGGCTGGACGACATAACCGCCGAGGCGAAGGAGATTTCCTTTGCCGAGCCGGAATCTGAAATTAACCGTATTTTAGGGCAGGGGCCCGTGCGCGAGTACCAGGTGGAAGGACCGATTGCCGTGGATGTTTCGTACTATCGAGCGGGCGTGGACCTGTTCTTCGCAGGACAGATCCAGGCGCGGACAGGAGCCGCGTGCGCCCGTTGCGCCGAGGAATTCGATGCCTCGTCGTCGGCTCCATTCCGGTTCGTTCTTTCGCCCCGGTCGGTCGGTCTTGCCAACGAACACAATCTCAAGGTCGATGACCTCGAGTTCTCGACCTATGATGGAGCCGAGATCGATCTGAGCCCGCTGGTCCGCGAGCAGTTGATGCTCTCGCTGCCGACGCGTCCGCTGTGCCGCGAGGATTGCCGAGGGCTCTGTCCGCATTGCGGGATCAACCTCAATCGGGAATCGTGCGGATGCCGCGAAGAGCGACTCGATTCGCGGCTGGCCGCGATCCGATCGTTCAAGGTCTCGCGCCAGTAGCATTTGTCCAACTCAAATCGCAGGAAGAAACTTACATGCAAGCACCCAAACGCCGAACCTCCCACTCGAAGAAGAATCAACGTCGCTCCCACGACGCCTTGCGCGCCGTAAATCCCGGCACCTGCGCGAGCTGCGGCGAGCCCGCGCTGCCGCATCATATTTGCCGGCATTGCGGCTCCTACCGCGGACGTGAAGTCGCCGCGGTGAAGGAATAACGGGCGTAGGGTTATTCGCTTGAAGATCGCGCTCGACGCGATGGGGGGCGATCTCGCACCCAAGGCTGCGGTCGAGGGTGGCGTGCTTGCCGCACGCGATTTCGGGATCGAGATCGTGCTGGTGGGTGACCGCGAGGTCGTCGCCAGAGAACTCGCCGAACACGACACCAAGGGACTCAGTATCCGGATCGAGCACGCGCCCGAAGTCGTGCTGATGGACGATTCGCCGCTCGAATCGATTCTCGGCAAGCCGGGCTCGTCGCTGCATATCGGCTTTCACCTGGTGAAAGATCTCAAGGCCGACGCGTTCGTCAGCGCCGGAAATTCCGGTGCGATGATGGTCGCCGCGTCGGTGATCCTGGGAAATCTTCCTCACGTCGATCGCCCCGCGATCGGAACGATCGTACCGACGACCGAAGGGCAGGCGCTGCTGATCGATGCGGGCGCGAATACCGAGGTCAAGCCGCTCAACCTCGCGCAGTTCGCGGTGATGGGCGCGGTGTACTGGCGGCGCGTGCGCAACGTCTCGGTTCCACGGGTCGGAATCCTGTCCAACGGCGAAGAAGCTTCCAAAGGCACCGAGCTCACGCGCGCGGCGGCCGCGATGCTCGGGCAGATGTCCTCGTACGTCAACTACATCGGTTATGTCGAAGGGCGCGATATCAACCGCGCCAAGGCCGACGTGATTGTGACCGACGGCTTTACCGGCAACGTCGCGCTCAAGACGATGGAGGGGCTGTCGTCGCTGATTCGCGGCAACCTGCGCGAGCTGCTCAGCGGAAGCTGGCGCGGCAGAATCGCCTATTTGCTCATCCGCAAACGGCTTGGCGGGATGATCGAGAAGCTCGATCCGCATGAAGTCGGCGGCGCGCCACTTTTGGGCGTCAACGGCGTCGCGATTATCGCGCACGGCTCGTCCAACGCGCGCGCGATTCGCAACGCGGTCCGCGCCGCGGCCAATGAGTCTCTGGTTCGTCACGTCAATCCGGAAATCGTCGAGATTCTGGCGCGCACTCAAAGCGCCGGCACTGCCGGCAAGCCCGCGGGCAAAGGTATCCGCGCGCTGTTCAGCAAGATGCGCGAGCGCTTGCAGCGTCATCCCAGGGACGGGGCACCGCCGCACGGAGATCCGCAAGGCGGGCTGAAAGAGGTTGCGGCCGAGGTCGTCTATCCGGCGGGCGCGTCGGCGCCGGCTAAATCCGCGAACCCAACCGGCGAACTCGCGCATTTTGAAAACAAACATCCGGAACCGCAGCCTGCGGAGAACCACAATCAGGCCCCGCGCGAAAATTCCGCGCCGACGCAGCCCCCAGTCTCGACCAATGGCAATATCGGCGCATCCGGCGGCCACGCCGACGCGGCGAAACCGGCTCCCGACGTATCCAAGGACCCCGCCAACCGCGAATCCAACTGACGATTCGGATCGGATATTCAATGAAACTTGCCTACCTGTTCGATGGCCAAGGCTCGCAACGCGTCGGGATGGGCGCGGAGCTGGCCGCGAATTTTCCGGCCGCGCGCGCGGCCTTCGAGGAAGCCGATGCGGCGCTTGGGTTCAAGCTCTCGCGGCTATGCTTCGAGGGTCCGGAAGACGAGTTGAGGCTCACCGCCAACACGCAGCCTGCGATCGTTGCGGCGTCGATCGCGGCGTTTCGCGTCTTCGAGCAGGAAGTCGACGCGCGCGCGGAAGTGGCAGCCGGCCATAGCCTCGGCGAATACAGCGCGCTGGTCGCCGCTGGGGCATTGGAATATGCCGACGCACTTCGCGCGGTGCGTGAGCGCGGCCGGCTGATGCAGGAGGCGTGTCCGCCAGGGCAGGGCGCGATGGCGGCGCTTATCGGCCTCGAGCTCGCGGTGGTGCAGGAGATTTGCGCGCAGGTTTCTTCCGGCGGACAGCTTGCGGTACCGGCGAATCTCAACGCGCCCGGGCAGGTCGTGATAGCCGGGCATGCCGCACCGGTTCGCCGCGCGCTCGAAATCGCGCAGGAGCGCGGCGCCAAGGCCTCGCAAGAGCTTAAGGTCAGCGCTCCTTTCCATTGCCCGCTGATGGAGCCGGCGCGCCGCGGGATGACGCCGGTGCTCGAGAAAATCGCCGTCGCCGCGCCGAGGATCGGCGTAATCGCGAACGTCACCGCAGAGGTCAATCACGATCCGGCGCGCGTGGTTCCGCTGTTGCTCGAACAGATAACCTCGCCGGTCAGGTGGGAAGAATCGATGAAGCAGCTCGCGGCGCTCGGCATCACCGACGCGGTCGAGTTCGGCGGCCGGGTGCTGATGGGCTTGCTGCGCCGGATCGATCGCAACATCAAGGTGAAGCCGCTGGAAGATCTGGCCGGCCTGAAGGCGATCAAAGAATCCTTCGGCGGCTGACTGGGGGCGTGGCTGCCGCGCGCGAAGAATCCCGGGCCGTCCATGCTCCGAGTCCACGCTCACGTTCGGAATTCCTCGCGCGGCAACCACGCGGGGGCATGACAGCAGCGGGACGCGCAGTGATACGCAGCAGGCACCCCCTCCTTTGGCCCTCCCGCTTTGATCCTCCCCAATTGTCGGACAATGGGAGAGGTATCGGAAAAGAAAAGTCCTGCCGTATCGAGGAACCAGGGAAATCTGGAAAAGGACTTATTTCCAACTTGCCTGACCGGCCTTAAGTCCTTATGCTGCGCAGTTAACTGGCGAAGGCGATGCGACCCGGGTGTCGCGGCTTAAGTCTGGCGGTCGATTCCGCCGCACAGCGCGCGCAATCCGCCGGCCAGGCAATAGATTCGCATTTTCAGGAGCAGCCCCCGACGGCGCGCTGCCAGGAGGAACCAGAGCACGATGGCATCAGATATTGAAACCAAGGTTCGCGAGAAAATCAGCGAACAACTGGGCGTGGCCGCCGACGAAGTGAAACCCGAGTCGTCCTTTATCGAGGATCTCGGCGCCGACTCACTCGATATCGTCGAGCTCGTGATGGCGCTCGAAGAGGAGTTCAATATCGAGATCTCCGACGAAGACGCCGAGAAGATTCGCACGGTCAAGGACGTCGTCACCTATATCGAGGCGCACAAGAGCTGAACCACCGCCCTCCAGCACGATTCCCTGATGCCGCCGCCGAGAGCGCGCCCGCTTTCCGCGGCGGACGCACGATCGCGGCGCGATAAAGGATCCCGGAGAGACAAGCGATGCGCTGTCCGTTCTGCAAGCATCGCGGCAACCGCGTCATCGACTCGCGTCTGGCCGCGGACGCCTCGACCATCCGCAGGCGCCGGGTATGTTCGGCGTGCAAGCGCCGCTTCACCACCCGCGAGCGGGTCGAGGAATCGGCGCCGATGGTGGTGAAGAAGGACGGGCGGCGCGAGCCGTTCGATCGCGCGAAAATTATCGGCGGACTAAAA
The DNA here is from genome assembly GCA_049795175.1 of Binataceae bacterium (SeqCode). GTDB lineage: Bacteria > Desulfobacterota > Binatia > Binatales > Binataceae > JBARDN01. The sequence goes on along the minus strand of JBARDN010000180.1, from coordinate 5,059 downwards.
CGCGCCTGCGAAAAGCGCCCGGTCTCGATGGAGACGATCGAGGAGATCGCCAACCGAATCGAGACCCAGGCCGGCGAGAGCGGCGGCAAGGAGATTCCCAGCTCCGAAGTCGGATCCGCCGTGATGAACGAGCTGCATCGGATCGATCAGGTGGCCTACGTCCGCTTCGCCTCGGTGTACCGCTCGTTCAAGGATATCGACGAGTTCATGCACGAGCTGGAAGATCTGATCCGGGTCCGCAAAGAAACCCTTGGCGCGCTCGGCGATACTCGGCCCTCGGGCAAAAAGAGTGATAGCTGAGGCAGCGTCCGCCGCGCAGCGCTCGCGCGATCGCCGCTTCATGGCGATTGCCCTCGGCCTGGCCCGCTCGCAGCTTGGACTGACGTCGCCCAATCCCTCCGTCGGATGCGTTCTCGTCCGCGCCGGAAAAATCGTGGGACGCGGCGCGACCGCGGCCGGCGGACGTCCGCACGCCGAAGCCGTCGCGCTCGCCGAGGCGGGCGTACGCGCTCGCGGCGCGACCGCGTACGTATCGCTCGAGCCGTGCGCGCATCAGGGGAAGACTCCGCCGTGCGCGCGCGCGCTGGAAAAGGCGGGAGTCGCGCGGGTGGTTATCGGATGCGTCGATCGCTATCCGGCAGTGCGCGGCCGCGGCGCCGCGATTTTGCGCCGCGCCGGAATCGAAGTTGTTGTCGGCGTGCGCGAAGACGAATGCAGCGCGTTGAACGAGGGCTTCTTCACCCGGGTCGCGCGCGGACGTCCGTTCGGATTATTGAAGCTCGCGATGTCGCTGGACGGGCGCATCGCTGCCGCTTCGGGCGATTCAAAGTGGATCAGCTCGAAGGAATCGCGTGCGCTGGTGCATCGATGGCGCCGCGAATGCGACGCCGTGATCGTCGGCGCCGGCACTGTGCTCGCCGACAATCCGCGGTTGACGTGCAGGATTGCGGGCGGACGCGATCCGATCCGGGTGATCGTCGAGGCGCGACTGCGGATCTCGCCGGTCGCGCTGGCACTGACCGAAGCCTCGGCGGCGGGCGCGATTATCGTGACGACGCGGGCGAATCTTGTGCGCGCACGCCGGCGCTACGCGGGTCCTCGCGTCGAAGTTATAGCGGTTGCGCGCAAAGGCGCCGGAATCGATCTGGCTTCGATGGCGCGCGAGTTCGGGCGTCGCGGATGGAACAAAATCCTGTTCGAGGGCGGAGCGCATCTTGCGGGGGCCGCGCTGGCCGCCGGGATCATCGATCGCGCAGCGTTCTTTGTCGCGCCGAAAATTGTCGGCGCGGGCGTCGGCGCGATCGAGGGCCTCGCAACGGCGCGAATCAGTCAATCAATCGCGCTTGACGATCTCTCGATACGTCAGGTAGGCGCTGACGTTCTGATCGAAGGCCGCCCAAAAGTTCGACAGGGCAATCCGCGCCCTAAGCGCGCGCTGGTCGCGTCCGTAGCGTGGTGATAGCATCAGATTCCCGTGAGCAACCTGATGTCCACCACTTCGCTCGAAGATGTTTTCAGCCGAATCCGCGCCGCAAAAATGGTCGTGATGATCGCCGAGGAGCGCGACGACGCCGAAGGCGACCTCGTGATGGCGGCGGAAAAAGTTACCCCCAACCATGTAAATTTTATGGCACGCGAAGCCCGCGGTATCGTCTCGATCGCGATCACCGACAAGCGGATGCGCGAGCTCGGCATCCCGCTGGCTACCTCCTCGGACAGCGACAATCTGATTGAGCAGGCCGGCGTGCTGGTCGAAGCGCGCGAGGGCGTCACCACCGGAATCTCGACCAGCGACCGCGCCCGCACAATCCAGGTGGTCGCATCAAAGACCACCGGGCCCGAAGATATTGTGATGCCGGGGCATGTGCTGCCGCTGATGGCTTTAGCGGGCGGCGTCATGATGCGTACCGGACGCGCCGAAGGTGCGGTCGATCTGGTGCGATGCGCCGGGCTTGGGCCGGCGGCCGCGCTGTGCACGATCCTGCGCGACGACGGCGAGTCGGCGCGGATGGCCGATTTGAAAGAATTTGCGGCGCGGCATGAGCTGCCGATCGTATTCGTGCGCGAGCTGGTCTCGTATCGCCTGACCAACGAGACTCTGGTGCGGCGCGTCTCCGAGGTTCCGTTCGCGCTGCTCGAGGGATCGTTCAAGGCGGTGATCTTCCGCAATATCGTCGACGGCCGCGAACACATGGCGCTCATAAAGGGCAACGTCGGCGGCGGGCGTCCCGCGCTGGTGCGGCTGCATTCGGAATGCCTGACGGGAGACGTGTTCGAGTCGCGGCGATGCGACTGCGGGGAGCAATTGCAGGAATCGGTGAGCCGGATTCTTGAAGCCGACGCGGGCGTGATCATTTACCTGCATCAGGAAGGGCGCGGAATCGGGCTCGGGAACAAAATCCGCGCCTACGCGCTGCAAGACGGCGGGCTGGATACGGTCGAGGCAAACCTCGAGCTCGGCTTCGACGACGACATGCGCGACTACGGAATCGGAGCGCAGATTTTGCGCGACCTGGGCGTCGGCGAAGTGAAGCTGTTGACCAACAACCCGCACAAGATCGACAGCCTGCGCCGCTACGGCGTAAACGTCACCCGGGTTCCGCTCGAAGTGACGCCGCACGACAGCAATATCGGATACCTGCGGACTAAAAAAGAAAAACTCGGGCATCTGTTTTCAGAGCTCAAACTCCTTACCTGAGCTCAGGCGCGAATACCCATGGGAATCCGGCACGAGGCGCGCGAGCTTGCGCTCAAGGCGCTTTATCGAATCGATATTTGCGGCGGCGCCTCGAACGAGGACCTGCTGTTGTTCTTCGACAGCTTTCCCGCCGACCCTCGCGTGCGCAATTTTGCGATGCGCATAGTGGACGGTGTTTGCGGCGAGATTCCCGCACTGGACAAATCCGTGGGCGACGCGCTCGAGCATTGGAAGATTCGCCGCCTGTCGCGGGTCGATCACAATATCCTGCGGATGGCGCTGTACGAGTTGATGCGGATCGACGATATTCCGGCGCGCGTCACGATCGACGAAGCGATCGAGCTGGCGAAATGCTACGGCGACCAGGACTCGGGCCGTTTCGTCAACGGCGTGCTCGACCAGCTCGCTGGGCGCTTAAACCTGAAGCAAAAGGGCGAACCCGTCGGCGAAATTACGCGGGAAACTACGGCCGATGCGCCCAAGCAGCAGTAGAATCGCGGCGAGCACCGGGCACGATGCCGCTTGAATCCGCGCTCGCGTTTCTCAAATCCGCCGACGCGCGGAAATCGCTTCCGCCCGCGATCGTGATTTTCGGGCCGCACCCGTTTTTGCGCGAAGCCGTGCTCGGATCGATCATCGACGGACTGCTCGAAGCCGGCTATCAATATCGCTCGTTTCACATTTCCTCGAATGCTGATTTCGATCGCGCACTGGAAGAGGCGCGCGCTCCCGATCTCTTCGCGGCCAAGTGCGTCGTCGTCTGCCGCGTGCTCAAGACGCTTCGCGAACGTTCCGGCGACGCCGATACCGACGCCGACGATGACGCCGAGCGCCGCAGCGGACCCTCGCGCGGCGGTGAGGCGGAAGTTGCCGAGGCGCTCGAATCCGCGCGCGGTCCGAATCACCTGGTGCTGGTCTATGAGCGCGACAATGCGCCGGCCAAAATTCGCAAGGCCGCCGAAAAGTTGGCGCTGTTCATCGGATGCGGCCGTCCGTACGACAATCAGATTCCCGAATATGCTGACGCGATTGCGCGCGCGAAAAAAATCCGGCTCGAGCGCGGTGCGGCGGCCGTTCTGGCGGAGCGCCACGCGGGAGATTTGGCCGCGATCTCGAACGCGATCGCCAAGGCGGCAATCTTTGCGGAAGCAGGGCAGCCGATCCGCGCCGGCGATCTGAATGATCCGGGAATCCGCCGGATGCCCGACGTGTTCGAGATCGCCGACAGCCTGGCGCGCGGCCGCGCAGCCGTGGCGATAGCGCAAATCGATCGTGCGGTCGCGCTCGGGCGCGATTCGATCGAAATTCTGGCGGTCGAGATTATTCCGGTGATGCGGCGGATGATGACGGCGGCGGCGATGCTCTCGCGCAGGCGCAGCCCGAACGAGATCGCCTCGGCGTTGGGCGTTTCTCCGATGAGCGGGCTGGCGACCCGTGCGATCGAGGGCGCGCGGCGCTTCGGTCCCCGGCGCCTCGAACGCGCGTATCGGCGTGCTGCGGAATTAGATGAAGGCTTCAAGAACGGAATGATCAAGGAACGCGAGCAAGCGATCGGCGCGCTACTGCTCGAGCTGATGGGCGCGCAGGATTCTGCGCGCAGTAACCCGCGTACAGCGACGATCTAGGCGAGCAGGAGCTATTCGGCTTTGGCTTCAGCGGACGCGGCTTTGCCGTGCGTCTTGTGAAAGCGCGCGCTCAGCCGTGCGATCTGCCGGCGCGCCGTGTTGCGATGCAGCGTGCCCTTGCTTTGGGCCTTTTGCAGCGCGCGGGTGGCAAGCTTGAGCTTTGCGGCGCCATCGGCGGCGTCCGCGCCTGCGATCGCCTCGACCGCGAGCTTGACGGTATTGCGCACCTGCGACTTGATCGCGTGGTTGCGCTCGGCGCGTTTAAGGTTTTGGCGATGGCGCTTCTGCGCCGACGGATGAACTGGAATATGCGGCATGACCCCGAATAGCTAACAGCGCCCGCCGCGCGGGTCAACACCGTCATTTCTGATTCCTCTCTCGTTCCTTGTGAGGCTGTCGATTTTCTCGCAAACCCTGGCTTGTAGTCATCCTGAGCCGTAGGCGAAGGATCTCCGCGAAGCGATTAGTGCGACCAATCTGGGATTTCCGCACTAATCGCTTCGCGGAGATCCTTCACTCCGGCAACCTTCGTTCAGGATGACGGATAAGAATTCGGCGTTTATCGACACCGCGATTAGCGAGCCGCTTTCGACTTCGTAGGTAGAGGCGCAGAATAACCGTCGAGAACCATGCGAATGATTCCCGTTCGAGCGAGAAGTGTACGTGATCCGTTTAACGGCTATGGCGGAAGTGTTTCTTGACGATCAGGGTGACTATGTTGCGCACTTTGCTGAGT
>JBARDN010000179.1:0-3659 GCA_049795175.1 Binataceae bacterium (SeqCode) | reverse complement strand
TCGAGCTGTTCGCCGCCAAAAGGCATCTTTCCGCTCTGGTCGACAGGGTTGTGCAGGGCGAAGAGATCGTCATCACCAAACGTGGTGTCGCTATGGCGCGACTAGTGCCTCTTGCGGAACTGCGGCGTGACGATCCTCGTAGGGCCGTCAAAAGAATCCACGATTTGCGCCGTGGCCTCAGCCTAAACGGTGTGGCGATGTGGGAGCTGATCGATGAAGGCAGGCCTTAGTCAGGGCACTTCTTGTGCATATCAAATAATATGTTCGTGATCGAAAGATCGACCCCACGCTGATCAGCACTCGGAAAAGAAAAAGGGCCGAACGATGTCGGCCCTTTTTGAGATCCTATCGGCACGCCGGATCAGTTGGCGAAGATCGTTCGCAGTTCTTCCATGATCTGCTCTTCCGGATGAGCTTTTGCGATCGACAGCTCTTTGACGAGCAAACTTCGCGCCGTGTCGAGCATCTTGCGCTCGCCGAACGACAATTCCTTGTCACTCTTGAGCACCAGCAGGTCGCGCAAGACTTTGGCGATCTCGAGCGGCGAGCCGGTCTTGATCTTTTCCGTGTATTCCCGGTAGCGGCGGTTCCAGGTCTGAGTATCGACCTCGACTTTGCGCTGGCGCAGGATTCTATAAATCTTATCGACCATGTCTTTGCCGATTACGCGGCGCAGTCCGACCTGCTCGACGTTCTCGGTCGGGATCATGATCGTCATTTTCTCGGCGCCGAGAATCCGCAGCATGTAAAATCTACGCTCGGTGCCGGAAATCACGCGCATCTGGATGTCGTCGATGACGGCGACGCCGTGGGCGGGGTAAACTACCTTCTCACCTTTCTTGAACGGCAGATTCATTTCGGTTTTGGCGCTGTGCGCGGGCGCGCGGACGGCGGACTTGGATTTCAGCGCGGTTGACGACGACGGGTTCATCACCTTCTGATTTCGCCTAGGCAGCATGCGTCATTATGCCACATTTCGGCGCGGTTTGTAACCCCGTAGATTCTCAAAGTATTTTGCATTGATTCATAATCGAACGGTGTTCGGCTTTCACGACGAAAATCAGTGACCAAGCTGCAATTCCATCACGATGGCGTCCTCGCCGGGGCCGTAATAGTTCTTTCTCAAACGCCGTTCTTCAAATTCATACTTTCTATAAAGACATCGCGCAGGAAGGTTCGATCGCCGAACTTCCAGTGTAACTACCGAGGCTTTTTTGGTCCGGGCGTCAGCGATCGCGACGTTTAGGAGCTCGGCGCCAATTCCCGACCGGCGACAGTCGGGATGAACGGCGATATTCAGGACGTGGCATTCGTCAGCGACGATCCATCGGCATAGGAAGCCCGCAATCGGCGCCGATTCCGAATTGCCGGCGGCTGCGACGGTCAGCCGGGAAAAGGGCAGCGTAAGTTCGCGTTCAAACGAATTCAGGCTCCAAGGTGTCGGGAAGGCAACGCGTTCGATCTCGACGATCCTTGGAAGATCGCGATGCGTTGCGTCGCGAATCTGGGATGCCATCACAAACCACCTGCCTGCATTCAGCATAGCCCCGGCGGCTCGGGCCGAAAAGCTGAAACCCGCTTCTATAAGCCTAAGCGGCGCTGCGCAGTTGGTCGGATTCACCTTTCATAACGATCACGTCCAGCACTTTGTTCTGCATCCGATGCTTGAACGTGGCGACTGACGTGCCGAACTCGATCCGGGTCAGGAAATCCGCCGGAAACGCCGACGATACGTACGACAGCTTGCGGATCGCCTCGCCGCGAACGCTGGCGCTTATTGCCAGCACGCTGTCGCCGAGAACCAGATTGTAGTCGTAGTCGGGCATCTCGTCGGGCAGGTTCCAGATCCGCTTGAGCGACGACGCCGGCATCTTGCGCGGCATCTCGAGCCGCACGACGTATGCGTTGTTGAATTCGCGCACGGTGTAAACCGTGCCGTAACGGCGGTCGCGCTCGGTCTTGTCATCGTGGATATTGGTATCGAAGCCGTCGAAGGCGACCTTGCGCTCGGTTTTCTTCCTGCCGCCGCGAGTGAGCAGGCTGCCGAGAGGAGCAAGCGCCAAGCCGTACCAGCATCCGCGATAAGTCAGTTCCGAGGCGGGCTTGGCGTGTACGACGCCTTCGCGCAGGCGCCATGCGGCTTCGGCGGCCGCGATCAGAACGCCGAGCAGAATCCATCCGCGGGTATGGATCGAAAACAGCGGGTCGCCGATCAGGAGCACCGAGATCGCAATGAAGATCGCGGGATAGAGAATCAGGTTCAGAATCATATTGAGCGCGGTCGAACGCGCGCGCGAAAATGCGGCCGTCGTTCCGACCGCCTCTTCGAGCGACGCCTTGACGCCGTCGGGCATCGCGCCCAGAACCGGCTCGCCGAGCCGGAGCGCGATTCGCACCGGAAGAGGAGCGCGAAGGACCGGCGCGGTATCGACCCATCCCAGAACGGTGTCGAAATCTTCTGTGAGCTCGCCGGCGAACTGCTTCTCGCCCAGCGGACCGGGCAGTGCGCCGATATCCTTGGGCAGATTCACCATCGCGATCGGCGCCGCGATCGCGGGCGCCATCGCAACGGCAGGCGCGGGCGCCGCTTTAACTGCGGCCGGTGCCGCGGCAGGCTTGGCTGCTGCTGCGGCGCCATTTGTCGATGCGCTTACGGCGTCTGTTGACGCCGTTGCGGCTGCGGGGGCGGCTTCTGCGCCGCCGCCTGCTTTACGAAAGCGCGAGGGCGCGTCGTCGGCGAAAGTCTCTTCGGGATGAAGCTCGCGGGCGCGGGCGAGCAGTACGGCTTCGGTCTCGGGATTGGCCGGGTCGGGCACGCAGCAATCCACCGGGCATACTGCGGCGCACGCTTCATGATCGTGAAAGCCCACGCACTCGGTGCATTTGGCCGGCACAATATAGAAAATATCCTGCGCGATTGCGGGGCTTACGGCACCGCTCAGCTCCCACTCGATACCGCCCGCATAGATCGCAGTATTAGGGCATTCCGGCTCGCAGGCGCCGCAATTGATGCATTCGCTGGTGATAGTCGTTGACATCCGCTGAACCCAACCTCAATTTCGATGGAATCGCCGTGAAGTTATGCCGCAGTCAGTCTCGTAGCCATCAAGGCTTGCCAATCGAACGATAACTGTAGCATGTTTTGTCTGTCAACCGTGGTTGAAACAGCATGGCTAATCCAGCGGGATTTGTCCCCCAGAGATCTTTCAGTCTTGCGTTGCTCAAATCGATTTGTAACTATTTCAGGGTGTGTTTGACGGACTCTAGGATTTTTCCAACGCGTTCGATAGCGGAATAAAACCGGGACTGGCGGTTGGACTGGAACTGGTAGGAGGATTTCGGAATGAAAAGGTTGGCAACTGTGCTCGGAGTTCTGGCAGCCGTGGCGTTTTTGAGCGCTTGCGGACCGGACATGAAGACCATCAACGCGGCCAGCGACAAGGCTGAAGCGGATGCGACCCAGTCCGAGGCTGCGGCCAATTCGGCTGAGGCCTCCGCGACCCAGGCTGACGCCGCCGCCAAAAAGGCGGAGGACGCGGCCAGTGGCGCCGAGGATTCGGTGCGCCGGGCGAATGACGCAGTATCGCGCCTGGAAGCTGCTTTCTCGACTTCGGTCACCAAGTAGTTTTAGATTCGTTTGAGTGCGAAGTGGGGGGCGG
>JBARDN010000178.1:0-6131 GCA_049795175.1 Binataceae bacterium (SeqCode) | reverse complement strand
AAACAAACGCCATACAGAGATCAGCTCCTCGGCGATACGCTGCATTGGCAGGGCCAATCGTCGGGACGAACAGACTCATTGATCATTGAACACACTGAGCGAGGTTACGACTCCTAGTTTTCTATCGCGAAAGCCTCAAACAGTTTGGAGATTCAGCGTTCCGCTTCGAAGGGATCTTCGAATACGCCCAACATACGGCTGGGCACCCCACAAATTTTGTTCTGCGCCGAGCGGCCGCGGACTAGCGTTAGTCAAACGTTCGTTGAGTCTCCTTCGCAACAAGTCCTGGCCGACATCGCGTACTGCTTGATCGGATGCAGAAACGTGGCGCCTTCTGACCTACGTAGTCCTAGCGGTCGTATTGACCGCTCAGGCTCTTTCGGGTGCGGCGGCGCAGGCCTCGAACATGTCGATTGTCGGCTCTCGCGGGCTAGCGTTTCGCCTCACAGATCCCGCGCGTACGCTAAGGGGTCGCGATAGGCGTCGAAGATGTGGCGTAGCGCGTCGGGCATCGAAACTACCGGAGCCCAGCTCAGATCGGCCATCGTGTTTTCGATCTTTGGCACGCGGTTCTGCACATCCTGGTAGCCGCTGCCGTAATACGCGTCCGAGGTCGTCGTGATCAGTTCCACCTTTTTGGCGTTGTCCCGGTATTCGTCGTATTCGGCGGCCAGCGCCAGCATCATCTGGGCGAGCTCGCGGATCGAGAAATTATTGACCGGGTTGCCGATATTGTAGATCTGGCGCGTGGCGCGGCCTCCGGGGTTCGCGATAATGCGCATCAGCGCCGCAATGCCATCGTCCACGTAGGTGAAGGCGCGCTTCTGCTGACCGCCGTCGACGAGCTTGATCGGTTCGCCGCGCACGATGTGGCCCAGGAACTGAGTAATCACGCGGCTCGAGCCTTCCTTCGCGGTGTGGATGCTGTCGAGTCCAGCGCCGATCCAGTTGAAGGGGCGGAACAGGGTGTAGTCGAGGCCCTCGCTCATCCCGTAGGCGTGGATGACCCGGTCCATCAATTGTTTCGAGCAGGCATAGATCCAGCGCGGCTTGTTGATCGGGCCGTAGATCATCTCAGACGCGTCCGGGTCGAACTCGCTGTCGCGGCACATCCCGTACACCTCGCTGGTCGAGGGGAACAGGATGCGCTTCTTGTGCTTTACGCATTGGCGCACGATGGGCAGGTTGGCTTCAAAATCCAGTTCGAAGACACGTAGCGGGTCCTTCACGTAGGTGGCCGGAGTGGCGATAGCCACCAGCGGCAGAATCACGTCGCACTTGCGCACGTGATACTCGATCCACTCCTTGTTGATGGTTATGTCGCCTTCGAAGAAACGGAAGCGCGGATGATCCAGCCATTCGCTCACGCGGTCGGTGCTCATGTCCATGCCGTAGACCTGCCAATCGGTGGTTTCGATGATGCGCTTGGTCAGGTGATGGCCGATGAAACCGTTGACGCCGAGAATCAGGATCTTTTTCATCAGAAGCTTCCTGCCGCCGCTTCGCGCCGGCGTTCAATTGGTATTGATTGAAATCTTGTGTAGTTCGCCGGCGTGGCGGATCTTCGGGTGATCTATCCAGTCGTAGCGGTTGTGTTGATCGATTAACCTTCCTTCGATTCCGGCGGCGCGGGCGCCGAGCATGTCGATCGAGTAGATGTCGCCCGCGTAGCGGGCTTCTTGCGGTGCGATGCCCAGGCGCTCGAGCGCGATTTGGAATATTCGCGGGTCGGGCTTCGCTACGCCTACGATGTGCGAGTCGATTATCGTGTCGAAAAATTCCGCAAGGCCGAAGCGCTTCGCGTCGCTTTCGACCTGACCCTCAGCGTTGGAGACGATCGCGAGCTTGTAGCCCGCGCGCTTTAAGCGCTCGAGCGCTTCATGCGTGCCCGGCCGGACCACGCGCCATAGCGTCGCCTCACGATGAATCTTCTGGAAGTGCTCGCCGCATTCGCGGATTTCTTCTGCGGGTATTCCCGCCGCACCCAGCCATTCGCGGAAAAATTCCTCGTAGCCCGAATTCACGTCGCGCTCGCGCCCGCTCATCAGATAACGATCGATCATCGCACGGCCGCGATATTCCGCGAGCTCGAGCCCGAGCGCGTCGAGCTTGCGTCCGGGCCGGCTGAACTCGCGCGCGAGCAGCTCGTAATCGAGAAACGCGAGCGTGCCGCCAAAGTCGAACAGGAGAGCCTTGAGCTTGGCGTCGCCGGCCGCACCCGCTGATGATTTTTTTGGATTCGGTTTTTTCGGACGTGATTTGGTTTTCGATTTCGCCGCCATAACGTTCGAGCCTACCCCGTCCGATGCTCCGGAGTCATCCGAAGCGACGGGTGGGCGTGGCTTTTTCACGGTTGTCCTCCTGAGCGGAAGGCAAAGGATCTGCGCGAAGCGATTTTCTTCAGCGCCGCCAAGGCTCTCCGCACTAATCGCTTCGCGGAGATCCTTCACTACGTTCAGGATGACGGACAAGCGTTTATCGGAAGGTTTGGTCAACGCAGGCAGTGATGGTTGGCAGAGTGGCGGCAAAAAGATAAGATTTTTCTGGGTTTTTGCCTTTACCGAAATGGCGATGAATCGCATCGAGGTTTAGAGGATCGTGTTTACCGGAATTATCGAAGACCTGGGTATCGTCGAGAGCCAGCGGCGCTCGCGCGAGGGCGCGGTACTGACGATCAAGACTGCGCTGCCGACCGCGAAGATGAATATCGGCGATTCGATCTCGATCAGCGGCGGCTGCATGACGATCGTCGCGAAGGCGCGCGGAAAATTTTCCGTCGATGTATCCGCCGAATCGTTGCGCTGCACGACACTCGGAACGCTCAAGCCCGGCGACCGCGTGAACCTGGAGCGATGCATGACGATCGACAAGCTGCTGGGCGGGCATCTGGTGGCAGGGCACGTTGACGGACTTGCGCGGATCGTCGCGATCAAGTCCGAAGGCGACTCGCGGCTCTACACCTTCGAGGCGCCTGCCGCCGACACGCGCTACCTGATCGAAAAAGGCTCGGTCACAATCGACGGAATCAGCCTGACCTGTTTTGCGATTCACGGGCGGCGATTCTCGGTCGAGGTGATCCCGCATACGCTGAAGGTCACGACGCTCGGCTACAAAAAGGCGGGCGACGCGGTAAATTTCGAAAGCGACATGATGGCCAAGTACGTCGAGAAAATTCTTGCGGCGCGCGAGACTCCGATCGCCGCGGCGGGAGCGTAGCGCGCGGCCCGCGCGCGGAACAATCGCCATGAGCCTGATGCAGATACCGCGGAAGATCGAGTATGCGCTGCGTGCGATGATCTACATGGCGGATCGGCCGGGCGGAGTCGCACGCGGCACGGAGATCGCGGTCCACGAACAGATTCCGAAATACTATCTCGAGAAAGTAATCCGCGACCTGATGCGCCGGGGATTGGTGCATGCCCGGCGCGGTCCGGGCGGCGGCTACCAGCTCGCGCGCGGCGCCGACAGTATCTCGTTTCGAGATATTATCGAAGCGGTCGAAGGACCGATCACGCTCAACGTATGCACCGACGGCTCGAGCTCCTGCGCACTGCAGCCGAGCTGCCGGATGTATCGGGTATGGGAACGCGGGCAGCGCGTGCTGCTCGAAGTTTTTTCCGACTCCTCGCTGGCCGAGATCGCGTCGTCAAAGTCGCCTTCCGACGCACTCGCCGAAGCCGCGGCCATCGCCGCTGCCGCCAAGAATTAGTCCCTCGATGAGATCTGGATTGTCGCGATCTGGATTGTGCCCGGAACTCGCGCTGGAAAACCGGCGGTGAGCGACGCCGCGACGAATTCGCCGCCGGCGCTCGGAGTGCATACTCGCGCGCCGAGCTTTTCCGAGAAGAGCTTCTACCTCGAAGAGTTCTACGGAAAGAGCCTGCTGTTCGCGATGGTGCCGCCGGGCGGCGATCGGATTAGCGACTTCAATTCCCTCATCCGCACCCTGCGCGAGCTCCGCCGCAACCAAACCCGATGTATCGTGATCGTGTCTCCGACCGCGCTGCCCAAGCTGCTCAAGCGGATGGGCCGGATGGCGCCGAGCGGCGCGATCCCGGTCTTCGATCCCGCGACGGGCTTGCGCTCGCGCCCCTATCCTCCTGATTCCGCGGTCGCGCAAATCTGGGAGGGGCTGCGCGCGGGCTCGATCGTGGTCGCCTCGACCAACGACGATGACTCCGCCGACCTGGCCGTGTTCGCACAGGAGCTCGCAAGTCGCCTGCGTGTGTTCAAGCTGATCTTTCTCGATCGGCACGACGGCCTGGATGATCGCAAAGGCAACCGCCTGTCGTTCGTCGAGATGACGCGAATCGGCCGCACGCTGACCGCGGCGGGTTCGCGGGTGCGCCGCGCGATCGTGCGCGCCGCCGATCGCGCGCTCAAGGACGGTGTCGGCTCGGTCAACCTGGTCGCGCCGCGCGGAGTGTACGACGAGCTGTTCAGCTTTATCGGCTCGGGAACGCTGTTCACCGAGATGCAATACGGGCAGGTGCGGCCGATCTCGATCGATGATTTCGAGGAGGTCGAGGCGCTGATCCTGCGCGGACAGGATGAGGGTTTTCTGCTCCATCGCACGCCCGCGCAGATCGCGCGGATCCTGCCGTCATGCTTTGGCTACCGGATCGGCGATGAGCACCTGGCCGGCATCTGCGCACTGCTGACCGACCCCTACCGCCGCGAGCGGGCCGGCGAGATCACCGCGATGTACACGCTGACGCGCTTCCAGGGCGAAGGGGTTGCGGTCGAGCTGGTCAAGGAATGCGTCAAAGAGGCGCAGGCGCGGATGTTGCGGTATGTATTCGCCTGCACCAGCGAGGATCGCGCGGCGCGGTTTTTCGTACGGCTGGGTTTCAGGCGAATCGGACCGGAGCAGGTTCCAGCGCCGAAGTGGCGCGGCTACGACAAGCCTCGCATCGAGCGACTGAGTATCTTCCGCTATGAACTCGACTAGCGGGGAGTTGGCTTCGTTTCTTTACCATCTCCAACAGCGGACGACTTTTGCATAATTGCTTACGGCGAATTTAATAATCGCTCCTTGCCCAAGGAAGTTGTCGACAAACGACGTGTCGTTGTCCGTCATCCTGAACGGAGGCTGTCCCTTCGACGTTGCTCAGGGCAGGCTCCGTGAGGATTTCCGCGAAGCGATTAGTGCGGAGGGCCCAGATTGATTGCACTAATCGCTTCGCGGAGATCCTTCGCCTGCGGCTCAGGATGACAATAAGGGAGCGTCTGCAAGAAAATCGACAAGCCTCACAAAGAGCGAGAATCAATCCCGGCGCTTAGAATAGAAATGAAACCGCTACCTTTCCGCACTGTCGCCACGCTTCTTGCGATCGTGATCGCGACGATCGTGCTGGTGACCAACCGGCTGGGCGCGAGCGATATCTGCACCGGCAATGAGGCGGTCGAGGCGGTCTTCGTGCAGCAGATGGTCGAGCATGATCGTCTGCTGTTCCCGCTCGAGAACGGCTCGCAGCCGATGTACAAGCCGCCGCTGTTTCACTGGACCGCGTTCGCGATCGACCGGCTGACGGGACGCGAACGGGTGACGGCGGCAAATCTGCGCGCGACTGCGGCGCTCTACGCGATCGCCGGCGTGATCATGACGATCGCATTCGCGCTGTGGCTGCTGGGCGCGAACGGCGCGATTCTGGCCGGCCTGGCGCTCGCAGCCTCGTATCAATACATCGGCCAGGGGCGCTTCGGCCGCGTTGATATGACGCTGTGCTTTTTCGAGGCCGCAGCGTTGTTCACGTTTGCACGATGGCTTCCGCCGCGACGCGACGCGACGATCGACACTCCCGCGCATCGGATGCTGCTGTACGTGCTCGCGGTCACGATGGGGTTGGGAGTGCTGTCCAAGGGGCCGGTCGGCGCTCTCCTTCCGGGCGCGGCGATGGTTGCGTTCCTGATAAGCGATCGGCGATGGCGGCAGATGCTCGCGATGCTTGAGCCGGGGCCGCTCATCGTCGGCGCGGCGATCGCTTCGAGCTGGTACGTCGCATGTTACTTTGGCGGACGGTTCGGATTTCTCAATCGGCAGCTCGGCAGCGAAAACGTCGGACGATTTTTTGGATCGCTGGGCGCGATGGCGCCGTGGTACTACGTCAAGCCGCTGTTTCTAAACTCCG
>JBARDN010000177.1:0-11843 GCA_049795175.1 Binataceae bacterium (SeqCode) | reverse complement strand
GGCCGCGCCCGAGCTCGCATCGGCGCCGGCTGCCGCGCTGACGGTGTTCTCTCCATCGAGCACTTGCGTTTCGCGCCGATGCATCCTGCCGCCGCGGCGGCGCCGCCTGCGGCGTCTGTGTCCGCCGGTTGCCGGAGCTTCGGGGTTGTCTTGCGGCTGCGGACGCGGGCGTGCGACGAATCCGTCGGGATTTTCGACATAGCGGGCGAGGATTCGGGTATCGATCGCATAGGTCGGCGCCATCGCCTCGAAAAACTGGCGCGCTGAGGCGAAGTACGGGCGCCGCATCAAGCGCCGCGTTCGGCGCGACGGCGCGGCCATGTTTTCGAACGCGTCGTGGATGAGGCGCATCCGCTCGGTGTCGCCGCGGGCAAATCCGCGCGCGCGCAACTCGCCGAGCAAATCGAAATCGCCGCGGCCGTCCGGATCGCGCGCGAGATCGAGCATCATCGCCGCGAGCACGAAAGCGTGATCGGGCGCGGCGACTCCTTCGATCATCTTTCCAAGCGCCGCGAGGTTGCGAATCGTCGGTGAATCGGCCGGATCGCCCTCATGCCGTTTTATGTGCTCGGAGAGAAACGGGATCAGCGCCCCGAGCAGCCCGACCTCGTCCATCAGGGCGGCGGCGCGCGCGCATGCGGGCTGCCCAAGCGTGCGATAGGTTTCTTCAACCAGGCGCGGGACGGAGGCCTTGGCCAGATCGGCGCGATGCGTCTCGATCGCGGCGCGGGTGGCCGGTTCGATCTCGAAGCCGAGTTTGGCGGCAAAGCGCACCGCGCGCATCATCCGCACCGGGTCCTCGCGCATCCGCAGCTCGGGTGCGCCGATGGTGCGGATGAGGCGCGCGCGCAGATCGTCACCGCCGCCGGCGTAATCGATCACGTTAAACGTCTGGGGATCGTAGAACAGCGAGTTGACCGTAAAATCGCGGCGAAATGCATCTTCCTCTGGAGTACCGAAGGTATTGTCGGCGCGGATCAGCGGGTCGCCCTCGGTGGCGACTTCTTCGCTCTGGCGGCGAAAAGTCGCGACCTCGATATTCTGCGGTCCAAAAAAGACGTGGACCAGCCGAAAGCGCCGCCCGATCAATCGTGAGTTGCGGAACAGATCGCGGACCTGCTGCGGATGCGCCGACGTCGCGACGTCGAAGTCCTTGGGCCGCCGCCCGAGCATCAGGTCGCGCACCGATCCTCCCACCAGATAGGCGACGTGGCCGGCCGCGCCGAGGCGGTACAGGACCTTCAATACATTGGGATCGATATCGCGACGCGAGATCGGATGCTCTGAGCGAACAATAATGCGCGGTTCCAATTCCGATGACCTTGCGGCCGGAGTCACGATGCGAACGCCCCCTCGTTCCTCCCCCAACCGCCGCTCAAGAACCTAGCACGACGCCCGCCACTCTTCACCGTCCCCAAACAGGCCTTTCGGGCCAAGCCGCTGTTGCGGGCGCCGACAGGCGGTAGTAGGAAAAACCGTGCATCCTTAGTAGAAATCGCGGTACGATTGCATCACACCTGAAAGGAGCCTCATCCCATGGCAAAGTTTGTCACCGACGTAAAAAAAATCCGTGAACGCGCACGCAAGCATATGGAGGAAGGTCCTGTAACCGACGGCTACAAGGCCGACCGCAAGGAAGTCGTCAAGGTGCTCAACGACGTCCTCGCAACCGAGATCGTCTGCGTGCTGCGCTACAAGCGCCACTATTATACCGCCGACGGCATTTACGCCGATCCCGCGCGCCAGGAATTCCTGCAGCACGCGGGTGAGGAACAGCAGCATGCCGACTGGATCGCGGAACGCATCAGCCAGCTTGGCGGAAAGCCGAACTACAGCCCCGAGGGTATGGCTGGCCGGGCGCATTCGCAGTACGACGAGAGCGATTCTCTGACCGAGATGATCAAGGAAGACCTGGTGGCCGAGCGAATCGCGATCGAGTCGTATTCGGATATCGTGCGATGGCTCAGCGACAAGGACCCGACCACGCGAATCCTGATCGAGCAGATCCTTAAGGTGGAAGAAGAGCACGCCGACGACATGAAGAATCTGCTCGCCAAGATTTCCTAGCAAGAAGCTGGTAGCTGCGAAATGCTACTCAGGCGCGCGAGCGATAGGCTAGCGCGCGTTCGATGATCGCCGCGATATAGAACAGAGCAAGCGCGGGCGCCGCGGTTTTGATCGCGGCGTCCGCAATACTACCGGGCGGAGCAATCGCCAGCGCCAGCACCAGCGCGTAGTTCACTACGCCTCCGTAATGTCCGAGCCGGCTTCGGATCGGACTGTCCGCGCGATGCAGTATTCGCGAGTCGAGCACGTATTGTGAAAACGAAGCCACTATCAGAATCGGGATATAGAGCGGGATCGCACCGGCCGCCGCCGCGCACCCGAGCGCGGCCAGCACAAAGGTGACGTCGGCCACCGGATCGAGCCATCGCCCCGCTCCACCGCCCACTCCGAGCCTGCGCGCGACCCGCCCGTCAAAGAAATCGCTGACCGTAGCAGCGATCGCGATCAGCAAAAACTCAAGCTGCGCCGCGTACGCCGCGAGATAGATCGCGATCCACGCCGCGGCAAGTCCAAAACGCGTGAGCGTCAGCGCGTTTGCCGCTTGCGCAAGCAGCTTCGAGCGCATCGGTTCGCGTGGGGACGCGGTTTTCCTTATAGTCGCATCCACATGTCCGAATCGCGCACTATCCAGATCGTCAGCCACGGTCCCTCATGCCTCGACGGAGTGATGGCGGCCGCGGCGATCGCGCGCTTTTACGACGGCGAGCGCGTAATCGCGATCCTGGCCGGCAACAACGAAGCCGACCGGACGATCCGCGGTCTCGAGCTCAAGTCGTCTGCCCCCGAAAATGACGAAATCTGGATCACCGATCTGTCGTGGAACTTGCCTGAGACCGGGGCGCATCTCACTTCGCTTATCGAGCGCGGCGCGCGCGTGTTCTGGATCGATCATCATCGCACCGCAGTGTCCCGCGCGGGCGCGCCGGAGTTCAAGGTTCCATTCACCGGCAAGATTCTTTCCGAGCAATACTCGGCCGCGCGCCTGACCTTCAACTTTCTGCGCAAGCTCGCGCGCGATTCGATGCCGGCCAAACGGCGCGAGGCGTTCGAGGCGTTCGCGCCCTTTGCCGCGATCGCCGACGACCATGATCGCTGGATTCACAAGATCCCTGAATCCGCCAATTGGGCGCTCGCCGTGCAGACGCTCGGAGGAAAAAATTCGTATCGCGAAATCCTTCGCCTGCACGAACCGGTGATGACGCGGCGGCTGCGCTCTGCACTCGAAGCCGGCAAAGAGGGTATGCAAAAGAGTATCGAGCTCGCGCGCGTTACGATGGTCGATCGGATGCTCGGCAATGGAATCAAGGTGCGCACCGCGTGTTGCTTCGGCTACAGCAGCGAAGTCGCCTCGCATCTCTACGAGCGGCAGCATCGCACGGTCGTGGCGCTGTTCGACCTTCGCAGCCAGGGAGTCAGCCTGCGCCGCAGCGCCGACTGCGATATCAACCTCGCTGTGCTGGCAGAGGGTTTTGGCGGAGGCGGACACGCGGCGGCGTCCGGCTTCGCAATCGCCGATCTTCGCCGCTTGCCCGCCGAACGCCTGGCCGAGTTGCTGGGCGACCGGCTCGAGAAGTCCCCCGTCGAAGGCTAGCGTCCGCGCTCTTCAATCTGATTGCGCGGTTCTGCTACTGTCCGCATCCTGGCGGAATTGCGATGCAATCAAACCCAGCCATCGACGCGAGATCCCACATGAGCGAGATGCTGATCGTTCTGGCAATCGGACTTATCGCCGGCGTTCTGAGCGGCTTTTTCGGAGTCGGCGGCGGAGTGCTGATCGTCCCGACGCTGGTGGTGCTGCTGGCGATGCCAATGCATGCGGCGGTGGGCACGTCGCTGGCGGCGCTCTTGCCGCCAGTCGGGATTCTCGGCGCGTACGAGTATTACAAAACCGGCAACGTGAATATCGGATTCGCCGCGATGCTGGCGTTAGGGCTGATTTTCGGTGGGTTCGTTGGCGGAAAAATCGCGGTCGGCGTCGCGCCAACCCTCCTGCGCCGCGCGTTCGCGATCTTTCTGATCGCCGTATCGATCCGGATGCTTATGAAGTAGCCGTTTACGGCTTGCGCCTGCGCGCCACCCTTACTAGATTCGCGCCGTGGACTCGAAGCTTCAGGATGCCCTCAATTTGCTGCTCGAATCCGAGCGCGCGGGCACGCTCGCGCTCGAGGAGTTGATCCGCGAGGTCGAGCAAGAGCAGTTGCGCGTCTTTCTGCGCGGCTCACGCGAGGAAGAGGCGCGCAACGTCCGCGAGCTCGAAGCGCTGATTCGCGCGGGCGGCGGTACGCCGTCGGACAAAACCGGACCATTCGCCGCCAAGGTCGCCGCGCTTCCGACCGTCCGCGAGCGGCTGAGCCTGATGTCGCGCGGGCAGGAATGGGCCGCGCGCAAGAGCGAAGAAGCGCTCGCGGTAGCGCCGCAAAGCGGTCCAATTCACGATTTTCTCTCCGCGATGGCGAATCATCATCGCGCGGAAGTCGAATGGGGCCGCGCCGAAGTTATCCGCCTGATGAACGCGGTCTGATCAAATTTCGAACTCGAACGGATTGAGGCATCGCGCGCCGGACCTCTCCACGCGCTTGAGGTTGCGGGTCACGAGCGTCAAATTATGCGTCATCGCGGTCGCAGCCAAGAGCGCGTCAATGACCGGGTAGCCGCCACGCGCGCTCAGGCGTCCCCATTCTTGTGCTACACGATCATCGATCTTCAGAATGCGCTCAGCGAAACCGGCGAGTAGTTGTTCGAGCCAGTCCTCCAGAGCTCGGGCCTTGCGCAGATCTCGCGCGCGGACCCGTTCGATCTCTTGGCGAATTTCGCCAATTACCAACACGCTCAGATAGAGATCATCGTCCTGCACTTGCCGGAACCATGCCGCAACTTTCGGATCGCAGCGTCGGCCCTTACGGATCTCTGAGATGACGTTGGTATCGATCAGGTACACGAGAACGGACCGTTCCAGAGATTAGAGGTGCACGACTCGACCGGTGTCCCTCGAGCGGGTGATTTCGACACCCTCAAGCGGAGCCGCCGCCAACAGGATCTTGAGGCTTTTGCCGCCGCTGCGGAGACGGCGATATTCGTCGGCAGGGACGAGCAATTTGCGTAAATCAGCTGAGGCCGAGGGCTTTTCTGAATTGCGGAAGACTGAAGCCGAGGATCGGCTGATCGTCGATCATCGTGACCGGCGTCGCGCGGAAGCCTTTGGCAATCAGCTCGTCGCGCGCCACCGAGTCGTGCGTAATATTTTTCTCGGTGAAGGCAACCTGGTTGCGCGAAAGATACTCCTTCGCCTGATGGCACGCCGAGCATTGATCCTGCGTATAAACCACGACTTTCATCGTTGTCGCCTCCGGGTTTTTCGTCGCCGGTTAACTCTTGGCCGGCGCGGGCGCCGGCACTTCCTTCATACGCGCGGTGGTGTCGCCGTCGAATTCGAGATGCAACGCGCGCACGATCATCCCATGCATCCGCCATAGCCCGATGACATAAAACAGCTCCATTATCTGCGCGTCGTCGAGATGCTCCTTGAGCGCGGCGAATGATTCATCTTCAACCAGATTACGCCCGACGATTTCGTCAGTCACCTGCATCACGGCACGCTCGGCCGGGCTGAATTTATCGGACAGCGCCCAGCTTTTGATCGCGGCGAGCTTGTCGTCGGCAACGCCTACCATCCGCGCGACTTTCAGATGCTGCGAATACTCGAACCGCGAATCGCCGACGATTCCGGTGCGCAGAATCGCGAGCTCGCGCAGCTTGGCGGGCAGCTTGCGCCCCGGTTGCATCAGAGCCATCAGAGAATTCCGCGCTTGAAAAACAAGATCCGGCACCAGCGCGAAGGTGGTCCAATAATCTCCT
The DNA here is from genome assembly GCA_049795175.1 of Binataceae bacterium (SeqCode). GTDB lineage: Bacteria > Desulfobacterota > Binatia > Binatales > Binataceae > JBARDN01. Next base: position 5,921 of record JBARDN010000177.1, on the reverse strand, counting down.
GGAGTGCCGGTCGCGGTGCCCGGATGCTTGACCGGATCGCGGTCGCCAAAAAACTGTTTGTAGAGTTCCTTGACCTCGGGCGAAGCCTCGCCGAGGCTCACCTGCTTGAGCCGCCCCATCGCCGTTCCTCCTGTGGCCTGCGCGTCTGGGCGCACCGGCTGCGCAACCTTCGCGCAGGCGGGGCGCTCAGGTCAAATGGCGCGGCGCGGATTGCACGAGCTGTCCGATCTCCCGAACGATGCGCTCGGCGAGAGCGTCGCACTGCGCGCGCAGATCGGGTACCGCGATAATTTCCCAATACGCGCCCTTGGTGATCGAGCCGAGAGCGAACAAGCGCGGATTCGCCGCGTCGTCGGCGCCGACCAGGCGAAGATCGCCGGTAACCTCGAGCCCAAGGCGCGAAGGATCGGTGCGGACGATCCCGGCCGAAAGCATCGATTGAATCAGCGGATCATCGATTCGGCGATAATCCGAGGATGGTCCCGAGCAATTGATCACTCGCGCGACGCGCGAAGATTCGAGCTCGGCCGAATCGCGGTTTCGATATTCGACGACCACCATCGGGCCGTCGATTCGGTAGCTCTCGATTCGTCCCGCGTGAAAAACGAGCGCGCCCGAGGCCTGAGCTGCGTCGATTCGCGCGCCGATCTCCGGCGCCACGCGATGACGATGCACGTCCCACCACGGCCGCAGATGGCGGATAAAGCGCGCGCGTTCGGGCGTCGGGGCGCGGCGCCACAATTCCTGTGTGATGGGACGCAACCCGTCGATTACCGATTGCCACGGCACGCCGCGCGAGGATTCAAGCGCGATCCGTGCGCGAACCGCACGCAGCAGCCCGCGCGCCGAGGCGGGAAGCGCTCCGAGCTCGAACGGCGCGATCGCCGGCGCCGCGGATGCTTCTAGATGGCGGCGCGGTAACAATCCATGACGCGAAATGGCGTGGATCACTCCGATGTGGCCACGCTCGATAAGCGAAATCGCGATATCGACGGTGGTCAGAGCCGCACCGATCAGCAGGACCGGCGCGGTGGGTTCGATCTGATCGAGCGCGCCGTCTGCCCACGGATCGCGCCGATAGAAAGAGGACGTGTAGAAAGCCGGATCGGCAATCGGAGGATCCGCGGGCGGAAAATTCCCCGGCGCGAGCACTACGATATCCGCATCGAGGTTCTTGCCGCTCGCAAAATTGATTCGCAGCACGTCGCCGCCCGGACCTACGGCGATCGCGGCCTCGCGATGCGTCTTGATCCGCTCGGGATGCTCCCGACTCACCCGCACGAGCAGATCTTCGAGATAGCGCCCATAGATCAGGCGCGGAATGAAGCTGGTGGGTTTGATCTGAGCAACACCCTGCGACTCCGCATGGCTTTGCAGCCAATTGAGAAAATGATCGGGCTCGGCAGGAAATGCGCTCATCTTTCCTGCGGGCACGTTGAGCAGATGGCGTTCGCTGGTGGTCGAATACGCAAGCCCGCGCGCGAAACCGCGCTTGCCGATCAGATCGATGTGCAGATCGGCGCCACGATCCGGACCGAGCCGACGCAGCAGTTGTACCGCCAGGATCGATCCGCTAAAGCCTGCGCCAATGATTGCTATTCTGTGCACTCTGGAATCCAAACGCGGACCGGCATGGCCCGCGCTAGAATAGCTGTCCGAGCATCAAAGCGGAGTCAAGCGCGACGCCCGCACAACCGCGACGGACTCGATGCCGGGCTTGCGAGGTTGCTGCGTCGGCGCGATAATCCCGATTCCCGGTGGACGCATAGCTCAGCTTGGTTAGAGCACATGCCTCACATGCATGGGGTCGCAGGTTCAAATCCTGCTGCGTCCACCAACCCAGTCCTTCAGTTTTCGCCGCGGCCCAGAGAGCGTCTCCAGCGGCCGAATAGCCAAAAATTTGGCCACATCTATCCGCGTCTTCACCTGGCCGAGCCGATCGATCCGCTCTGATACTGACGAAACTGAACCACATTGCCTTCGGGATCTTGGCCGTCGCACACGCGATAACCATGAAAGTTCCACTCATGCTCCGGTGGAAGAAGTTCTCCGCCATGCAGTCGCGCAACCGCGCGCGCTTGAGCGATGCTGGTAACTTCAAAGACCAGCTTGATGGGCGTCTCTGTCCTGCGCCGTGGTGGACTTTCGATCTCGATTGAAGATGCGATGGGTTCCGGAATTTTAAGAACGACAAGTTGAAACGTTGGCGACACAAGCACCACATGATTCTTCTCTGCGTGCTCGATCTCGAGACTCAGGACGGCTTGATAAAATGCTTGTACCAGCGCCAGGTTCTTTGCGTATAGCACCGCCCCTGCATGGAATGTAGCCGCCATCAACCCTCCGATTCGCCAACTTCGGCGCGGCGGCCGCATAGTATACCGTGGACGAGCGCGCGCGCCATCTCAGAGCTTCGGGTGTAATACTGTGGTGCCGTTTCTCGTTTGATCTCTTTCTCTCGGTTCACGAACTAAGGTAGGGGTCGGCAGCGGGTCGATGATCTACTTAGACAACGCGGTTGGTACGCGATTGACCGCGAAGACCAGCGGAACTGAGGTCCCTTGAACGACGATTGTGCAGCATCGCGGTTGCCTCAATTGAGCCGCGAATTTCAATGGGTCTATCAGGTTGGCGCCTACCACTGCCAGATTGCTCATTTTCTGCTGCGCAAGTTCCGCCGCCGATCGCGATCCGAGCAGGATGGTTTTGATCTGCGGAACCCGGCTCGATACCGCGCTCAGCATCTCATCCAGTTCTGAATTCCCATCATCAACTGATGGCACCCAGATGACTTCGAGGGCGCAGTTCTTCGTCTGAGCGACGCGGGTCGCCAGGTCGAGCGACGCCCATCCGTCGGAGCTGTGATCGATAACGGCGGAAATGTATTCGATCGGATCCCGGGTTTCGTTCACGACGATACCGACATTGACCGGAAGAGACGCCACTCCTTCCAATACGTCGCCAACAACTCCGCCGCGAAAATCTGCGCCGAACACCGGCCGGTGAAATCCGAGCAGGATCCAGGCCGCTTGAACCTCCGTCGCCAGACGCACGATGTCGCGCGCCGGGGCTTCGGTCCAGGTCGCCTGCGGAATAATCGCGGCCTCCCGCTCGAGGGCATAGTCCAATGCCGCCGAGAGCGCATGCGAGCGCGGCGCAACCCGATGCTCAACTTCCCGCAGTCCTGATCGGATGCCGCCGACGGGACGCCGTACGAAGGCGGCGAGGCGCGGCGGCGAATCCTCTGCGGCGGTTGCCGACAGCGCTATTTCCATAAGGGACCCGACCTTTTCAGGATTCGATATCGGCACCAAAATTCCCTGCCGTGTCGGACGCACCAGCCGCAATTTCGCGGCCGTCTCATGAGCGGGAGCGTCGTCAAGGAACTCTTCCTTGGGCGCGATGAAGTGCAGTATCGGAGTCGTCGCAAAAGTCGTCACCAGCGCCATGATCACCAGCATCGCGAACAGCGTTGGTGGAACGACCCCGAGATCGTAGCCGATGTTCAGGACGATCAACTCCATCAGTCCGCGGGTATTCATCAAAACACCCAGAGCTGAGGAATCACGCCATCCGAGTCCGGTCAGGCGGGCAGCAATCGCCGCGCCGCTGAATTTTCCGAACGATGCAACGAATATTATCAATCCGCACACCAGCCACTGGTCCAATCCATTGACCAGCCCGATTTGGGTGCGCAGTCCGGTGAAAGCAAAGAACGCGGGCAGCAGCAGCACGATAACCAGATCTTCCAGACGATCAGTGAGTTCACGCGCGAGGCTGCTGTCGTGCGGAATAATCGCGCCCAAAGCGAAAGCGCCAAAAATCGCGTGAATTCCAATGAGGTCTGTAGTCAGTGCGGAAACCAGCAGCGCTACGAATATCGCCGCCATCAACCCTTGCGTCAGACCGCGGTTGCCATAGAGAAAGGTCAGGCGCACCATCGCCGGCCGCACCACGACCGCCATCGCCACGATAAACGCCACTGCCATCACGACGATGCTCAGCGCGCCGGCGGTATGCGCCTCGACCACGCTTACGACGAATGCCAGAAGACACCATGCGGTAACGTCATCGACTGCGGCGCAGGTCAGAGCAATTGCACCCATGCGGGTCTTGTGGATTCCCCGGTCGGTCAGAATGCGTGCGAGGACCGGGAAAGCCGTGATCGACATGGAAACGCCGATGAACAGTGAGAAGCTGGTGAAGGTTACGTTGCCCGGTGAGAGGGTCGGGAACAGGAACAGCGCCAGCGCCGCGCCCATCAGAAGCGGCGCGAGGATGCTGGCGTGAGAGATCGCAACGGTTGCGTGACCGCGATTCCTCAAAAGCTTCGGGTCAAGCTCGAGCCCGACTAGGAACATGTAGAGGATCACGCCGATCTGAGAAATTACATCCAGGAACGGCGCGACCGATGCGGGCAGCACATACGAAGCCACGCCGGGAGCGAATCTTCCCAGCACGGAGGGACCGAGCATGATCCCGGCAACAATCTCACCAATCACCGGCGGCTGATGAATCAGGCGAAAGAACGTTCCCAGCGCTCGTGCCAGCACGATGACCACGATCAACGCCAGCAGGACATGCAGCATCACGTCGGTCGAGGGCCCTGCCGATCGTGCAGAAGACTTCATCGCGTCGATTGCGGCCGAAGAAGTTAGACCCTCCCCATACCATCGGATGAGCAGGTAAGCGCCGATCACGGCGCTGATCATCAGCGGATATGCCAAGGCAATTTTAAGATTGTTCGTTCGATTTTCTGGAGTGGACTTCATAGTCAAAGCCTCCACGACGAACCTCAAAACTTTTCCGGAGTTACATTTCGTGGGCGCGGATCCCGGCGGCAGACGTCGGGAAAATCTATGGGAGAAGGACCGACTCAGCCGTCCCGCAGCGTGAAATGGTAACCGCGTTGTTCCGTTGTTGCCATCAATTAAGTTCCGCTCTGCGAATCCAGGATTTGCACCTTTAGCGATCCTTTCGAGACGTTAATAAGTGCTGTCTGCGAAGCGATTTGCCAGCGGCGAGATCCTTGCGGTGCGTTAACCAAATATATCCTGAAACCACAGAAACAGATGCGCGGAGCCTGCCGTCTAACCAATAGCAGGACCAGAGGCTAGTGAGTGAACAAGATTACGACTTGGTAATGACGCGCAAAGCGGACGGTATCAGAAGTGCTCCGTATAACGCGAGTAGGAGGCATCCGAAAATGAAATCTAAACAGAAATTGATTATGGCCATCCTCGGGCTGGCGCTGTTCGCGACCCCGATCAACGCGCTGGCCTATCGGCACGACACGGTCGCACGCGCGCGCACCACCGCGGTGTCGCCGGGACGGAACTTCGCGGCAACGCGCAGCACATCGTTCAGCCATCCCGCTGCGGTCCGTTCGTTCTCTAATCGCAACTTCGCGCGGAACGCGACGCCGATGACTCGGTCATTCCGGGCGAATCCCGCGATCAACAACTGGCGGGGCAACCGGTTCCTGCGCAATCGCGGCGCCTACGATTACAACTACAATCGCGGACCCGGCTACGGATACGCAGGTCCGTCGGAAATGTACGGCGCAGGCGTGCCGGCCTACGGGCCATCATACGCTGGCTTGGGATACGGCGGCGGAGCGTGCTCCAACGTACAGCGGCTCGAGAATCAGGTCCGTCGCGACCGGAACACCGGTCATCCCGCAGCCGCCAATGACCTGCTACATCGGATGCGGTTTGCCGAGAGTCGCTGCGGATCAGGGTCGTTGTGGTAGATCGATACGCCGGTAACGGCATCTAACGTTCAATCAACTGACTGCTCTTCACTTGAGCGCCTCGCCATCCCCCGGGCGAGGCGCTCGCCTTTCTGTGGAACAGCGGACCCCTCATGACGAGTGGCGCAGCACCTGTTTCTCAAATGCTGGGACGTGCGTGGACATGCAT
>JBARDN010000176.1:0-1534 GCA_049795175.1 Binataceae bacterium (SeqCode) | reverse complement strand
CGGTGTCGAACAGCGTGATGCCTTCGTCGAGGGCGCGGCCAACTACGACGCGCGTCTGTTCGGCGTCGATCCGCATGCCGAAGTTGTTGCATCCGAGTCCCGCGATCGAAACCTGCAAGCCCGAATTACCAAGTCTTCTGTATTCCATGCCCGATAATGTTTCGGCGCACCGCCCGCGGTCAATCGCTGCGCTGCGTGCTGGCTTGCGCAGGCCGGGGCCCGGTCGTATCGTCCCCGGCAGACCGCTATGAGCGCGAACCCTGAGATTGCGGCGTCACCCGCCGAGCTGATCGATCTCGAGCGTTATCCGATTCTCGATCTCTCGAGCGCTCGGGCGCGCGAGCTTGCCCGCGACTGCCGAAGTCAGCTTGATCGCACCGGCGCGTGCGAGCTGCCCGGCTTTATCACGCCCGACGCGCTTGCCACTTTAGTGCGCGAGGCCGACGAGCTTGCGCGCCACGCCTATCACAGCGTAGTCACCGGCACCGCTTATCTCGAAGCGCCGGCTTCGTCGTGGCCGGCGGACCATCCGCGGCGTCATTTCGATAAAACCTCGGTCGGCGTGGTCGCTTACGATCAGTTTCCGCCGCACTCCCCGATGCGCCGGCTGTTCGAATTCGAGCCGCTGATGAAATTTATCGCGGCTGCGATCGGCAAGGACCAGCTCTACCGCTATGCCGACCCGATGGGCGCGCTCAACCTTGCCGTGATGGGGGAAGGCGAGCGGCTGCATTGGCATTACGATCAGACCGACTTCGTCACCTCGATTGCGCTGCGTCCGGCCGCAGGCGGCGGCGATTTCGAATACGTGCCGCTCATCCGCAGCGCCGACGACGAGAATTATCCGCGCGTCAAACTCCTGTTCGACGGAGATTCGGCGGGTGTCGTGCGCGTGCCGATGCATCCGGGAACGCTCTTGCTGTTCGAGGGCCGCAACTCGATTCATCGCGTGACGCCGATTCGCGGCGCGGCCACGCGGCTGGTTGCGTTGCTCGCATACGACACCAAATCCGACACGCGCAGCAGCAAGACGCTGCAGATGGCCCGCTATGGGCGGACCGCCTGAGCGCACGCGCAAAATCAAATCGCACTCGCGTTCTGCGCGTGTGCGCGTCGAGCGCGACCTCGTCGGAGCGCTTGAAATTCCCGCAGTTGCGCTCTACGGGATTCACACCGCGCGCGCGGTCGCAAATCTTTCTTTTTCCGGCCGCACGCTCGGCGATTATCCGGCGATGGTGCGCGGACTTGCGATGGTCAAGTGCGCAGCGGCGCGCGCGAATCTTGATGCCGACGTGATCGACGCGAGAACCGCGCGAGCTATCGAGCACGTCTGCCGCGCGCTTATGGCAGGCGCCTATCGCGATCATCTGATCGCCGATCCGCTTGGCGGCGGCGGTGGTATCGGGATCAATCAGAATGTCAACGAGGTGATCGCCAATCTCGCAAGCGAGCGTCTTGGCGGCGGGCGCGGCGCGAGCGCGATTGTGAATCCCAAGACTCACGTCAATGCGTCGCAATCCACCGCCGACGCATG
>JBARDN010000175.1:0-1860 GCA_049795175.1 Binataceae bacterium (SeqCode) | reverse complement strand
TGACCGGCCGCGTGCTCGAAGTCGGTTTCGGCAATGGGCTCAACTTCCGCTACTACCCGCCGGAGGCGCACGTTGTCGGGGTCGAGCCGGATTGGGAGATGCTGCGGCGCTCGATTCCGCGCGCGCGTTCGGTTGCGGCGAGGATCGATCCGATCGCGGGCGATGGGCAGCGGTTGCCGTTTCGCGACGCGGCCTTCGACGCCGCGGTTGCGTGCCTGGTCCTGTGCACGATTCCCGACGAGTCGGCGGCGCTGACGGAAATCTCGCGTGTGCTCAAGCCAGGAGCCAAATTGTATTTCGTCGAGCACGTGCGCGCTCCGGGCCGTGTTCTCGCAACCATTCAGGACGTGATCGATCCGCTGTGGTCGCGCACGTTCGCCGGATGTCATCCGAATCGCGACACCGCCGCGGCGCTTGCGCGCGCGGGTTTCAAAATCGAAGAACTGCGGCCGTCGCTGCGCGGAATCTTTGTCGGCGGCCGCGCCGCCCTGTCGTAAAGGCCGGTACCGATGGCAATACGGCGGCATCGCGCGGGCGAACTCGTGATCGAGCAGACTCGCGATATTGCTGCGGTGCGCACGTTTCTCGAAGCGGGCAAGATGATTACCGACGGTATCGAGTGGCCGGCCGCGTGCTACTTGATCGCGTTCTACGGCGACGCTCCGGTCGGAGTCGTCGGCGTCGAGCCGAAGATCGATGCGGCCCTGATTCGTTCGCTGCGGGTGATCGAAGCGATGCGCCGCCGGGGAATTGCGGCGCGGCTGCTCGCGGATGCGCGCAAGGCCGCGCACACGCGCGGTGCGCGCGCGCTATATCTGTTCGCGTATCCGGAGTTGCGGAAATTTTTTGCGCGCTTCGGATTTTCCGAAGTCGCGCCCGAACGCCTGATGAACGATCTGCGCGGCGCGCCCGAGGTCGAGTACTACCGCGCGCATCCAGATGAACTCGCGCGCGAGTGCGCGATGACCCTCGATATCTCGAACGACGGATTGATCGCGCGCTAGACCACCTTGGTCCCGAACAGATGTTCGTAGCTGTGCTCAGCGCGAAACCTTGCACCGGCGGCGGGCTGCTGCTCGCGTGGGCCAAGGTCGAGAATCATGCACTTGATCGAGCCTCCGCCCTTGGCCAGGAACTCGCTCGCGTCGCACAGTAGGGGCTCGACCCCGCGCTCGCGCACCGCGGCGAGCAATTCGGGGCTGACGCCGCGCGGCATGAAAAGATAAAGTATCGCATTAAGTTCGCTCTGGAACGAATTCGCCGCATAGAGCGCCGCGTCATGCTCGTTCAGCTCGATCAAATGGTCGCCAAATTCCGCCTTGAGCCGCTCGCGCGACGCTTCAGCGAGACCCTCCATATATGCGAGCAGATATTCGCGTCCGGGTCCGAACGAGCACAGCACAGTGTCGCCGTGATAGTGCGCCTCGAGCGCGAGTTCGAGCGGCACGATGGTGCTTCCGGGCGTCGCGCGCTCGAGCTCGTCGAGTGCGCTGATGCCGGAGCGGAATCCGTACACGCGTTTCCACGGCGGAATGCCGACGCGCGCGACGAAGCGTTGCCGCTCGACGCGGCCGTGGGTGAAGATCATACAGCGGCCGGCCGGGAAAAAATCGGCCTCGCCTTCGAACGGCGCCGCGATCTCGCGCGTCGGGTAGCCCATCGCGCGTATGAAGGGACGATATACCTCGAGCTCGGCGGCGCGCGTCGGGAGCAAATGCGATAGGTGGAAAACCTTTTCGCCGCCGCCCTCGAGTGGAAAAAGAAATCCCGCGTTGGCCGGATAAACCAGGCCCGTGCGCTGCGCGTCCGGCGGGAGCACGCAGACCTCGACCCCATGTGCGACCAGCTCGCGCGCGAGCG
>JBARDN010000174.1:0-11848 GCA_049795175.1 Binataceae bacterium (SeqCode) | reverse complement strand
CCCATGGCCGACGTGTTTATGCCAGTATTATAGCACAGAGGCAAGCATTATGGCCCAACTTCGTGATCAGCTCCGACTCGCCCGCGCCGCGCACGGGCTTAGCCAGAACGAACTCGCGCGCCGCGCGGGCATCTCGCGCCAAGCGCTCGGCGCGATCGAAGCGGGCCAATACCAGCCCGGAGTGAGCGTTGCGCTCGCGCTTGCGCGCGAGCTTGGCGCGACGGTCGAGGCCCTGTTCGGCGCCGATTCTCCAAACCAGGTCGCCGCGGCCGTCCCCGTATCTGTGAAGCTTGCGGCGGGGTCGCATGTCGCGCTTGCTCGGGTGGGTGGCCGCGTGGTCGCGATTCCGGCTGCCGCGGTACAGCATAATCTGACAGCGGCGGACGGAATTGTCAGCGCAGTGGCGGCCCGCAGCGCGTCGATCGCGGCATATGTGTCGGCGGATGAGATCGACGCGACCCTGATTGTCGCCGGATGCGATCCCGCGGTCTCGCTGCTGGCCGATTGGGTCGCGCGCCGGCATCCTCCGATCAGGATCGTCGCGCTCGCGCGCGGAAGCATGGGCGCGCTCGAGGCGCTGCTCGGCGGCCGCGCGCACGTTGCGGGAGTGCATCTGCGCGACACCAAAAGCGGCGAGTACAACTTGGGTCCGGTGCGCCGCGCGCTGAAGAATCGGCACACCGCGATCATTCGCTTTGCAAGCTGGGAGCTTGGCCTCGCGACTGCGCCGGGAAATCCGCTCGGGATCGGCGGCTTCGAAGATTTGAGACGTCCTCGCCTGAGGCTCATCAATCGCGAGCGCGGCGCAGGCGCGCGAATCGCGCTGGACGACGCGATTGCCGCGCTCAAGCTGAAGCCGTCGGCGATAGCGGGCTACAATCGCGAAGTTGGCGGCCATCTCGAAGTGGCGCTCGCGATCGCAGCGAGGCAGGGCGACCTTGGCGTTACGATTCGCGTCGCGGCGCAGGCGTACGGACTCGGCTTCGTTCCGATTCGCGAGGAGCGTTACGATCTTGCGGTGCCCGCGGGCGAGATGTCGTCGGCGCCGGTGCGCGCGATGCTCGAGGCGATTAACTCCTCGCGCTTCGCCACCGAGGTAGCCGGCCTATGCGGCTACGACACCCACGAGATGGGAGCACTCGCCGCGAATTTGTGAATTGACTTGTAAAGCGACTAGGCGCCGGTTTCGAGCATCGAGTCGAGGAACTCCGCGCTGCGGAGTTTGCGATCGAGAATCGAATTGATAAATCGTGCGAGCGCCGCCGTGCCGTCGCTGCCTGCGGGCGTTGCTCCGCGCGCGGCGTCGAGCGGTGATCCGGCCAGGCGCGCGAGCGCGGCTGCCGTTTCCGGACGAAGCTTGATCGCGCCCTCGGCAAGGTTGGGGCGGCATCGCGGACAGACGACGCCACCGCGTCCGACGACGAAATACATCGCACCGGCTTCCGCGCCGGGCTCGTCGCCGCAGATCCGGCAGCGCCGGAAATCGAGGCCGAAGCCGGCCCATCCGAGTATCTGCAACTCGAACGCCTGCCTGAGCGCCGCGTCAGCCGAGCCGGGCGAGAGCGCCGCGAGAGCATCGGTTAGAATCCTGTAGGCCTGCGCGGCTTCGCCTTCGGGCGCGGTCAGCGCGTCGCTCAGTTCGAGCATGTAGCTGCCAAGCGCGATCCGTCCGAGATCTTCGTCGATTGGATATTGCGCAAGCTCTGCGGCCTCGGCGCGGGTGATGAAGACGAGCTGCCCGTGCGGCCGGCGGCGAAAATGCAGCATCACATGCGAGAACGGCTCGAGCTTGCGCTCGAAGCGGTGGCGCGAGGCCTTCGCCCCCTTGGCGATTCCCGCGAGCTTGCCCTGATCGCGAGTGAGCAGCGTGACGATTCTGTCGGACTCGGCGTAGTCGCGCGCGCGTAGGACGATCGCGGGCGTGGATTCCTCTGCCGGCATGACGAGCGTCAGGCGTCCAACGTGCGCCGCAGCATCGCCTGTTGAATCTCGCGGACTTCCGAGCGCATCGCTTCGGCGCCGGCGATCGTGCGGCCGCCCTCGGCCGCCTCGCGCAGCAGGTTGTCGAACTTCACCAGGATGTTGGCGAGCTTGGCGTGCGCCTCGACGATTGCGCGCTGGTGCAGCTCTTCGCTGTCCCATCGGCGCTCGGCGTACTCGCGCAGCTCCTGGCTCTGGATGAGCAGCTCGCGCGCCTCTTCCTCGAATCCGCGCACGATCCGTCGCAGCGCCTCGGTCACCTTTGGCCGCTCTTCGGGATCCTTCCACAGGACATGCTCGAGGAACATCAGATCGTCTTCGGTGACGGCGATGCGCGAAAGCAGAATCGCATGCGCGCGCATCACGGCGAGCGAATTTTTCCAGCGGCGGTCCGACACGATGATCTGTTCGTGCCCGAGCGCGCGGCGAAGCTCGGCCAGCGAGCGGAGGATCGCGCCCGGAATCGCGACCTCGCGCGCGGCCACGCCAAGCTCGTTCAATTCCTCAAAGCTGAGCCGCGTGCGTTCGGTGGGCGCCGAGCCCTCGAGCATCTTGAGGAAGCGGAACTCCTCGACGATATAGTCCGCAATGAAGCGCAGCATGAAGCGATCGTAAAGCGCGGTCAGTTCTTCTTCGTCGGGCAACTCGTTCGACGCGCCGAACATCGTGACCAGTGGCACGGTGATTCGTTCGCGCCCGTTGTGGAAGATGCGCTCGTTAACGACGGTCAGCAACGCATTCAGGATCGACGAATTGGCTTTGAAGATTTCATCGAGGAAAGCGATATGCGCCTCGGGCAGTTTGTGCGCGGTGACGCGGCGATAGTCGTCGTTCTCGAGTCCGCGCAGGCTGACCGCGCCGAAAATCTCCTCGGGCGTGCTGAAGCGGGTCAGCAGCCACTGGAAATAGCTCGCCCCCTCGATTCGCGTGCACAGCTCCTCGGCCAGCATCGACTTGGCGGTGCCCGGAGGACCGATGAGCAGCACATGGCTATGCGAGAGCAGGGCGACCAGCGCGCCGTCGATCAAATCGCCGCGCTCGAGGAACATCCGATTGAGCTCCTCGCGAATCGCGGCAAGCTTTGCGTGCGCTGGGGTCGTGATGCTCATGCTCTCTCAAGATTTATCAGACCGCGGCCTCGAACCAATAGCCTCGCCAATGCCAATCCAAGCGTGCGGTCGGCGCGGCTTGCTGATTGCGCGCTTGCGGAGCTACAAAGGTCGAGGCGGTAGAAGCTCCGCAGCGCAATCCGCGCGGCGCGCAATAACGCGGCGCGCAATAAGAGGAGAGCATCGATGGAAAAAGCATTGGCGGGCGTCAAGGTGCTGGATCTCACCCAGTTCGAGGCCGGCACGTCGTGCACGGAGATGCTGGCGTGGCTCGGCGCCGATGTGATCAAAGTCGAATCGCCCAAGATGGGCGAGCAGGGACGCTGGTCGCTGGCCGACAAACCCGGTTTCGACTCGTATTACTTCATGCTGCTCAACGCCAACAAACGCGGCATCACGCTCAACCTCAAGAGCCCGGCCGGCCGCGCGATGTTTCTCGAGATGGTGAAGAAGGTCGATATCCTGACCGAGAATTATTCGCTCGGCACGCTCGAGGGTCTCGACCTCGGCTTCGAGCAGCTTCGCAAAATCAATCCGCGCCTGATCTATCTGACTATCAAGGGCTTCGGCACCACGGGTCCATACAGCGCGTACAAGAGCTTCGACATGATCGCGCAGGCTGCGGGCGGCGCGATGTCGGTGACCGGCACCTCGGAGACGCCGCCGCTCAAGCCGGGTCCGACTATCGGCGACACCGGCACCGGGATGCACGCGGCGATTGGTGTGCTGGCCGCGTATATACAGCGCGAGAAGACCGGCAAGGGCCAGAAGGTGGAAGTCGCGATGCAGGAAGCGGTGCTGAATTTCTGCCGCGTCGCGATCATGGGGATGTACACCTCGGGCAAACCCGCGGGACGCAATGGCAACCGTCTCGGCGCGCCGGGCGACATCTTCAAGTGCGCGCCCGGCGGTCCGAATGACTACTGCTATATCTTCTGCACCACGCCCGAGATGTGGAACAGCCTGTGCGCGGCAATCGGGCAGACCGGGATCGCGACCGACGAGCGCTTCAAGGACGCACGCTCGCGATTTAAAAATCTCGACGCGCTCAGCGCGATCATCACCGAGTGGACCTCCAAGCGCACCAAGCACGAGGTGATGCAGACCCTCGGCGCGGCGGGAGTGCCGTGCGGCAAGGTCCTCGATAGCGTCGAGCTGCTGAATGATCCGCACATGCGCGAGCGCGGCATGATCGTGACGGTGAAGCATCCGCAACGCGGCGACTTCACGATGCCCGGGTGCCCGGTGCGGCTCGAGGACTCGCCGGTCGAGGTCAAGCCTGCCCCTCTGCTCGGGCAGCATAACGCGGAAGTCTACCGCGAGCTGCTCGGCCTCGACGCGGCCAAGCTCGAGTCGCTGAAGGGGGAGGGTGTGATCTGATTCGGCGCGTTCCGGCGCTGGCGTACATTATCGGCGAAATGTACACTTACGCCAGTTACCTAGATTTGATTTGAAGGACCTACTTCGATGCCGACCAGAAAAAAAATTGCCGGCGCGGCAATCAGCACGGTCGCGGCCCGCCAGCACTTCTCAGATCTGATCAATCGAGTCGCCTACGGCAAGGACCGCGTCGTGCTGACACGGCGCAATCGCCCACTTGCGGCCGTCGTTCCCTTCGAGGACATGGCGCTGCTCGAAGAGATCGAAGATCGCGAGGACCTGAAGGCCGCCCGCGCGGCGCTGCGCCAAATCAAACGCACCGGAACAATCCCTCTCGATGAGGTACTCAAGGAGTTTGGAGTCAGACGCTAAGGGCGATCGATGGCCTATCGGGTCGAGTTGTTGCCGACGGCGCGGCGCGAACTTCGCGGACTTGATTCTGTCACGCGCGAGCGCATCCTGCGCGCTCTCATAAAGCTTGAGACTCACCAGCGTCCGCCGGGCGCGAAGAAGCTCGCCGGACGGGAGGATCTCTGGCGCATTCGCGTGGGCGACTACAGAGTCATCTATGAGATTCACGACCGGATTCTCGTCGTGCTGATTGTTCGCGTCGCCCATCGGCGCGAAGTGTACCGATAGTTCGATCATTTACTGGTGCGCTTGAGTCGTTTGAGCGCGCGGGCATAATCTGGGACCATCGCACTGTCGAGTTGAGAATCACGTGAACCGAGTGGCGGACATGCGTTGATGGAAGGACGCGGAAAGTTTCACGGCACGAGGATGCGCGGCGTTAGCTGGTTCGCGCTGGCGCTGCTGGTCGTCGTGCAGTTGCTCGGCGCCGCGCACTTTCATTCGCCCGCCGGACCGAAGGCCACGGCGCAGAACTCCTCGAGCGCCGCCGAGCCCGATCTCTGTCCGATCTGTCTGCATCATTGTCACACCCCTTCCGCGCTTGCGACCGCGCCCGCGTTCGGGCATCCGCTCGCGATTGTCGAGGCTCGGGTAACTACGGCGCGGCCTCTGGTACCGTTTGAATTTGAATCGCGGCTGTTCGGCCGCGCTCCGCCCGCTCTCGTCTGATCTCCTTCCCTATCTGAATGATCGAAATGGTTCGCGCGCGCCAGCCGGTGCCGCACGAACCCGGCGATCGCGCATCGCGCGGCGCCGCGAGGATCGATGCATGGGAGTGTCAGATGAGACAGTTCACACTAATGGCTATTTGGATAGCCATGATTACGGCAGTTGCTACTGCGGCATCCGCGCAGATAGCTCCGAAGAACGCGGCGGAGAAAATTACCGGTACGATCAACGACGCACTCGGGCGTCCGATCGCCGCCGCTTCAACTGACCTACAGGACAGCGCGGGCAAATCAGTCGCGAAAACGGAGTCGGACAAAAACGGAGGATTCTCACTTCGGGCGCCCGTTCCCGGCGTGTACGCGATCATCGTGAAGAAATCCGGTTTCAAAACCGGTACGCAGATAGTCACAGTCACTCGCGCCGGTGCAAAACCCGTCGCCGTCGCGCTGGCGTCGGAGGCTGCGCTCAGCATGACGGTTGCGGCCAAGAAGCTCGATCAATCGCGCAATGCGCTCTCGCCGCAAACCGGCGGAAGCGTGTATCGCTTCAGCCAGAAAGCGCTCCAGGAATTGCCGCAGGGAAACAATACTCAGCTCAATGATGTGATGCTGCAGGCGCCCGGCGTCGTGCAGGATTCGTACGGTCAATTGCACGTCCGTGGAGACCACGCGAATCTTCAATATCGCGTCGACGGCGTCCAGCTTCCCGAGGGAATCACCGGGTTTGGCCAGGTCCTAAGTCCGCGCTTCGCGCAGAGTGTAAGTCTGCTGACCGGCGCGCTGCCCGCGGAATTCGGCCTGCGCACCGCTGGAATTATCGATATCAAGACTAAGGACGGTCTGCTCGACAATGGCGGCGACGTCGAGTTCTACGGCGGCCAGCGCAATACCGAGCAGCCGAGTTTCGAGTACGGCGGATCCAAAGGCGATTTCAGCTACTTCGTGACCGCGCAGTACGAGCATACCGACCGTGGCCTCGAACCGCCGACTCCTGGCCCGACGGCGATTCACGACACTTCGGACCAGGGCTCCGGGTTTGGATATTTTTCCTACTTTATCAATTCGACTACGCGCCTTAGCCTGATCACCGGGACTTCGGTAAATCATTTCCAGATTCCGGCGAACCCCGGCCAGCCGCAGGTGTTCGCGCTCGCGGGAGTTCCGTTCTATCCGTCGGCGGATGTCGCGGAGGATCAGTCCGAACAGAACTACTTCGGCATGCTCGCGCTGCAGGGCGTTATCGGCTCGTACTTCGACTACCAAATCGCGCCGTTCAGCCGCTATTCGACGGTGACATTCAATCCCGATCCGGTTGGCGACCTGATATACAACGGCGCTTCCTCGCGCGTGTTCCGCAGCTCGTGGGCAAATGGAATCCAGGCCGACACGGCGTATCGCGGCATCGACAAACATACTATTCGGATCGGTGCATACTTTGACGGCGAGCGCGCGGAAATAGACAATCACGAATCGGTCTTTCCGATTGTCGGTGGCGTGCCGTCCACCACGCCGATCGCGCTGGTCGACGACACCGCACTCACGGCATGGACTTATAGTGTGTACGCGCAGGACGAATGGAAACCGTTCGAGTCGCTGACGATCAACACGGGAGCAAGATTCGATCTCTACGACGGTCTGGTCCGCGCCGATCAGGCAAGCCCGCGCGTCGGGGTCGTTTACGTTCCGTTCAAGGGAACCACGCTCCACGCGGCCTATGCGCGATACTTCACTCCGCCGCCGACTGAGCTCGTGACCGTTACCTCGATCAAGCAATTCGAAGGCACCACTGGCGCACCTGCCTCAAAAGGCAACGGCACTCCGACCGTCGAGCGCGATCACTATTTCGACGTGGGGGCAACGCAGACGGTGATTCCGGGTCTGAACCTGGGAATCGATTCCTATTACAAAAAGGCCACCGATTTGATCGACGAGGGCCAGTTCGGTCCCGCGCTGATCTACGAGACCTTCAACTATGCGAAGGGCCGCGTGTACGGTACTGAGTTTACCAGTTCCTATACCTATAATGACTTCTATACCTACGCGAATTTCGCATACAGCGTCGCCCAAGGCACGCAGATCGAATCAGGACAATTCAATTTCTCGCCGGCCGAGCTGAAATATATCAATAGCCACTATATATTCCTCGATCACGACCAGACATTCACTTCGTCGGTTGGCGCGGTTTACAATTGGAAGGGCTACACCTTCAGCATCGACGGTATCTACGGCAGCGGTCTCAGGCGAGGTTTTGCCAACACCGGAAACCTGCCGTTCTATATCCAGGTTGACGCGGGAATCTCGAAGCGCATCGCGATGGCGAATCGCGGAGCGACGGTTCTGCGCGCGGCGATGGTCAATATGAATGACGACATTTACCAAATCCGCAACGGCACCGGGATCGGCGTGTTCGCGCCGCAATATGGCCCGCGCCGCGCGCTTTATGGTGGCGTGAAGTGGGAATTTCCAACGCTCAAGGCAGGCCGGCTGACGCCCTGAGGCGCAGGTTCTTCGGCTTGATCGAATGGGGCGTGTAGGAAGCTCTTAGCTAAAGTGAGAATCAGTTTCAATATGTGGATCCTGTATTTCGAAGCTCGGACCGAGGACATCTTATGACTGAAATAAACGCGGCATGGGTAGCGCTCCAATCCGGCGGAGCGATGGTCTATCCGCTGCTCCTTCTGGGTGTAATCGCGCTGGTCATAATTCTTGATCGCGCCGTGATGTATTCGCGATGCCTGCGGATGCCGGCCGAAACCGCCGACCTGATCGAGACCTTCGGCTTCTCGTGGGACGCGCTGGCCCGCCAGGTTGACGCGCTCGGAATGCGCAACGCGTACGCGCGCTTTATCCGCGTTATCGTGGATAATCGCGCCAAGCCCGCGTGGTGGGTCGAATCGCGCGCGGGCGACGAAGCGGGCGAGATCGAAAAATCGCTCGGCCGCGGACTCTGGGTGCTCGAGACTGTCGTCACCGCAGCGCCGCTGATGGGCTTGCTCGGAACCATAACCGGCATGATGCAAGCGTTCGAGATAATCGGCGGCGCGGGCCTGGTGGCGCCCGCGAAGGTGACCTCGGGCGTGGCGGAGGCGCTCATCTCGACCGCCCTGGGTTTGCTCATCGCACTTTTCGCGCTGTTTGCGTTCAACTTCTTCTCGCGCATGCAATCCCGATCGCTCGATCACATGGAGCGGCTCGGCTCGCGCCTGGTTGATCATATCCGCCTCGATCGCGAGAATAATGCGAGCGACGCTCTGCGCCCGCAGGACTCCGCCGAACGCGTGCCGCGCAGCCCCCGAGTAACCGAGGCCGCGCGATGAAACTCAAGCGCGCCAGAGAGTTCCGTCACGGTCGAATCGAGATCATCCCGATGATCGACGTGATGTTTTTTTTGCTGGTCACGTTCATGCTCGCGTCGCTCTCGATGCAGAGCCTCAACTCGATCACGGTGAATCTGCCGCAGGGCCATGCCGAGAATCTGAATCGCAAGGAACCCGTCACCCTTACGATCACGAAAGACAGCAAAATTTTTCTCGACAAGACTCCGACCACGCTCGAGGCGCTCGCGTTCGCGCTCAAACCGATGCTCGGCAGTGACGCGGGCGTGGTCGTCAACGCCGACAGCGCCGCGCCCGAGGGAATCGTGGTGCAATCGATGCTGCAGGCGCGGCGCGCTGGCGTCGAGCATTTCATGATCGCGGTCAAGCGCGAATGAGCCCGGCGCTGCAGATCGGGCGGATGCCGCCGCTCGACGATCCTTGGCGGCGGCTGCCGTGGCTCGTCCCCGCGGCGATTGCGGCGTGGCTGCTCCTGCTGTTCGCATTCTCGTCGGTGCTCGAGGAGACTCCTCCCGCCGCACCGCCGGAAAATGCTGTCGAGGCGCGAATCGTCGAGATTCCTATCGGCGGCCTTGCCGGGGGCGGCGGTGCCCGTCCTGTTCCTGCACCGCTCGTCAAACCGGTGCCGCACGCCGCACCGAAACCGCATCCTGTACATCACAAAAAAATTGAAACGCTCGCACCTCCGATTCCAGTCTCGCCCGCAGGAACTCTAAAGAGCAGCAGCGAAGCCGCTCCCTCTGGTACCGCTTCGGCGACCTCTGGCGCAGCCTCCGGTGGCAGCGGCCCGGCAACCGGGGCCAACGCCGGAGGCGAGGGCGGCGCGGGCTCGGGCGGCGCTGGAATCGGGACCAACTCGCTCGGCGCTCGCGCGCTGTACGCGCCCACGCCGCAAATTCCCGACGAGCTGCGCCAGGACGTATTCCAGGCGGTTGCGGTAGCGCATTTCAGAGTTGCATATGATGGAACAGTAACGGTGACGCTGACCACGCCGACTTCGAACCCGCGGCTCAACCAGCTCCTGCTGACCGATCTGAAGGAGTGGCGGTTTTTTCCCGGGATGAAAAACGGCGTTGCGATCGATTCGGAATTCGACCTGCGGATTCCGATCAGCGTCCAGTAACGGCGCGCGGCGCCGGCGGGATTTTGCGATGGCGGCATCCGATATTTTCGAGGCGGCTCACGATCTGAAGCGTGACGCCGAAGATTTGCTTCGACGCTTTACGCGCAGCCACAAGGATGCCGTTTACGCGGAACTGCGTTTCGAAACGGTAGCGCTGCGTTCGGGCGCCGCGACCGACGGCGAGCCGCGCGACAGTATCGAGAGCGAGGGCGCCTCGTTCTCGATTGCGATGCACGTCCGCGACCGCTCCGGCGCTATCGGCCACGGGCAGACTGGCGCCGAAGCGGGAGCGCTCGCCGCGCATCCCGCCAAGCTCCGTTCAGTTATCCGCGGCGGTCTGGATCATGCCTACGCGCGCGCCCGCGCGAGTGCGCGAGCGAAAGGCGCGATCCTCAAGACGATCGGCGCCAGTGCGGCCGCGCGCACGCTCCAGACCCTCGCGCTACCGCCAGCGGATCCGATTCGCGCCGATATCGGCGCGGTCTTCCGCCGCGATCCTCGCACGATTTCAATCGACGAGCTCAAGCGGCTCGCGCTCGATTCCTCGCGCGCCGTGAGCGCCCTCGGCGCCGAGATTGCCTTCAACGCCGTCTCCGCGATGACCGAGCTGCGCCACGAGCTGTTCGCGAACACAACCGGCAGCCTGATCTCGCAGGCATTCGCATTCTCACAAGGCGACTCCTACGTCGTCGCGCAATCGGCCGGCGGTCATCAGGAAAACTACGACACTATCGGCCAGCAGCGCGGCTTCGAGTGTTTGGAAGAAGGATGGCGTGGCGAGCTGATGCCGAATCCCGATCTGCGTACGTTCGCGATCGCGCTGGCCGCCGAGGCTCGCGAGCTCGCGGCGGCGCCGATCCTGAAAGCGCCCGAGGGCGAGGTGGTCGTCGTCACCGATCCGCATTTCAACGCGCTGGTCGCGCACGAAATCGTCGGCCATCCGAGCGAAGCCGATCGCGCGCTCAAGATGGAAGCCGCGTACGCCGGACGAAGCTGGTTTCTGCGCTCCCTCGAGGACAACGAAATCGGAAAGATAGTCGCGTCGCCTCTGCTGTCCGCATGCTCGGACCCGTCGCTCGACGGCTACGGCCACTATCGCTACGACCACGAGGGCACGCCCGGACGCCGCGTGATGCACTTCGAGCGCGGAGGGTTCGTGGAATTTCTCAACTCGCGCGCAACCGCCGCGATCCTCGGCGCCGAGCCAAACGGATCGGCGCGCGCGAGCGAAGGATGGCACGCGCCGCTGATTAGAATGTCGAACACCTTCTTCATGCCCGGCGAGACTCCGCCGGAAAAAATTATCGCCGAGGTCGAACACGGCTACTACGTATGCGGCCATCAGATTCCGTCGATCGCCGAATCGCGCGAGAACTTCCGCATCTCGGCGCGCCGCGTTTACGAGATCGATCACGGGCAAATCGGGCGGCTATATCGATCGGGCAGCGTCATCGCCGACTCGCGCCGCTTCTTTATGAACGTCGACGCGGTCGGCGACGACTTGCGCCTGATCGCGATTCCCAATTGCGGCAAGGGCCAGCCGATGCAGGTGAAGCGGATGTCCAACGGCGGCCCCACGCTGCGCTCGCGCGCGCGGCTCGGTGGCGGATAGTGCGTACCTTCGCTGAACTGAAAGATTTTGCGCGCGCCGCCGCACGAGCCCTGGCGCGCGAATGCGATATCGCCGCGTTCGAGATCTATGCCGCGTCGGCGGAGAACCGAATCGCGCGGCTCTGCTACACCTCCGATATTCCCTGCCGCGGGGTCGAGGAGTTCAAGACGCTCCACGCCGACGGCTTCCAGTTGCGAATCGTGATGCGCCGCGACGCGCATGAGATCGGC
>JBARDN010000173.1:0-16421 GCA_049795175.1 Binataceae bacterium (SeqCode) | reverse complement strand
GTACGATCGAGTCGGCGCCGGAGTGTACACGCTGACGATGCATCCGCAGGTGATCGGCCGCGGCCATCGGATGCTGATGCTCGAGCGTCTGATCAAGCACATCCAGTCTCATCGCGGAGTAACTTTCTCGACGATGGCGGACGTAGCCGCCGCCTGGAAGCGCGCGCATCCGCCGACGGCGCCGTGAAAACGCGATGCCTTGGAGCCGCCGATTCGCCATTTCGAACGCCGTGACAAATACCGGTGTCTGCACACCGACGCACTTCTGAGCACGCGGGGGGTGCAGGAGTCTCGGGATTTCTCACTCCGGCGGCCTACGTTCGAAATGACGATTGGGAAGGTTTGTGACAGGCGAGGATTCGTTCACGACACACATCTTTTATCGGATGGCCGCTATCAGATCGCGACGCCATTCGCCAAAGGAAACGGCGGCGTGCTTGATGCGCGCCGCCGTTTGGTGTTTGCGATTGATCGTTCGAGCTTACGCGTCGTAGTAAAGCGCGAACTCGTACGGATGCGGGCGTAGCCGGATGGCGCTTACTTCGTTCACCATCTTGTACTCAATCCAGGTCTCGATCAGGTCCTCGGTGAATACGTCGCCCTTCAGCAGGAACTCGTGATCGCGCTTCAAATTGGCCAGCGACTCCTCGAGCGACGCGGGCATGCTCGGCACTTCGGCCAGCTCCGACGGCGTCAGCGCGTAGATGTCCTTGTCGAGCGGCTGGCCCGGATCGAGCCGGCGCTGGATTCCGTC
This sequence comes from Binataceae bacterium (SeqCode), assembly GCA_049795175.1. Lineage (GTDB taxonomy): Bacteria > Desulfobacterota > Binatia > Binatales > Binataceae > JBARDN01. Next base: position 15,667 of record JBARDN010000173.1, on the reverse strand, counting down.
GAGCCCCGCCATCAGCATCGCGGAGAATGCGATGTACGGATTGCAGGTCGGATCGGGGAAGCGCACTTCGATTCGCTTGGCTTTGGGCGACGGCGAGTACATTGGAATACGCACCGAGGCCGAACGGTTGCGGCTCGAGTAGGCGAGGTTGATCGGAGCCTCGTAACCCGGGACCAGGCGGCGATAGGAATTGGTGCCTGGATTGGTGAACGCCGCGATCGTCGGCGCGTGATGCAGGATTCCCGCGATGTAATGCATCGCGAGCTCCGACATCCCGGCGTAGCCGTTGCCCGCGAACAGCGGAGTATCGCCCTTCCAGATGCTCTGATGCGTATGCATCCCAGTGCCGTTGTCGCCGAAGATCGGCTTGGGCATGAAGGTTGCCGTCATTCCGTGGCGCGCGGCCACGTTCTTCACGATGTATTTATACCAGGTCAGCCAGTCCGCCATTTTGGTCAGCGGCTGAAAGCGCATGTCGATTTCCGCCTGCCCGGCGGTCGCGACTTCATGATGCTGCTTCTCGACGCGGATTCCGACCCGCTCCATCTCGAGCACCATCTCGGTGCGGATATCCTGCAAGCTGTCGGTCGGCGGCACCGGAAAGTAACCCTGCTTGTTCCTGATCTTGTAGCCAAGGTTGAGTCCGCCCCTGACCGCATTCTCCTTGCCGGCGTTCCAGTTACCTTCGTTGGATTCGATATGGTAGTAGCTCGCGTTCTGCGTGGTATCGAACCGGACTCCGTCGAAGATAAAGAACTCCGGCTCCGGTCCGAAGAACGACAGATCGCCGATTCCGGTGGACTTGAGATAGGCCTCGGCCTTGCGCGAGATATTGCGCGGGTCGCGCGAGTAATCGGTGCGCGTGATCGGATCCGAGATATTGCAGATAAGCGAGAGCGTCGGATCCTTGGTGAACGGATCCATCACCGCGGTGTCGGGGTCGGGGATCACAAGCATGTCGCTCGCGTCGATAGCCTGCCATCCGCGGATCGACGATCCGTCGAAGCCGAGACCCTCTTCGAAGGCCGTTTCGTCCTTGAATTCAGAAATCGGCGCGGTGAAATGCTGCCAGGTGCCGAGCAAGTCGATAAACTTGATATCGACCATCACGACTCCCTGATCCTTGATCATCTGCAGAACTTGTTTTGGCGTCATCGAACCCGTAATCCTCCTGGCTGTTTACAGCCATAACGCGTGTTGTAGTGAAGCATCGAAGCGGCGGACGCCGCTCAATCGATCGTCATCTTTAATGGATCCTGGATTGGACGCCGGCTGCGCGAGACAGCGGCGGTGTCGCAAAGTTGTTTCGCATGAAACCATGACAAAGGCAACGCCCGCGATTTAATCATCTGCCGCCATTTTGGGCGCCATTGCGCACCGCTCGGACGGACCTCCGAAGCGATAGGCGGACCTGTTGCGCCCGTCTTTCCGATAATCTTTCCGACAATCTTGCCGATCATCGTGCGGCGTTCTCATACCGCGAATTTTAAAAGAGCAAAATAGATGCCCAAACCGACCAGCCCAATCGGTATTCCAATCCGCGCCCACGCCACGCTGCCGATCTTGAGCGCGCCCGCACTGATGATATTCGGGATGTTCCCGGGTATCAGCACCCCGCCGGAAATCAGCAGCGCCAAAATCGCCTCGCGCGCACGGGGCAGCGTCATGTTGTGGACCTCGAGCGCGACCAGAGTCGCGTTGTCTAATGCCGCCGATACCGTGTTGGCCCAGAACAGTGCGTCGTTGCTCAGCCGTACGACGACCTCGGCTGCCAGCGGAGCATACGCGTAGCTGACCAGTACCAGCCCCGCGATAAACCCATAGACGCGCAGCCCCTGTATCAGCGCCATGAGCGGCGACTCGCGTTCCCCCGCCTGAACCCCCGCGTCCAGGTACTCGCCACGCGCGAATATGCCGGCCATGATCGAAGCGGCCAGCGCTCCCGGAATGATCCACGGCGCCAGTAGATCGAATAATCCGAGAAACGGCAGCTTGAGCGCAGAGGCAGCCAACGTGGCCAGCGGCTCCCCAATCGGCGTCATCGCGGCGCCCATCCCGATCGCGAAGCACGCCGCAACGGTCACGCGGACGCGCGCCGCGCCTTCGAGGTGCAGCAGCCGGACGATCTCGACCAGCACAATCGCCGCGACGATCGCGGTGATGATGCTCGAAGCCAGCGCGAGAACGAAGATCGAAATTACCGCCAGGAGCGGGCGGCTAATCCGCCGTCGCAGTCGCGCAAAAATTCGCTCGAGATATTTGCGCGTATAACCAAACACGATCGCAGCGACTATCACCGCAACCGTGATCAGAATCGGCTCGGTCAGTGCGTGCTCGACGACGCTGCGGGTGAAGCCGCCCGCCAGCAAAGTCGCGATCACGCCCATCGCCAGGATGTAGATCTCGATATTGCTCTCGATCCAATGGATCGCGAGCGGCCCGAACAGCATCAGGACCAGTACAACAATTGCGGCAGGCAGATTCATCGTCAGGTGAGTGGATCTCAATAACAAAGCTGGGCTATCGGCGCGAGACGCCAGAGGAGGGGTCCGCCTTTTCAGATTCCCGTCCGATCCGCTTCCAATAGATCATGGTCCCGGTCAGCCCGCCGTGCGGCTTGAGCGCATAGTCGGGGATAGTTCCAGCCAGGACGAATCCAAGCTTCTCATAGAGCCCCGACGCTCCGCCGTCGACCGCGGTATCGAGCACCAGAAGCGTGCGCGCCCGCGCGACGGCGAGGCTCTCGGCCGCGCGCATCAAGGCAGCCGCAATGCCGCGGCCCCGATGGCTGACGCGCGTCATCAGCTTGACGATCTCCGCGCGATGCGGCTGATTGGGCGGACAATTGAGCATCAGGGTCACGATGCCGGCGAGTATCTCGCCGTCCCAGGCGCCCAGAACAACGCGCTCGCCCCGCGAGGCCGCCGCGAGCGCGTCGTCCCAGAATGTGGCTGCGATTTGCGGATCCAATGGATGCATGAAGCTGACCGATCCGCCGTTGGCGACCGTCTCGATCAGGATCTCGCTCAGCATCGCGCAGATCTTCGGGTCGGCGCTTAAGGCTTTGATTTCGATCTTGGGCATAGCGTCTGACTCCGCGCGAGAACGACGATATAGGCGGAGGGCTCCACTCGCGCAAGCGATGGCGACGCAGAATAGCCGGACGGCGGAGCCGACAGAATCGGTCCGCCGCCCACGCTGCTTTGAGTCGGCGCTCCCCGGGACGCGGAGACATTCAGTTAGGTGTTGTGCACCCCCTTAGAATGCATAGATCACCGCCGTCGACATCGTGTCCTGCCCGTGCCACAGATGCTGTTCGCTGGTGACAGGATCCACGAAATTGTTGTTGGTGAAATACGGGGCGTTGGAGTTGTCGTGCCGATACTCCAGCCGGACCAGCAGACCCGTAACTTCAGGCACCTTGTACGACACGGTCTGCGTGATTTCCCACAAGGTCTGAGCGACGGTCTTGCTGTTGAAGTTCGGCGTAGTGCGCGCGCCGTCCTTGTCGTCGAAGACTTCGGCGCGAGTCGCGAATTCGTACTGATTCCAGTCGTACACGACGTATCCCGAAAGCGCGTCCCAGCTTGCGCTATGGCCGTTGGCGACCGGGCCGTCCTCAGACGCGTACAATAGCTCGCCGGCAAGGGTCAGATTCGGGATGAACGCCGGCTTCCAGGTCGGTACCAGATCGATCGCGCCGAGCGTCGAGTTCGACTTGTGAACCGCCTGCGATCCGATAGTTCCGTTGATGAGCAGTACAAGCGACTTGTCCTTGTTATTGAGCGAAAGCTCGCCTTCGCCGGACGGACCTCCGTTGTTGTTCGCCGCAGGGTCATCCCAGCCGTTGTTTAATCCCGCCGTCGCAGACACGTAGTCGTTGAAAGTATACGACCCGCGCACACCGGTGTGCGTGAACGGAATCCCGAAGCCGAAAATGATTCCCTTGGATTCGTTGTAGTTCAGATTGTTGTAGGTGTTGATCGTCTCCTCGCCGAGCAGGGTCACAAACCGTCCCGCCTGCAGGCTGATTCCGCTTCCCACCGGCGCCGTATAGGTCAGGTAGTACTGGGTCGGATCGAAGAACTGGCCTCCGACCGGCGCTGCGTTCGAGTAATGCGTCCCCGCCGACAAGGTATTGGCTACCTGGCCGAAGTTCAGGTCGGTGACGAAGCCGACGGTGCCGTCCTTCTCGATATGCAGGTTGCCCTGGGTGAGCTGGAATCCGTCCTGATCGAAGACCCGGATTGGATTCACGTTGCCGACCGGCTGATTGAAGTTGTGTTCGTAGCCGGCGTCGACCAGGCCGTGGATGCTGACGCCGAGATTCTGCTCGACGTTGGTTTTGAAATCGCCAAAGTTCTTTTCGAGCAAGCCCACGTGCTCGCCGACGGTCTGCGGCTTCGCATTCGCATCGGCGGGCGCCGCCACCACGATCTCCTTCTCGATCTTTTTTACCTCGCTTTGCGTGTCGTCCACTTTGGCCGCAAGGTTCGAGACCTGACCGCTCAGCGCGTCGAGCCGCTGTTGCTCGCTGGCTGAGGTCGGCGCGGCGGCCGGACCTGCCGCCCATCCCGTCGATGCGATTAGCAATGCGAGCATTGCAGATCCGCCGATAGGGCCGATCCTCGAAATCGCTCTCTTACCGATCCGATGTTTCACTCTGACTCCTCCCTCAGGGAATTTGGGCATGAATTTGTTCGCCGACGAACCTCCAGCGCATTCGTCGCGGGACGGATTACAAGATTCATACCGCGTGGCGATTTTCGATCCGAGTTTGAAAACGCCGTATCTCAACCATCGTTCACCGTGAGCCGCCGCTCGGTGATGCTCATCGCGGATGCATCTGCCGCTTGAATGCCCACCGGTTACCTGCCGATTGCGCGCGATCGAGTGATCGTAAAACTTCGCGCGGGTTTCGCGCACCGCGCTCGGTTAGCTAAAATGATTCCCGTCATCCGGATTTCGGTCTTACCGGATCTCCGTCATCACGATGCGCAAGAGCACCCTCGCAATCCTGGTCGTCGCCGTCGCTTTCGCGGCATTCATCTTCTACTCGCTGTTCAAAGTCGAGCCGGTGCGGGTGGTCACGAGCCATCTCGAGCATCGCGGCGGTCAGGTGTTTGTTGACGGCAGCCTGCGCAACACCGGGCCCGACCTCGGAGCGCTCGACGTCGAGGTGCATTATTACGACGCCAACGGACGTGCGCTCGGGCAGGACAAGATTGTCGTGAGCGGCATGAAGACCGGGGCCGAGACGCATTTCGCCACCCCGCCTAGGGCACTGGGCGAGGTTTCAGAGTTCTCGATCTACCTGAACCACGGCCGCAATCCGTACGGAAATTGAGCAAATGAGCCGAATATCAGATGAATAATTCTAATTTCAGGATAAAAGATTACTTATGTGAAATCCACCAAAGCGTCACTAAACGCACCATTTTGGTGTCAGAAGAGGCCCCACGATGATAAAATACTACAAAACATCATGCTCATTTTTCCGCTTTTAGTTGTTTGCCTTTGAGGCGACACGATGTTACTTACAGTTAGTCACCTAAACAAACCTTTTTGTTCGAGGGGAAGCGCGGCCCGCTCCGGGGCCACAAAGGTCTAAAGATAAACGAGGGCTACTCTATGGCACGGACCAAGGAACGTAATTTCGGACAGGTGATTCGCGAACGGCGCCGCCAACTTGACCTCACCCAGGAGGAGGTCGCGCGCCGAATCAAAACCTCGACTCCGTACGTCGGCCATCTCGAATCCGGCAAACGGCATCCGTCGGACAAGATCGTTACGCGGCTGGCCGAAGTACTGGGGCTCGATCGGCGCGATCTCTTTTTCCTGGCCAATCCGCGCGCGCAGGCGTTGCTCAATCCCGAGCCTGAAACTCCCGCCAGCTCGGCGTGGGAAGATTTCCGCAAGAACGAGCAACTGCGCCGGATCCACAATATCTCCGGCGAAGAGATGGAGATGCTCGGCCGGGTCGCGCTGATGGGCGATGTCCGCTCGCCGCGCGATTTCCTGTACATCCTGACCACCGTCCGCCACGCCGTCGGCCGCTAGCTCCCGAGAGTCTCGGCTCCATTCTCGCGCCGCGCGAGCGCATGGATCGAATTCGATCCGTGTGCTTACGCGGCGCTGGCGTTGGCACGCGCCGCCCGCTGCGGCTAAGCTGCGGTCGCATCGGTCTGAATCTCAATCGCAATGCGCCCGCAGCCTGAATCGCCCGCACCCTCGATCATCCCGTCCCGCATTCCGCGCCGTTACATTATCGTCGCACTGTATTTCATTGCCACGATGCTGTGTTACGTCGATCGCGTCAGTATCTCGGTTGCGATCATTCCGCTCGCGCGCCGCTTCGATTACGCCGCCGGCGCGCAGGGACTGATTCTCTCCGCATTTTTTTGGGGATATTTCTGCACCCAGCTCGTCGGCGGATGGATGTCCGATCGCTTCGGCGGACGCCGCGTGCTCGGCGCGGGCGTCGCCATCTGGTCGCTGGCGACGCTTTTGACCCCGCAGGCCGCGGCGATCTCGTTTGCGGTGCTGTTCGCGATTCGCGTGGTGCTCGGTCTTGGCGAGGGCGTCAACTTTCCCGCGATTCACAGCTTGACCGCGCGCTGGATGCTGGTGTCGGAGCGGGCACGTTCGCTGTCGCTCAATTTCAGCGGGATGTACCTGGGAACGGTGCTGGCGTTGCTCGCGAGTCCGATAATAATCGCCGCATTCGGCTGGCCTGCGCTGTTTTATATTTCGGGCGCGCTCGGACTGGTGTGGGTGCTGGCATGGATGCTCGCCGCGGCCGACCGTCCCGAGAACTCGCGGCACATCTCGGCGGCGGAACTTGCGGCAATCACCTCCTCGCGCAATGCCGAGGCGCGGGCGGGCCGCGTGCCGTGGTCAAAGATCGCGCGCGAGAAGGCGGTATGGGCGATCGTGCTGGCGCACTTCTGCAGCAACTTCGGCTTCAATATCCTGCTGCTATGGTTGCCGACTTATCTGCATCACACTTTCGGCGTGACAATTGCGCGGGTCGGAATTTACTCGATCGTCCCGTGGGTCGCGACGTTTGTCGTGGTGAACTCCGGCGGATGGATTGCCGACGCGATGCTGCTGCGCGGCGTCGGTGTCGGCGCCACGCGCAAGCTCATGCAATCGTGCGCATTCGGGATCGGCGCGCTCCCGCTGCTCGCGCTGCCGGCCGCGCACACGCCCGGCGCCGCGATCGCGCTCATCACAATTTCGGCGGCGGCCAACGGCCTCGGCCTGGCTGCCTATGGCGTCAATCATCTCGACGTAGGTCCGACCTACGCCGGCGTGCTGATGGGCATCTCGAACACCATCGCGGCAATTCCCGGGATAATCGGCGTAGCAGTGACCGGTTTCATCGTGCAGGCCTCGGGCTCCTTCGCCGCGGTCTTCTATCTGATCGCCGCGGTCGACGCGATCGGCCTGCTCGGCTATCTCCGCTGGGCCTCCGGCGACCGCAAATTGTAACCATTCCCACGTTACTCGTCTCTGCCTGATTGAGAATTTTTCCGTTGGCGCGGGTGGGCTGCGCGGGTTATATCCTTCACGATGAGCGAGCCACATAAACTTTCGCCCTACCGATGGGTGATCGAACTCCTGCTGCTGCTCCTGCTGATCGCGCAGTCGCTGACCTGGCTCGCGCCGGCGCCGATTCTCGAGGAAATCAAGAACGGACTCGGCATCTCGCTCAGCAGCGCGGGACTGATCATCTCGATCATCGCGCTATGCATCGGCATCTTCTCGCTGCTCGGCGCCGTGGTGGCCGAGCGCGTCGGCGCCGCGCGCGCGCTGATCATCGGGATGTGGCTGATGGCGGGTGGACAAATCTTGAGCGGCTACGTTCCGAACTTCGCGGCGCTGCTTGCGTGCCGCGTGCTCGAGGGTATCGGCTACGGAATCGTGATCGCGCCGCCCGGAACGCTCACGATGCAATGGTTCGGCGAAGGCGAATGGCCCTACATCAACATGATCAACTTCGCCTTCGGATACGTCGGGCTGACCGCCGTTTTTCGCTTCACGCCCGCGCTGTTCATCACGGTCGGATCGTCGTGGCGCTCAGTGTTGTTCTGGTACGGCGTTGGATCGGCCGGGGTCGCGGTCCTATGCACGCTCTTTGCCCGCGAGCGGCATACTGCGCTGGCCGACCCGCCGGCGCAATCCACTGAATCGACGGCGGCGCGCGGCTCCGCACTGATGGAAGTCGCCAGGATGCGCGACGTGCTGCTGGTCGCGGCCGGTCTGTTCGGCGGGATGTGGGTGTTCCAGATTTACACCGCGTTCCTGCCCCAATACTTTCGCGTGTTCCGCGACATGACGATGACGCAGGCGTCGCTGATGACGCAGGTGCTGCCGCTGACCGGGATGTTCGCCGCCGCAATCGGCGGAATCGCCACTGGCCTCACCGGACTGCGCAAGCCGTTTACCTGGCCGGTCGCGATCGCGACTCTAGTCGGATGCGCCGGTGCGATCCTGCTGCCGGACCCGACCTGGATTCGGCTCTCGCTGGTGCTGGTCGGAATCGGCGCTGCGGGATCGCTGGCTGCGATCACGACGCTGTTGATGGAGCTGCCCGGAATGACGCCGGTTCGCGCTGGCGCCGCGATCGGATTCGTCTGGGCGATCGGCTATTTCGGTGCATTCGTATCGCCGTTTCTCGGCGGAGCGCTGGCCGCGCACATCGGTCTGCGCGCGGTGATGCTCTCGTTCCTGGTATTTCAGTTGTTGCCGATCGTCACGCTGTATTTCCTGCCCGAGACCGGCCCCGGCAAGACCCGCTACGCGATAGCCGCCGCCGAACGCGCCCGCGCCGAACAAGCAGAGCACGCCCGAGTCGACTGAGGCTGCGCGGGTAGAGGTACCGAAATTCTGCACACGGCCGCGGACACAGCAGCGTGGAAGTTCGCAGAAGCGAGCGCGGCGCGGCTAGTGCGGGCGGATGGAATAGAGGCCGCCGAAGCCTGGGGGACGCCAACCTTTGTTGGCGCAGGTGACGCAGACCACCGATTGTTTGCGGCGGCCGTCCTCTGCACCCATCAGCGCGACCGCGCTTTCGGTCGAGACTGGCTTGCCACACGCGGCGCAGGTCGCCATCAGCGCTTTGTTGTCCTTGGCCTTCTCACTCGGCATCTCTTCGAACCTCAGCAGTCGGACCTCAGAACTCGAGTTCAATCACTCAGGAAACACATTGCGCGCGTTGGTCCCGAGAAGCATGCGCCGCCGCTCGAGACTTAACTCTGCTACGCTTTCGCGAATCAGGCGGGCTGCCGCAAGCGTCGAATCGATATGCGGGTAGTCAGAGCCCCACAGCACCCGCTCTTCGCCCAATAACTCCATCGTTGCGCCGATCGTCCGCTCTTCCGGTTCGGCGACTACCCAGATGTTGCGGCGGAAATAGTCAGACGGTTTGAGCTTGGTGGGAAAGGTCCATCCCAGATGCTCATATTTCTCGTCCATCCGATCCATGATGTACGGGGCCCATCCGCAGCCCGCTTCGACGCATAGCACCTTGAGCCGCGGGAAGCGGTCGAACAAACCGTCAGCGATCATCGTCATCGCGGCCGGCACGACTTGCGCAAAACCACCCAGTGCGAAGCCGTACACCGCGCGGAATTCGCCCGGCTGATAAAACTGGCCCATGATTCCCGGCGCGCGGTTGAAGCGCACGATCACGTGCAGGCATACCGGAATTCCGGCGGCTTCGCATTCGCTCCAGATCGGATCGAAATCCGGATGCGAGAAGCGCCGGCCGCCGATGGTCTCGGGCGCGAGAAAAATTCCCTTGAACCCGAGCTTGAGGCATCGCTTGAGCTCCGCCAGCGCGCTGGCCGGTTCCTGGATCGCGATATGTGCGATCGGGATCACACGATTGCGCGCGCGCACCGCAAAATCATTCAGCCAGTTGTTGTAGGCGCGCGTGTAGGCAAGCGCCAGCGCGTCGTCGGAGGTGTCCCACAGAATTCCGACGGTCGGGAACAACACGCCCGCGCTGACACCCCATTCGTCGAGCATCCGGACGCGCTCCTCGGGCAGGTACGACGCCGGAGGGCATCCGTCGAGATATTTTTTCTGCCCCGGCACGAACAGCGTCTCGCGCGGCAGGTTCGCGCCGCCCAACCCGGCGAGCACCCCTTTGAGCATCGGCTGATTATCGATCATCAGCATTTCCATCCCGTCCGCGGGATCGATTGCGATCCGGATCGCGCGGTCGCGAAAGCGCGGCTCGATATAGTTCTGCCAGAGGTCGGGCGGCTCCATCACGTGCGAGTCGCAATCGACCACGAGATCCTGCGCGGTACTCATTCTTATTAACCTAACACATGGTAGATCAGCGTGCGAAGCGACTTCGCCTAATGCCCCATCGCCGAGCCAATCGCGATTCCGATCAACAGCACCAGGCCGAGAATGATCACGATCGCGATTCCTGCGCCGGCTCCGTGCGCGGCGGCCTGCTGCTGGGCTGAGATCGGATCCTCGACGTGGGCCGAATGAACTCCCGAGTGATATCCGCTGTGCGAGGTGTAGTAGATCCCGGTGCCGGGGATTCCGACCGTTTTGCGTACCCCGCGCGATCCGACCGTCACGTGCGCGCCGCGCATCCCGAAGGTCAGGCTCGGCCCCGACTTCGAGAGGTTGACCGACAGCCCCGGAAAAATCCGCATCCGCCGATAGAATCTGAAATTGCCCATCGCCCCTCTTTCTTCGCGCACCCAGCTCAGCGGCGGCGCTTGAAGAACTCGCGCAGGATTGCCGCGGACTCGTCCGCCATCACGCCGCCGTAAACTTCGATCCGATGGTTCAAGCGGCCGTCGCGGCCGATATCGTACACCGAGCCGAGCGCGCCAGCCTTCTCGTCGCGCGCGCCGTAGACGACCTTGACGACCCGCGCCGCGATAATCGCGCCGACGCACATCACGCACGGCTCGAGCGTCACGTAAAGCGCGGCCTCGGTCAGACGGTATGCGCCGAATGCGCGGGCGGCCTCACGAATCGCCAGAACCTCGGCGTGTGCGGTCGGATCGTTCAACGAAATCGGACGGTTATGGCTGGCGGCAATCTCCTTTCCCGCGACCGACACGATCGCACCGACGGGAACCTCGCCTTCCGATGCGGCCTTACGAGCCTGCTCGAATGCCAGCGCCATCAGGGCGCGGTCTTCGCTCGACCCGGTTTTGCCGTCAATATTCATTCAATTGGTTCTTTGGGCCGGTCAGAGTGACTAATACCAGTTTGACATTTGCATGGACTCCCGGCCAAGATCGTAGCCGGGAGCCCGCACATGAAAAAGCATATTGGACCTATCGGTTTCACCGCTCTGGCAGTCGCATCGAGCGTACTGGCCGCCGTCACCGTGATGGCCGCCGTCACGATCAAGGACAACTCGGTGGCCGCGAAACAGGCCGCGATGACGCACATGCTCTACGATCATCCCAAGACCCAGGTCCAGCAAGTGAAGGATGTGCAGGTGACTATCAGCACCGATAGAATCATGCGCTCGTGCTGCATGCCGCCCAATCTGGTGGTCACTGGCCAAGTGGTCAACACCGATTCTCATCCGATCAACTACGTGAAATTCATCTTCAGCTTCGAAGATAGCCACGGCAAGATCGTTCACGCTGAAACGGTTTACAACTCGCAGGCGGTCACGATGGACGAGGATGCAGAGGTTGGCCGCATCCTGAACGAGAAGCCGCACTTCGATCCGCTCAAGCCGGGCGCAAGCGACCATTTTGCTTTTTCGATCCCGATGCCGATGCTGCCGCGGTTTGCGAAGGTCAAGCTGTATCCGGACGTCGTCACGCAGTAGCGCCGCGAGTCGGCCCAGAGTAATCATCGCGGCATGGCAGAGCTTTCCGAGACTCATCCGGCCGAATTGAAGGCACGGCTCGGACGCGGCGAAACGGTGTTCATCCTCGACGTGCGCGAGCCGGGCGAAATCGCGCTGGCGGCTTTTCCGGGCGCGGTGCATATTCCGATGAACGACATTCCGGCGCGAATCGGCGAACTCGATCCGGCGCGCGAGACGATCGTCGTATGTCATCACGGAATGCGCAGCGCGCAGGTGGGAATGTACTTGACGCGCAACGGCTCTACCCGCGTCGTCAACCTGGCCGGCGGTATTAACGCATGGTCGCTCGAGGCCGACCCCTCGGTCCCGCGCTATTGACGCACTTTTTACGCGCTATTTTGCGCGATCGAAAAGCGCGATAATCCGGCTTTGAGACGTCGAAATTCGAGACGGTGAAATTCCGATGACTTACCTCGCGGCCGCAATCCAGATGGCAGCAGCTTCCGACAAGGCCGCCAACCTCGAACGCGCCGAACGCCTGGTGCGGGTCGCGGCCGCGCGCGGCGCCAATCTGGTCGCGCTGCCCGAGATGTTCAACTGGCGCGGCAAGCGCGCGGAAGAGTCCGCCGCGGCAGAAACGCTCGAGGGGGAATCGGTCACGCGGATGGCGCGCCTGGCGCGCGAGCTGCAACTCCATCTGATCGCAGGATCGATCGCGGAGCGCGTCCCCGGCCAGCCGCGCAACTACAACACCTCGGTGCTGCTTGGCCCCAACGGCTCGCGGATCGCGGTGTACCGCAAGATTCACCTGTTCGATATCGACCTGCCCGGCCGCGTGACCGCGCGCGAGTCCGACGTGAAGATACCCGGCGCGGAAGTGGTCGCGGCGCCGACTCCGCTCGGAACGATCGGGCTTACGGTTTGTTACGACCTGCGCTTCCCGGAGCTCTACCGGCGGCTGGTGTTCGCCGGCGCACAGATCATCACGCTGCCGAGCGCGTTCACTTTTCCGACCGGCGAGGCGCACTGGGAAACGCTGATTCGCGCCCGCGCGATCGAGAACCAGGTTTACCTGATCGCACCGGCACAGTTCGGACCGAATCCGCATGGGTTCAGCGACTACGGAAACTCGATGATCGTCGATCCGTGGGGACGGGTGCTGGCGCGCGGCGCCGACTACGAAGGCGTGGTGATCGCGCCGATCGATCTTGAATACCAGGAGCGCGTGCGGCGCGAGTTGCCCGCGCTCTCGCACGCGCGGCTGCGCAGCGATCGGAAGTGAACCGCGCGTCCCGCGCCCACACAGTCCGGGAGATACCGACATGAAGAAGCTTGCATCAGTCTTAGCCGTGGCGGCGCTCGCCGCCGTAATCTCTGCGCCGCTTATGGCGCAGGACAAGGACGCGATGAATTCGATGCCCGGTATGGGCGCGGCGGCGCCGATGGCCACGAGCGCATCGGTCAACGGGATGGGCGCCGAGATGCAGATGAACGGACACATGCGGATGACCGATCTGCGCACCGCAACGCCCGAGGATACCGATCGCGCCACCGCTCTTCTGTCCACCTTGCGCGGCGTGCTTTCGCCATATCGCAACTATCGCGTGGCGCTCGCGCGCGGCTTCCAGATTTTCATGCCCTCGGTTCCGCAGGACGTTTATCACTTCACCAACTACGCCTGGGCCAACGACGAATATCAGGGGCACTTCAATCCTGCGCATCCGGGGTCGCTGCTGTACGTCAAGCAGCCCGACGGCAACTATGTCCTGGTCGGAGCGATGTACAGTGCACCTGCATACTTCACGCAGGACGATCTCGATGCGCTGGTGCCGCTCGGAATCGCGCGCTGGCATGAGCATATCGACATCTGCCTGCCGGCCAGCATCTCGCTCGACGACCTGCTGCGCGGCAACGTCGGGCAGGGGGAGCAGAATCTTCCCGGGATGATTCCGATCGCGGCGAATCCCGAGGCGCTGGATCGGGATCATAAGTATGGCGTCTTCGCCGACGGACGTTTTGGATTCACCGGAAAGATTCACACCGCGGCCGCGTGCCAGAGCGCGGGCGGACATTTTCTGCCGCTCGCGTTTGGATGGATGGTTCACGTCTATCCATTCGCGGGCGACGACCTGAAGGTCGCGTTCGGAACCAGTATTCCGAAAGTTGCCGCGCAATAAGGAATCGCGTTCGAGCGGTGCGCGCGTTCCGCTGAATTACGGAGCGTTCAGGAATCGAGCGCGTGGAAGGTGCCCGCGCCTCTTCGCCAGTAGGGCGATGGCATCGAAAGAGAATTGGCCGCAATTTCTCGACACTAGTAATCGTCAGACCGTTCGTCAGCCAGAGTCGTACAATAAGCGCGAGCGATGCTCTAAGATGTAGTCACCACAGACGGAACGCTACTGCCGTTTATCGGCAGGTCTAGACTTCCTGCATAGTGGGAATCCGGTCGATCTTGCTGCCAAGTTTTCGTCTCGCGCACCAGAGATCGTGCTGCTGCTGGAGATTGAGCCACAGTTCGGGACCGTTGCCGCACAACTTTCCGAACCGCACCGCCATCTCGGGAGTTACCGCAGCGCTGCCTTGGGTGATCCGATAGAGAGTCTGGCGCGACACGCCCAGCTTGCCTGCCGCCTCTGCGACGTTTAGCCCAAGCGCAGGCAGGATATCGTGAAGTAAAATCTCGCCGGGATGGGTCGGTTCGCGCTTGATTTCCAAAGCTGCCTTATATTCGCGCTTCATGAGTATCTCCTCGCTCAGTGGTATTGCTCCAGATTCACACGATGGGCTTCGTTAGGTTCCTGCCATTCGAAGGTTATCCGCCATGGCCCGTTGACTGAAATCGCATGTCGTTCAATCCCATGCAACTTGTGATATCCGAGCCCAGGTTGGTTTAGCTGACGTAGGGCACTAGCAGCGTTGAGGATATCGAGCCGACGCTTGCAGCGGTATTGGAGGGGAGGGGACACCCTTGCGCTCTTTCCTGTTCTATATAGCTCCTCCAGCCCTTTGTGGATGAAGCTTTTGATCATATTGCTGATGTAATGGCTAACGCGACAGATGTCAAGATGTACGTAACGAGATCCATTACGCAGAGCAGCGTTCAGAGGAAGGTTGAGGACCCACCGATCGAGGTTAGCCGCAATTTTGCTCAGCGACGCGCCTTGACGCGGAAGTCTGGGCGGGCTAAGCAGGCTTCTCACCCGCGACCGCACGATCGGGCAATGCCCGGCGCGCCGATCGCGGGCACACGTCCGGCACGCGCGGAAGTAATCGAGGAATTAGTTTTATGGCTGAGGGACCTCTGGCCGGTTTTCGCATTCTGGATTTGACCGCCGTCATTTCGGGACCGTTCTGCACCATGCTGCTGGGCGATCTGGGCGCGGACGTGATCAAAGTCGAGTCGCCCGAGGGCGATTCGCTGCGCCGCAATGTCGGGCCGAAAAGAAACGGGCTCACGGCCGCGTTTCTGAATTTCAACCGCAACAAGCGCAGCGTCGTGATCGATATCAAGAAAGAGCACGGCCGCGATCTCGTGCGCCGCCTGGCGGTGAAGTCTGACGCGATCGTCGAGAACAATCGTCCCGGCGTCGCCGAGCGCCTGGGCATCGGTTACGCCGATATCCGCCGCGCGAATCCCAAGATCGTCTATTGCTCGATCTGCGGATTCCCGCCCAAGGGACGCTACGCGAATTTTCCCGCCTACGATCCCGTCATCCAGGGCTACTCCGGGATGGAACATGTGCAGGGCGGCAAAAGCGGGCAGCCGACCGCGGTCAAGATGGCGCTGGCCGATAAAGTCAGCGGGATGACCGCGGCGCTGAGCGTGGTCGCGGCGCTGCATGCGGCGCGCGCGCG
>JBARDN010000172.1:0-4207 GCA_049795175.1 Binataceae bacterium (SeqCode) | reverse complement strand
AGATAGAACCGCTCGCGCCGGTCGAAGACACCGCCGAGCCGGACTACGATTCGCCGGGCTCGGACGGCGATCCCGATCCGGCTGAGTAGAGTCCATTAGCCAGTTAGTCAGATTATGAAATCAATCGCGTGCAAGTCTCGTTCGATAACGGAACATCGTGGCGCGAGGCTTCCTTAGTTAGTAATCAGGCAGCGTATGTATGGACCGTCTGGAAATTCTGTTTCTCACCGGACGCGCCGGGAAAGTACATAGTGAGTATCCGCGCGATCGACGGCAACGGCGTCGCGCCGCCCCGAATCGATAAACCAGGTTCGCTGGGCGAAAATTTGCCAGTAGGACCGGCTCGCCGGTCTTCGCCGCATCGCGGCGACTTGAGCGCTCAAGAGGCCGGCGAGACGCCGCCCCCACTGGCGGAAAACCGGGAGGCGTGAAGAACAACCGGATATGCGGTTGATCAATGAAACAAGCGATGAAAAAAGCCGCTGATTCCGCCTGACGATGGACGCGCGCCAGGATTCGGCGGGATGGCTCCAGGAGCGGTTGTGTTACCTGCTGGAGGATTCGGTGTGCCGCCCAGCACCGCGGGAAGCGAGGCCAGAATTCCTCCGCCGCCACACGCCGTGGTGGTCGGAGCGGTGCCGACCAGGAACGGCAGCGCTATGGCGCGCGGACACGCGGGCGTCGCCAGGCCGCCGCTTTGCGGATCAATCGTCGCCATCACGATTCCAGAGGGCTCGGCGAAATCCGGCGAGTCGTCCGGCACCGCGTGTACCATGAAATTCACCCACGCCGGCAGCGCGGCGCTGGCACCCGGCATCCCGAGGCTCTGCGGCTCATCGAAGCCGACCCACACGCCGCACACCAGGTCAGGCGTGTACCCGATAAAATATCCGTCATGATAATCCTGCGTGGTGCCAGTCTTCCCTGCTGCCGGAAATTTGAGTCCCATGCGCCGCGCCGACGCTCCGGTGCCGTAACGCAGCACCTGCTCGAGCGCGCCGGTGATCAAATATGCAACCGAGGGATTGATCACGCGATTCTCGTCGTCCTCGTGATGAAAGATCACGTGCCCTGCGGCGTCGACGACCGCCGCAACCGCGTACGGCGGATCCTGCGCGCCCGCATTCGCGAAGACCTGGTACGCGCCGACCAGTTCGAGCAGCGTCGTCTCGTCGGCGCCGATCGAGATTGGCAGCACCGCCGGCAGCTCTTCGTGGATTCCAAGCTCGTGAGCGGTCTGCACGATGCGCGCGGGGCCGAGCTGGCTGCCGACCCACGCCGTCGGCACGTTGAGCGACTCGAACAGCGCCTGCGCGACTGTCACCTGCCCCTGGTAAGTTCGCTCGTAGTTGACCGGCGTCCATGTTCCGAACGTCATCGGCCGGTCGGGCAGGACGGTCGCCAGCGTCATCGCGGGAGAGAACGGCGCGCGCGAAGGATCGAGCGCGGCCAGATAGACAATCGGCTTGAACGCCGAACCCGGCTGGCGCTCGGCCATCGCAGCCCGGTTGAACTGGCTCGACGAGTAGTCGCGTCCGCCGACCATCGCGCGAATCGCACCGCTTTCGGCGTCGAGCACAACCATCGAGCTTTCGAGTTGTCTGGTTTTGTCCGCGCGGCGCAGCCTGCTGTGCGATTTCTCGAGTTGCGCCAGATTCTGCTCGATCGCCTCTTGTCCAAGCGCCTGCATCTCCGGGTCGAGCGTAGTGTAAACCTTGAGCCCTTCCAGGTGCCCGTTGAGCCCGGGAATCTTATCGACGAAACTCGTCACATAGTCGGTAAAGTATGGCGCACGGCGCAGCCCCGGCGGCTTGGTTACGTCGATAGGCTCCGCGAGCGCACGCTGATAGGTTGCCGCGTCGATCACACCCGCGTCCTTCATCACGCCGAGGACGATATTTCGCCGCACCAGGCAGTTTTCCGGATGCCGCCGCGGATCGTAGAGGCTCGGCGCCTGGATCATCCCGATAAGAGTCGCGGCCTCGGCCGGCGTGACCTCGCGCAGGTCCCGGTTGAACAGGTAGCGCGCGGCCTGCGAGAGGCCCTCGATCGGCGTGCCGTCATACGAGCCCATCGGAACGTCGTTGATGTAGCGTTCGAGAATATCGCGCTTGCCCAGCTGCATCTCGAGCACGAGCGCGACCGCGAGCTCGCGGAATTTCCGGCTGAAGCTGCGCTCGTGCCGATCCATAAAGGTGCGCGCGAGCTGCTGCGTCAGTGTGCTGGCGCCTTGCGCCAGATGATGCGACCGCAGATCGACGAACGCGGCTTCGATCACGCGAATCGGATCGATCCCCGGATGGTAATAGAACCATCGATCCTCGGTCGCGATAAGCCCGTTGACCAGGTACGGCGGCATCTCGCCCAACGCCACCTCGACGCGCTCGGCCGGAGCGCCCGGCAGCAGACGCCCGATCACCTCGGGTTCGAGCGCAACCGAATGCTTGGATACGCCGAACGAATCGATCACGTTCGAGACTCGAACGCCGTTAAGCGCGACTCGCACGATCGCATCCGGATAGTCAGCGGCCCCAACCGTGAAGGAGCGCGTGTAAATCGTGATCAGACCCGGAGCGCGCGAGTACTCGCCGGGCGACGCGGGAGTGGCGGTCTGCGTGTAGCTCAGATGATTCAGGCGATCGATAAGGCCGGTGCGGACGATATCGTCGCCCGGGCGAATCGTAGCGGGTGCGGAATAGATTGCGCTGGTGAGCGCCTCGCGGCGCTGCTCGATCATCGCGGAAATTTCGCCGTAGAGTTGCGCGAGGTAGAAACCGGTCGCGAAGATGATCAGCAGGAGCGCCGCGCCCGCGAGGTTGCGCACGCGCCATCCGGCAACCCGCCATTCGCGCTGCTTGCGGCTCTTCCCGCCCCGCTTGTCACCAACCTTGGCCACACCCACCTCGAGCTGGCGCCCGCGCGCTCAACCTCCGACGATCATACCGGAATCGTGCGCTGGTTCCGAAGTTACTTTTTGCGCCGCGCCTACTGTTTGTAGCCGAATCGCCGGAGCATCGCGTGGCGATCTTTCTGATCCGCTTCGCTCTCGACGCCTTTGGGCGGCTCGCCGTCGATCACTCCGATGACGCCGCGCGCGCCTGCGTCTTCGGCGACGATGATCCGCAGCGGGTTGGCGCTCGCGCAGAAAATCGTGCAGACCTCCGCGACCGATTTGATCGGATTCAGCACGTTCACCGGAAACGCGTTGCCGAGCATTACGACGAAGATGTGCCCCGCGCCGATCGCGCGCGCCGCCTCGGTCGCCGCATGTTCGAGCGCCTCGTCAGTGCCGGTATGCCGCACCAGGCAAGGGCCGGAAGCCTCATTGAACGCAACGCCGAAACGGATCTGCGGAACCGCCTGCACCAGCGCTTCGAACAAGTCCTCGACCGTCTTGATAAAATGCGACTGACCGACGATTACGTTGATGTCTTCGGAAGGCTTCGCGATCGGTATCGACTTGAGCTCCATAACCCCTCGCAAACGCTGTGCGGATTCGATGATGATACGAAAGCGCGCCGCACACGCAATGGCCGCGCGCGTATCCGCGATGCCGACTGCGAAAAAACCGCCCTCCGCCGAGCGCAAGCTGCCGGCGTTTTTCTACCGGATGCCGCCGCTCGCGCAGCGTGCGTACCTGCGTAGCGACGAGATCGGCAAATTCGATTTCGAGGCGACCGCCTCCGCGCGCGAGGCCGTCGCCGCGCTCGGCCGCGCGCTAGAATCGGGAGGATCGGTCGCCATCGCCGAGGCCACTCGCGCGGTCGCGATCGAGGTCTGCCGGATGGCCGCCGTGATGCCGCTGGCGGTCGACGTGCGAAGCGTCCGTCCGCGAAATCAGCGCGGCGAATTGCACGGCCTGTTCTATCCCTTCGACGCGCGCTCGCGCACGCCCGCGAATATCGTCCTGTGGATGCGCACCGCGCAGCGCCACGACGTGGTCAGGCCGCGCACTTTCGTGCGCACCCTCATGCACGAGCTGGTGCATTATCTCGACTACGCGCTGCTGCGGCTGGGCGATTCGTACCACACGATGGGCTTCTTCCGCCGCGAGTCTTTCCTGGTGCGGATGCTGCTGCCGCCGGACCGCGACGATCCGGCATCTTGATGACCCGGCCTGCGATCCGCTAGCTAATGACCACGCCGCAAAATGTTTCCGAAAGACGGACAGCGGCGCGCGGGGGACAATGGCATCAGCGATGGGATT
>JBARDN010000171.1:0-27694 GCA_049795175.1 Binataceae bacterium (SeqCode) | reverse complement strand
TTGGCGTCCCCGACGGGATTTGAACCCGTGTTACCGACGTGAAAGGCCGGTGTCCTAGGCCGAGCTAGACGACGGGGACGGCCATAAAGACAAACGCGCGCGATGCGCGCGCCTGAGCCGTCCACCGTACCATCGGCGCGGGAAGCGGGGCAACACTCCGGTCTCGGTCTGAAAGCTGCTCGATGCGCAGCTTAGCCGTCGCACTGGCGGGCTGTCATGCGCAATTATGATAGCGGCACTTCAGGAGCGCGCGCTATCAATCGATCGGGGCCACGCCGGATGAACTATTGCAACAAATTTCGTATCGCGCCGGGCACGCGCGTCCGGCTGAAAGATTTCGATCCGGATTTCTCGGACCCGGATGAAGACAAGAAATCCGCGTTGGCGGAGATGGCCAAGCTCCAGCGAACGATGGACCAGTTACAGTTCAAGCTCTATGCGGAGTCGAAGCGCTCGCTGCTAATTTGCCTTCAGGCTCTCGACGCGGGGGGCAAGGACGGCGTCGTCCGGCATGTGATCGGCGCGATGAATCCGCAAGGCTGCCGCGTGATCAGTTTCAAGTCACCGTCATCGGTGGAACTCGCGCACGATTTTTTATGGAGGATCGAGCAGCATGCTCCACGGCGTGGCGAGGTTGTGGCGTTCAACCGCTCGCACTACGAGGATGTGCTAATCGTGCGCGTTCACGACCTGGCCCCGAAAAGCGTCTGGTCGAAGCGCTACCAGCAGATCAACCACTTCGAGCAGCGCCTCGTCGCCAGCGGCACGCACATTCTGAAATTCTTTTTGCATATCAGCAAGCACGAGCAACTGCAGCGGTTCAAGCGGCGGCTCGACGATCATGCGCGGCGCTGGAAGATCAGCGAGTCCGACTACTCGGAACGGGAACTCTGGGGCAGCTATGAAGCGGCCTACGAAGATGCAATCGGCAAATGCAGCACCGAGAACGCACCATGGTTCGTGATTCCCGCCGATCACAAATGGTTTCGCGATCTGGCTATTGCTCAAATCATCGTCGAGACGATGCAGCGGATTAACATCAAGCTTCCGAAGCCTGGGGTTAATATCGCCGAGATCCGGCGCAAATATCACGCGACCGTCAAGGAAGCCGAAAGCGCGAAATAAACTTGGGTGGCAATCGTTCGCGATTCGACGAGAGGGTATTCGATGAATACATCCGACTCACGCATCCTGACCGTCAATGGCGGTTCGTCGAGTATCAAGTTCGCGCTGTTTAAAATGGACGCGGCACTGGAGCGCGTTGTGCACGGATCGATTGAAGGGGTAGGGGGTCCGAAGAGCAGTTTCAAAGTAAAAGGATCGAGCCAGTCAGATACCGTCGAACGGAACGTGAGGGCGCCGGACCATCAGGCCGCCGTGGGATTGCTGATGGATTGGATCGAGAAACGAATCGATCGCGGCGCGCTGTGCGCAGTGGGCCACCGTATCGTGCATGGCGGACCGAAGTATTGGGAACCGCAGCGAATCACTCCAGAGATGATCAAGGAACTGCGACATCTAAGCTCCTTTGACCCTGAGCATCTGCCGGAAGAGATTGTGTTGTCCGAGGCCTTTCAGCGGCGGTATCCCGCGGTGACCCAGATCGCATGCTTCGACACCGCCTTTCATCACGACCTGCCTCGGGTCGCGAAGATGCTCGCGATTCCGCGCCGCTACGAGGCGCAGGGCGTTCGCCGCTACGGTTTCCACGGTTTGTCGTATGCCTATTTGATTTGGGAACTCGAGCGGGTCGCCGGCGCGGATGCGGCTTGCGGCCGCGTTATCCTTGCGCATCTGGGTAGCGGCGCGAGTATCGCGGCGGTACGCGATCGCAAAAGCATCGACACCTCGATGGCGTTTACTCCCGCGGCGGGAATCGTCATGAGTACGCGCTCTGGCGATGTGGACCCCGGATTGGTTTCCTACCTGGCACACGCCGAAAAGATGACCGCGTCACAATTCGACGACATGGTGAATCATAAGTCGGGCCTCCTCGGAATATCGGAGACGAGCTCCGACATGCGGGACCTGCTCGCGCGCGAGTCTTCGGATGTTCGCGCGGCGGAAGCGGTGGAGATCTTTTGCTATCAGGCGAAGAAGTGGATCGGAGCATATGCGGCTGCGCTTGGCGGACTCGACACGCTGGTTTTTGCCGGAGGTATCGGCGAAAAAGCGCCCCCGGTTCGCGCGCGAATATGCGACGGACTGGATTTCCTCGGTCTCGAGCTGGATGAGTCGCGCAACGCGCAGAATGCGGCGCTGATCTCGACCGACGGCGCGCGAGTCGCGGTACGCGTCATCCGCACGGATGAGGAAGTGATGATCGCCCGATCGGTCCGCAGCATTCTCGGCGCCGATTCACCTGAAGTATGAAAAAATTTCGCGGCGTGCAGTGAGCGAAATCCACTGGATTCCGAAACAATTTCGCTGGCCTTGGTATTGCTCTCTTCGTTACGGACGGCGTGACGAAAAGGTCACCCGCCGAGGAGAGACAGAAAAATGAACAGCGATCAGATGAAAGGGAAGCTGAAGCAGCTTGGCGGCCAGATTAAAAAGAAATGGGGTCAACTGACCGACGACGACCTCAAAGAAGCCTCGGGTGATCTCGACATCCTGGTCGGGAAGATCCAGGAGCGGTCGGGAGATCGGCGCGAAGAGATCCAGCACTGGTTCAAGTCGCAAGGCGTGGACTGATCTGCCGCGGTGCTCGCGGGTTCGGACCCGGTTCAATGTGGGCTAAAGTCACAAAACGGAGAGAGGCAATGAAAATCAGCAAAAGGATAATTGCACTGCCGGTTCTCGCGCTTGCCTTGTCCTCGACGCCGCTGGCGTTCGCACAATCCTCAGCATCGAGCGATATGCAAAGCGCGGGCTCGTCCGCAGCCAACGCGGCCAGCGACGCCTATCACGGCACCGCGCGCGCGGTTAAGGACACTGCCATTACCGCGAAGGTCAAAACTGCGCTGCACGACGACAAGATCACCACGGGCACCGACATCCATGTTGATACCATCGCAGGCGTCGTGACCTTGAGCGGTACCGCACCCAGCGCCGGGGTGGCTCAACGCGCGATGGAATTGGCGCAGCAGACCAGCGGCGTCCACGATGTGAAGAATGCGATCACGATCGCGCAGGTGAATGGCTCGATGCACTGACGACGCGCCGGAGCCATCGACTCGTACGACTCGCTCCGTATGAACGGTTCACTCCCGGCACACGACGCCGGTCATCTATTTGGCGCGCGTGCCGGGTTTCCATAACGGACTAAAGGGAAGGAAGTCCGTCGATGATCAAAAATGAGCTTATGCCCGGCAGCCCCTATCCTCAGGGAGCCAACTGGGACGGGGCTGGCGTCAACTTCGCGCTTTTCAGCGAGAACGCTGAAGGCGTCGAGTTGTGCCTGTTCGAAGAGAGCGGCGGCGACCACGAGACCACGCGAATACCTATAACCGAAAAGACCGACAGCGTCTGGCATATATACATTGCCGGACTGAAATCGGGTTTGCGGTATGGATATCGCGTGAGCGGTCCTTACGATCCTGAACATGGCTATCGGTTCAACCCGGCCAAGCTTCTAATCGATCCCTACGCAAAGGCGGTCGACGGCACGATCAAATGGGACGACGCACTGTTCGGCTACACGATCGGGAGCGGCGAGGAAGACCTCTCGCGCGACGATCGTGACAGCGCCGCGTTTGTTCCGAAGAGTGTGGTGGTCGATCCGTTCTTCGATTGGCGCAACGATACCCAATTGCGCACGCCATGGCATGAGACCGTCATCTACGAGCTTCACGTAAAGGGCTATACCAGGCTGCATCCTGACATTCCCGAGGCGTTGCGCGGCACCTACGCCGGAATAGCTCATCCGTCGTCGATCGATCATTTGACCTCGCTTGGAATCACCGCTGTCGAGTTGATGCCGATTCATCAGTCGGTCGCCGATCGCCATTTGGTCGAGCGTGGGCTGAATAACTATTGGGGGTATAACTCGATAGGGTTTTTCGCACCCGACAACCGGTTTTCTTCCGGTAGTGCGCCGGGAGATATGGTCGGCGAATTCAAGAATATGGTCCGAACGCTCCACGCGGCGGGAATCGAAGTTATACTCGATGTTGTTTACAACCATACTGCCGAAGGAAACCAGCTCGGTCCCACGATCTGCTTTCGCGGAGTGGACAACGGCGCATATTACCGCCTGGTCGAGGATCAACCGCGCTATTACATGGACTATACCGGCTGCGGCAACACTCTGCGCATGCGGCATCCTCAACCCCTGCGGCTGATAATGGACAGCCTGCGCTACTGGGTGCTGGAGATGCACGTTGACGGATTTCGCTTCGATCTGGCCGCGGCCCTGGCGCGCGAGCTGCACGAGGTCGATCGCTTGTCCGCGTTCTTCGACATCATTCATCAGGATCCGGTCCTGTCGCAGATCAAGCTGATCGCGGAACCATGGGACCTGGGGCAGGGCGGTTATCAAGTCGGCAATTTTCCGGTGTTGTGGTCGGAATGGAATGGCAAGTATCGCGACGCGGTGCGTGACTATTGGCGCGGTGCAGATCAGAGCGTGGGTGAATTGGCTTCCCGGCTGACGGGCAGCTCCGATCTCTACGAATCAAACGGCCGGCGCCCCTACGCGAGCATCAACTTCATCACGGCGCATGACGGATTTACGCTGACCGACCTGGTCAGCTACAACGATCGGCACAACGAGGCGAACGGCGAAGAGAATCGCGATGGCGAGTCCAACAATCGTTCCTGGAATTGTGGCGTAGAGGGTCCGAGCGCGGACGAAGGCGTCGCATCGCTCAGATGGCGGCTCAGGCGCGACTTCCTTGCGACCTTGTTCCTGTCGCTGGGTGTCCCGATGCTTGTGGCCGGCGATGAGATGGGCCGCAGCCAGCAGGGCAACAACAATGCCTATTGCCAGGATAGTGAACTGTCGTGGCTCGATTGGAAAAACGCCGATCGGGATCTGCTCGAGTTCACGCGCAAGATGATCGCGTTGCGCAAACAGCATCCGGTCTTTCAGCGGCGCAAGTGGTTTCAGGGACGATCGATTCGCGGTTCGGAAGTGGAAGATATCGCGTGGTTTCGTCCGGACGCGAAGACGATGTCCGACGAGGATTGGGGCAACGGCTTTGCCAAGTCTTTGGCGGTGTTTCTGAACGGAGAAGTCATTCCGACTCCCGATCAGTATGGACGGCGGATCGTAGATGATTCATTTTACCTGATCTTCAATGCCCATTGGGAGGTGGTGAAGTTCACTTTACCGGCCGAAGAGTGGGGAAAGAGCTGGCATCGCGAAATCTACACGGCCGAAGCGGCTCGGCCCGAAGACGCGGCGGTCAAGGACTGCGCGGCGGGCAGCGAGTTGTTGATCGAGCCGCGATCGCTGATGGTTATGCGCCGTGTTGCGTGAACCGCTTTCAACATACCGGATCCAGCTGAATAGCCAGTTTGGTTTCGATGCGGCTGCGGAGCTTGTGCCATATCTGGAAGAACTGGGAATCGATTACCTATATTGCTCGCCGTACTTTCAGGCGGCTCCCGGAAGCACTCACGGCTACGATGTCGTCGATCATTCGCACGTCAACCAAGAACTGGGCGGGGTTCCGGCGTTCGAGCGGATGTGCGCCGCGATCGAGCGCAACGGCTTGCGCCAGATACTCGATATCGTCCCCAACCACATGGCGATAACCGGCCGCGAAAATCCGTGGTGGTGGGATGTCCTGCGAAACGGACCCTCGAGCGCGTACGCGGCGTATTTCGACGTGGACTGGGAGCCGCCGGAACGGCGCATTCACAATATTCTGCTGATGCCGGTGCTGGCGGATCAATATGGCGTCGTGCTGGCGGAAGGCAAGCTGCGGATCGGCCGCGACGGCGCTGAGTTTGTCGTGGGCTTCGACAATCGCACGTTCCCGCTTGCGCCCCGATCGCTCAGACTCATTCTGGCTGCGGCGGACAAAATCTATCCGTCGGATTCGCTGGCCTATCTAGCCGATGCTTTCACGGAGCTCCCCGCGGCAGCCTCGACCGATCGCGGCAATATCAACCGGCGCAATCGTGATCGCCGCCTGATGGCGGCGATGCTCGCGAAGTTGATGCATGATGATCCGGTTATAGCCACTGCGATCGATCGCGCGATTGCGCAAATCAACTCTGATGCCGCTCAGTTGCACGAAGTGCTGGAGGCGCAGAATTATCGCCTTGCGGACTGGCGAATGGCTGCGCGGGATTTGGGTTACCGGCGCTTCTTTGATATCTCGACCCTGGTCGGACTGCGCATGGAGAACGTGCAGGTATTCGAGGCGACGCATGCGCTGACCCGGAAATGGGTGAACGAAGGTCGTCTGTCAGGCCTGAGGATCGATCATATCGACGGCTTGCGTGACCCGATCGGCTATCTGGAACGGTTGCGAGCGGCTGCGCCGAATACCTGGATCGTAGTGGAGAAGATTCTCGCATATGACGAGCGTCTGCGTGAGTCGTGGCCAATTGACGGAACCTCGGGTTACGACTTTCTCAATATTGTCGGGCGGCTTTTCGTCGATCCTGCGGGCGCGAAACCTCTTACCGAGGGGTATCGCGAATTTACCGGCGACGCGTCGGATTTTCAGTCGTTGGCGCGCGCGAAAAAACAGCTCGCGATGCGCGGTTCGCTGGGCAGCGAGGTAAACCGGTTGACCGCGAAATTTCTCGAGGTGTGCGAGGCGAGCATCCTTTATCGTGACCATTCCCGCCACGAAGTACACGAAGTGCTGCGTGCGGTGCTTGCATGCGAGGAGGTTTACCGCACCTACGCGCGCGAGCCGAATGAGGTTTCGCGCGAGGATGAGCGCCTGATCGCGAAGACCATCGCGGCGGCGAAGGAGTATCGCCCCGATCTCGATCTCCGTCTGTTCGATTTCCTCAGTGAGATTCTGCGCCTGCGAGTTCCGAACGGTGCCGCGGTAGAGCTGGCGATGCGTTTCCAGCAAACTTCGGCCGCGGTGATGGCGAAGGGTGTCGAGGATACGGCTTTCTATAGTTTCAATCGGATGATCGCGCTCAACGATGTAGGCGGCAATCCGGATGTCTTCGGGACTAACCAGCACGCCTTCTATCGATGGTCGCGCGAGATTCACAGGAAATGGCCGCGCACGATGCTGGCGACGTCCACCCACGACACCAAGCGCAGTGAAGATGTTCGCGCGCGTCTGTTCGTGCTCTCCGAGATTCCCGGCCTGTGGCGCAGCACGTGCCAACAATGGTCGGAAATCAACCGCCCATACCGCACCGGCGAGCTTCCTGATAGCAACTTCGAATATCATCTATATCAGGCGATCGTGGGTGCGTGGCCAATTGAGAAAGAACGCATTACCAAGTACGCGGAAAAAGCGATACGAGAAGCGAAAGTCCATACCTCATGGACTGAGCAAAATCAGCGATACGAAGCCGCGGTCCGGAACTTTATTGAAGGAATCTATGACGATATGCGGTTTCGGCGTGCGGTGGAAGAATTTGTCGCGGGCATACGCGATCCGGGCCGCGTCAACTCACTTGCGCAGACGCTAATCAAGCTGACCGCGCCGGGTGTCCCCGACTTTTACCAGGGCTGCGAGCTGTGGAACCTCGCCCTGGTCGATCCAGATAATCGCCGTCCCGTCGATTTCGGCCGCCGCCGCGTAATGCTGCGTCAAATCAGGGATGCGACTCCCGAGCAGGTGATGGAGCGCGCTGACGAAGGTCTGCCAAAGCTGTGGCTCGTCAAACAGGGGCTGGCGCTTCGCCGCAGTCATCCCGAATGGTTCGGCGCGGAGGCGGATATCCAACGCCTTCGAGTGTGGGGCAGCAGGGCGGATCATGCGATCGCATACGCACGTGCGGGCTCTGTGGTCGCAGTCGCACCGCGTCTGACGGTGAAGCTCGGTGGCGATTGGCGCAACACCGCGATCGAGCTGCCAAAGGGCAGATGGTTCAATCATCTCAGCGGCGACAGGTGGGCCGAGGGTCGAATCGGTGTTGCGGAACTCTTGCGTCGCTTTCCGGTCGCGCTGCTCTCGCGCGAGGCGAACCCGGAATGAACCGGCGCCGGCTATGGGCGCCGTTCGCACGCAAGGTTGAGCTGGTAGCCGCCGGAAACACTCTCCCGCTGCATCAGGATGAGAGAGGTTGGTGGTCGGTCGAGATTGAAGACAGCGTCGCGGATGCCGACTATGCCTTCAGCATCGACGGCCACGATCCGATTCCCGATCCGCGGTCGCCTTTTCAACCCGAAGGCGTGACGGGATTTTCGCATCCGGTCGATCATTCGGTATTCCGTTGGTCCGACCGCGGTTGGCGCGCGCCGCCACTCGGCTTGGCTATAATATACGAATGCCACGTCGGGACCTTCACCGCGGAGGGCACCTTCGACGCCGCAATCAGCCGGCTTGAGTATCTGAAGGAACTCGGTATCAGCTACCTCGAATTGATGCCGGTCGGCGAATTCCCCGGCGATCACGGATGGGGTTACGACGGCGTGGATCTTTACGCGCCGCATCATGCGTACGGCGGCCCCGACGCAATGAAGCGGCTCGTCGATGCATGCCACCGAGTTGGGCTCGGGGTTATTCTCGATGTGGTCTACAATCATTTCGGGCCATCCGGAAATTTTCTTCCGACTCTCGGCCCCTACCTGACAGATCGCTATCGCACGCCGTGGGGCAATGCGGTCAATTTCGACGACGCGGGTAGCGTCGAAGTCAGACGTCTGGTTTGCGACAATGCGCTGATGTGGCTGCGCGACTATCATGTCGACGGTCTACGCCTGGACGCAGTACACGCTATTTTCGACGCATCGGCGGTTCACGTGCTCGAACAGCTTACAACCGAGGTTCGCGTGCTCGAGGCGCAACTCGGACGCCAGTTCCTGGTGATCGCGGAAAGCGATCTCAATCAGCCTCGACTGGTTACTTCGACGGAAGCCGGCGGATATGGCCTGGACGCGCAGTGGAGCGACGATTTTCACCACGCGATACACGCCTGCCTCACTCGAGAGCATTCTGGCTACTACAAGGATTTCGGATCGCTCGCGAACCTCGCCAAGGCGCTGGCTAATCCATATGTGTACGATGGGATCTATTCACGGTATCGAAAGCGCGTTCAGGGCAGGCCAGCCGAGTCACTTCCGGCGGATCGCTTCATAGTATGTATCCAGAATCACGATCAAATCGGTAATCGAGCGGCCGGCGAGCGCCTCGGTCATCTCATTTCGGCTGACAAGCTGAAGATCGCGGCGGCACTGCTAATGGCCTCTCCATTCGTGCCGCTGATCTTTCAAGGCGAGGAATGGAACGCCTCCAGTCCGTTTCAATATTTCACCGCTCACACGGATCCGAGTCTGGCACAGGCAGTTCGCGAGGGCCGCCGCCGCGAATTTGCGCAGTTCATCGACGGTGCCGCCGAGGTTCCCGATCCGCAGGCGCCGGAGACATTCGCGCGATCAAAGTTGACGTGGGAAGAGCGTGCGCACGGCGAACACGCCGAGGTCCTCGCGTGGTATCGAAAGCTGATCGAGCTTCGCCGGCGCCGTCGGCCGCCGCTGCGGCTGAATCAAATCAGCGTTGACTTCGACGAGACCGCCGGGTGGCTAGGGATGCGCAATGGCGCGATCGAGGTCATATGCAACTTCGCGGAGGTTCAGGTTTTCGTCCCAATCCCCGCTGATAACCACCCTGTGCGGATCGTGCTCGCGTCGAAGGAGCCGGTGGAAGTGTTGCCGAAGCGGATCGTGATGCCGCCACTCTCGATCGCGATTCTCGAGTGAGTCGATGCGGTGAATGCTCCGCGCGGGTCGCTATTTCCCGGTGGCGAGCGCGAAGGTGCCGCCGGAAAGGAAGTTTTCGAACCATCGCGGACGCCGGGGCATCGCGGCCACCACGTCGAGAACTCTGGCCGGTTCCCCCAGGTCGTTCCATTCGACGTCGTCCATTTTCAATACCGCGAGATTCGGGGGGCATTGCTGTAGGATCTGCTCGGAGAATCCTGTCGATCCGATACGCTGATAGAGGCGTTCTGCCGCCTCTTCCTCGTTTGCGGGGGCTGCCAGTTCGGCACCGAAGGTGCAGAACAACTCCGGCGTATATTCTGCAAACATCGCCTGCAGCGTCGGCAACGCAGCCACGATGATAAAGCTGTTCCACAGGCATCCGCCGCGGTAGAGCCGCGCAACAGTCTCCTGGTCGGGTTTTTCCCAAAATCGCCGCACGCGAAGGATGTCCGGACGGGTGAAGGAGATTCGCGCGTCGGGCTCGAGCCATCCGTAGGACCGCTCGGGCGCGTCCGGCGTCGAGCCGAGCAGAACGCATAGCTGCGGGAATTCGTCGATCGCCTGGAAAGCCATCTCGATATGCCGCGCGAAGCGGTCAGTATCGCCGACAAAATGATCCGAGGGAAACAGAGCCACCGATGCGTTGCGTCCGAGTTCACGCAGCCGGTGAATCCCGAACAGAATTGCGGGCGCGGTGCCGCGATTACTCGGCTGCTCGACAATCTGATGCGGCGCCATCCCGCGAAGGAGCGGCCGGTAGAGCCTCTGGTGCGCGCGATTGACCACAACCACCGTATGCTCGACCGGGACCGCGGCGTGGGCGCGCACCAGAGTTTCCTCGAGCATCGTCCGCTCGCCGAGAAGCGGACAGAACTGCTTCGGGACCTCCGCACCCCAAATGAACTCGGTCAGGGAACGAAGCCGCGTCCCGTCTCCGCCTGCGAGAACGATAGCTGCTCGACTATGACGCGCGGAATTCTCTGGGTGTGACATCTCAGCGTATCCTGCTTTTCCGATGGGATTTGCGTCCTCCGTGCATGAGCAAGGCGAATGCCACGGGATGCTGCTGTGCCATGTAGCGCGACGGTGAACCTCGGGACTTTCAGTTTTGTGCGGAATTGACGTGAAAAAACCTCGATGACTGCGCGGTGCGGATTGTTCGAAATGCAATCGCGTTCCTTCTGAAATCGCTGGAAAATTCTTCTGTAATTTCTTCATGATTCCCGCAACTCCAGTTCAACTCCGTTAGACCGGCTCGCTTAGGAACCTTTCTTGCGCGGCACCTTCGCGCCCTTCTTGCGGGCTTCCGAGAGTCCGATCGCGACCGCCTGCTTTTTGCTGGTGACCTTTTTGCCTGAGCCCCCGGATTTCAGCTTGCCGCGCTTCATTTTGTGCATCGCGGTTTTCACGCTGCTGGATGCTTTGCGGCCGTATTTTTTCCTTGATGATTCCGTGGGCATAAATTCTCCTCCGTCGATCGTATTCAACTTGTGCCGAGGGGTACTCAGATTACCGGCCGCCGTCTCCTTCCGCCGACCAGTGAGACGATAAACAGGACCAGAAAAATGAAGAAAAGGACTCGCGCGATCTCCGCGGCTATTCCCGCAACCCCGAAGAATCCCAAGGCGCCGGCAATCAAAGAGATCACCAAAAAAACCAACGTGTAGTAGAGCATGGCTCTGTACCTCTGCCGGGTACGCAGCAAACAATATGCCACTAGTCCTCGTCTCGGCCGATTTCTCAGACCCATCTACGAGGTCGCCTGAACCCTATGAAGCTCGCGTGATTTTTTATGACGCAGGTGAGTCTGCTGACGTATAAAGAGTGATGGACCCCGCAAGCGACGATCAGTGACGCTATAGCATCCGCGATATTCTCCATCCTTATGCGAGTTGCATCGAATCGATCGCGTCGGAAATCCCACCCGCCCGCAGAACATTCGCAAGTCTGGAAGTTGTGGAACCTGTTCGTCGCCGGCGCGAGTGCGCTGGGTCCCGGTCTTGTAACCGGAGCCGCCGACGACGACCCCAGCGGCATCGCGACTTATTCGCAGGTAGGCGCCCAGTCTGGATTCACGATGTTATGGACCCTCGTGGTCTCGTATCCGCTGATGGCGGCGATCCAGGAGGTCAGCGCCTGGATCGGCAGGGTTACAGGCGCGGGGCTGGCCAAGAACATGAAGCTCCATTACCCGGCGTGGGTTTCATACTCGGTGCTTGCGCTCCTACTGTTCGCCAATGTGATCAACCTGGCTGCCGATATAGCCGCGATGGGTTCCGCGTTATGCCTGATCGTGGGGGGGCCAGCCCTGCTGTATGCGGTAGGTTTTGGCGCAGTGTGCTTGAGCGTCGAGGTTGTGGTTCCCTACGCGCGATTCGCGCAGGTCCTCAAATGGACCACTCTGGTGTTGTTCGTCTATGTGGCGACCGCGTTCGTCATCCACATACCGCTGCGCGCGGTCCTGATGGGAGCTTTTATTCCCTCGATCAGACTATCCGGTGGCAACTTGACGGCGTTGACTGCGGTACTGGGTACTACGATCAGCCCTTACTTATTTTTTTGGCAGGCATCGCAGGAAGTTCAGGAGCAGAAGGCCGCGCCCATTGAGAAGCCGCTCAAGCGCGCGCCTCAACAAGCATCGGCGCAACTTCATAAGATGCGCGCGGATACCTATGTGGGAATGGCGCTTTCCAACGTGATTGCATTTTTTATTATGATGGATACGGGAGCCGTACTGCATACTCATGGAATCACCAATATCCAGACGGCGGCACAGGCAGCTTCGGCTTTGCGTCCGATCGCCGGAGATTTTGCCTTCTTGCTGTTCGCGATCGGAATAATCGGCACTGGGCTGCTCGCAATCCCGGTACTTGCCGGTTCCCTCGGATATGCGATGGCGGAGATTCGCGGATGGCCGACCGGCCTGGATCGGTCGCTGCCGAAGGCGCGCCGGTTTTACGGGGCTATTGCCGTGGTTACGCTTCTTGGCATTGGACTGAACTTTACGCCGATCAATCCGATCAAGGCGCTCTACTGGAGCGCGGTTATAAATGGTCTTTCGGCCGGGCCGATCATGATCGTCATGATGCTTATGACGACAAATCGAAAAGTAACCGGTGGCGTGCGAATTCCGAGACCGCAATGGATCATTGGCTGGATTTCGACCAGCGTCATGCTTGCGGTTGCGATTGCGATGATCATTAGTGCGGCGATCTAGGAATCGCCAACCTCACCCGCGAGCGTCGCAATCTCGCACTGCATCTGCTCTGATAGCGCCCTCGGATGATTGCACTGGGCGCGAACCGGGAGATGGCCGATATCGTTGTAATAGGAGGCGGACCCTCCGGGCTGACTGCTGCGCACGAGGCGGCGGCGCATGGCGCGTCGTCTATCGTGCTCGAACGGCTGGACCGCCTGGGCGGCCTCGCCCGCACCGTCGAGCGCGAGGGCAGCCGCTGGGACATCGGGCCGCATCGCTTTTTCACCCGTAACCCGGAAGTCAGGGATCTCTTCACCGGCATCCTTGCGGCGGACGCGGTCCGGGTGCCGCGGCTCACTCGCATCCTCTATGAGAATAGCTATTTCAACTACCCGCTCACTCCGTTGAATGCGATTACCGGAGTTGGCTTACTTTCCGGAGTATCGATCCTGACCAGCTATCTGCAGGCTCGTTTACGCCGGCTCTCCGGCGCGGTTAATATAGATACTTTTGAGGACTGGACCGTGGACAAATTCGGCCGCCGCCTGTATGAGACGTTTTTCAAAACCTATACGGAGAAAGTGTGGGGAATACCGTGCGCGGAGATCGGAGCGGATTGGGCATCGCAGCGGATCAAGGGACTGAGCCTCGCCTCGGCAGTTGGAAATGCGATTTTCAAACCGCGCGACAATCGGGTGAAGAGCCTCATCGACGAATTCATGTATCCGCGCCTGGGAACAGGGCAGCTCTACGAAAAAATGGCGGCGGACCTTCGCCTCGCAGGGCACTGTGTATCAACTGGGGTTTCTGTAAAAGCTATCGTCCGCGAGGGAATGAGCGTCCGCTCGCTGATCGTCGCCGATGCGACCGGCGCGCGCGAGGAAATCGCCGGACGGTTCTTTCTTTCGAGCGCGCCGCTCACCGAGATGATCGCGATGATGCAGCCGGCCGCACCGGCCGAGGTGCTCGCAGCGTGCGCAAGGCTGCGCTATCGGCATCATATCGGAGTGAATCTGCTGGTGAGCGGCAATCCCTTTCCCGACAACTGGATATATGTCCATTCAAAGGACGTGGCGATGGCGCGGATTAGCAACTACTCAAACTTCTCGAAAGCGATGACCAAGCGCGAAGGATTTTCGCCATTGACGATCGAGTACTTTGCGTTTCCGAACGACAGTACCTGGAACGCGGCGGATTCGGAGTTGATCGAGCGCGCGACTCGCGAGCTGAATCTCAAGGGGATCGTTCGCCGCGACGATATTGCCGACGCTTTCGTGGTCCGCAACGAGAATGCATATCCAGTTATTGAGCGCGGCTGCGGTAGTCAGGTGAGTATAATCAAGGCGTGGCTCGATCAGTTCCAGAACTTGCTCCCGATCGGGCGTTCAGGGATGTTCAAATACAACAACCAGGACCATGCGATGGCGACCGGGATGCTCGCTGCGCGCACCGCTCTGGGAATCCGGCGCTACGATCCATGGCTGGTCAATATCGACGGCGAGTACCACGAAAGCGGTCCCTCGGCCTGAACTATAATCGGCGCGCGCTTTAAGCGGGCAGGGCGTCGAAGTGAACTCCCGTCATCTGTTCGGAAACAATCCACAAGCGGGCTGCGACGCCTTTGTCCTGCGCGGGGGCGCTGCGTTTTGCGCGTGCCGGATTTCCCCACATCTCGGCTATTCCGTCCGGTCCGATATATTCTCCGCCGCGCACCTCCGGCGCTGCCGCCGCATAGAGTGTCGGCAGTGCACCCATCGCGGCGCTCTGCGCGAAAATCTGGTTACTGACGCTGAAGAGAGATTCCAGAAACGCCGAGCCTTCCATTCGCGGACCCGCGGCCTGCAAGTTGGTCGCGGCGTAACCAGGATGACACGCTACCGCGACGAGCTTTGCACCGTGGGCATCGATCCTCCTCTGAAGCTCGAGCGTGAACAGCAGGTTGGCGAGCTTGCTCTGCCCGTATGCGCGCCACTTGCTATAGCCGTGCTCCCAGTTCAGATCGTCGAAACGAATCGCGCCCATCCGATGCGCTCCGCTGCTGACGTTCACGATCCGCGCGCCTCCGGCCGCGAGCAGCGGTTCGAGCAGCAGGCCGGTCAGAGCAAAATGGCCCAGATGATTGGTGCCGAACTGCATCTCGAATCCGTCGGCGGTGCGCGAGTACGGCAGCGCCATCACTCCCGCGTTGTTGACCAGAATCTCGAGCGTGCGATGGCCCGCGCGGTAGGCCGACGCGAACTCCCGGATCGAGGCGAGGTTCGACAGATCCAGCGCCATCGGCGCGACGTGTGCCGAGGGATACGCCGCCTTGATCTGCGCGGCGGCCGCTGCGGCTTTCTGCATGTTGCGGCAAGCGAGGATGACCTCCGCGCCCTTG
Organism: Binataceae bacterium (SeqCode); assembly: GCA_049795175.1. Taxonomy (GTDB): domain Bacteria; phylum Desulfobacterota; class Binatia; order Binatales; family Binataceae; genus JBARDN01. The sequence goes on along the minus strand of JBARDN010000171.1, from coordinate 12,322 downwards.
CGCGCGAACTGCAGCGCCGCTTCGTAGCCGATCCCGCTATTCCCTCCGGTCACAATGACTGTCTTGCCCGACAGATCCGGCAAATTGTCGGCGGTCCATTTGCCATTTGCAGCCATACACGCCACCTCCAGGGTTCGAAGCCGGTTCGAGACTACGATCTCGATGCCACTGTCGCTACCGGCAAAAGAGGCGCGTCCGTTGACGGTTGAAACATCCGGTGCAAAGGCTTATTCGGGTCACGGGGGCCGGCGATGAAATCCAACCTCACCAAGTCCGCGGAAATTCGCGCGCGCCTGAATCATCCGATAATAGACTCCGACGGACATATCGCCGAGTTCGAACCCGCGCTGTTCGATTATCTTGAGCGCGAGGCCGGCGCCGTCCTCGCCGATCGAATCCGCCGGCTCGTGCTCGAGCCCGCGTGGTATCGCGCAACGCCCGATGAGCGGCGGGAGAGTCGCATTCCGCGCCCGACGTGGTGGGCGCATCCTGCGCGCAACACTCTCGATCGCGCGACCAGCTCTCTGCCGCGCCTGCTGCATCGCCGGCTCGACGACTTCGGACTCGACGTTGCGATTATCTATCCAAGCCTGGGTCTGTTCCCGATCCATTTCGATGACGCCGAGGTGCGTCTCGCGATGTGCCGAGCGTTCAACCGGATGCAGTCTGAGATTTTCCATGAGTACCGAGACCGTCTGATTCCAGTCGCGATCATTCCGATGCATACGCCCGCCGAGGCGCTCGCCGAGCTCGACTACGCCGTCAACACATTACGCTTCAGGGCGATCGTGATGCCGGCCTACGTGCGCCGCCCGATTCCGGCGCTAGCGAGGAAAGATCCCGAGCTGGCGCGGCATGCGTTGTGGTTCGACAACTTCTGCATCGACAGCGCGCACGACTACGATCCGGTGTGGGCCAAATGTCTGGAGCTCAAGCTCTCGCCCACCTTTCATTCGCCGACCTCGGGCCTGAGCACGCGCGCGACAGTATCTAATTTCGTTTACAACCATATCGGCCATTTCGCCGCCGGCGGCGAAGTGATTTGCAAGGCGCTGTTTCTCGGCGGAGTGACGCGGCGCTTTCCGGCGCTGCGCTTCGCGTTTATGGAGGGCGGCGCGGCGTGGGCCTGCACGCTGTTCAACGATCTGATCTCGCACTGGTCAAAGCGCAACCGCGAGGCGCTGGCGCATCTCGATCCCGCGAGTCGCGACGACAACCAGATGCGCCAACTGTTCGAGGAATACGGCGGCGAGTACGGCGCGCAAATCCTCGCGCGCATGGGGCAGGATCGTACGCATCTGATGTGGGGTAGTCAGGAGGATCCGGCCGACCTCGACGAATTCGCGCGATGCGCGATCGCGAGCAAGGCGGATATCGCCGAGCTGTTCGTGCCGAAGTTCTTCTTCGGATGCGAGGGCGACGATCGGATGTCGGCGCTCGCTTTCGATCCGCGTATGAATCCGATAGGTGCGCGGCTGAATGCGATCTACAGCTCGGATATCGGCCACTTCGACATTCCCGACATGCGCGACGCCGGCTATGAAGCGTACGAGATGGTCGAAGACGGACTGATCGACTCCGACGACTTCCGCGATTTCGTTTTCACCAATCCGATGCGAGCGAAGACCGACGTGAATCCGGATTTCTTCAAGGGCACCCGTGTCGAGGCAGCGGTAGCCTCAGTGCTGAAAGCGAATCAAAAAGACGCCTCGTGAAGACCGCGAGCGTGAGACTTGGCGAAGTAAATCCGATTTAGCTCAGTGACCGGATCAAAGAATCATCTCAGGTTTCGTAGTTCCGAGCAGCATCCCTCCGACCGCTCGCGCCAGCGGGTCGGCCTGCAAGTATGCGTGTCCCAATGCGGCTTGCACATCCTGGAACCGGCGCTGGAGCGGATGCTCCAGGAAGATCGAGCGGCCGCTCGCGGTCCGGAAAAGATCGCCGACCGCCTTGCCGACGAGCTCGCAGCCCCGATTCATGTTCCAGCGCATCCGCGCGCGGATTTGCATCGACGCCGGTTCGCGCGCTTCGGCCATTTGCCACAGCTCGATCGCGTCGGCGCGGATCCGCGCGCCGGACGCGTCGAGATACCAGACGGCCTCGGCCAAACGCTGCTGAATGATCGCGTCGTCCGCGGACCGGCCGCCTGAATTGAGCTTGCGGTCGCGCGACGCTGCCGTCCACGCATCGACGAATCCCCGAGCGGACCCGAGCGCCGACGCCGCCAGCGCCATGTTGAACACCACCGACCACGGCAACCGGTAAAGCGGACCCGGATTCACCTCCTGCCCGGGCAGCGGCGCATTGATCGCGTAGTCGAGATGAGACTGCGTCCGATAATCGGGGACGAATGTCTCTTCGACCACGATATCCTTGCTGCCGGTCCCCTTAAGACCCGCGACGTGCCAGTTGTCTTCGATCTGATATTGATCGCGCGTCAAAAGGAACGAGCGAAAATCGCGAACCTGATTCCCGGCGATCTCGCGCGACCCGCAGATCGCGCCCAGCATCACGCCACGACAGTGATCGCATCCGGTCGAGAATGACCATCGTCCCGAAATCTTGTAGCCGCCCGCAACCTTTTCGGCTTTACCGGTCGGATTGTATGACGACGAGTGCATCGTCGCGGGATTCTCGCTCCACATCTCTTGCTGCGCCTTGTCCGAGAAAAGCGCGAGCTGCCACGGATGCACCCCGATCACGCCGGCAACCCATCCAGCCGACGGTGACACGCGCGAGATCTCGATCGTCGCGTCAACGAACTCAACCAGCGAGACCTCGCCGCCGCCAAAGCGAGCCGGCTGCAGCGCCCGCAAGAAGCCACCGTCGAGTAGGAGCTTCCACGTGCGGTCGCTGAGCCGCCGCATCCCGTCATCCTCAGCAACCTTGGCCGCAAGCTGTGTCCCGAGCCGCCGCGCATCTTCAACTATGCTCATCCTGAATGCTCCACAACTTTATTGGTCGCTACAATATGATCGAAGGGACGCGAAATCGACGTACCTTCTTATACGTTCGATGCTCAAGATGATAATGTCTATGGTATCGCGTATCTAATCGACTCGCTGACCGGGCCGTCGTGAAAGGCTGCCAGCCGGTCGAGTGCATATCCTCGCGGTGTCCGTGGTTCCAGACGCAACACGAACCCGGCGAAGCCGATTTCTTGAAAGTTCAGCGCAGGCAGTCGTTAGGCCGACCTCTCCGCCGGGTCTGATATTTCCGCGCCCGCGCGCGATCGAGCACAAGTCGAGGAAGGTGGCCGAACTCACCGAGGGAATTATTCCAAGCTCTAGAATCCGCCCATCAGGGGAACGTTCGGGAATGAGTAATTCGTGAAACCGTCCGCATAATAGTAGTAAGGGTACGGCTGATATTGATATGCCGAGTCGCCGTAGTAGGCAGGATTCGGATTGCATCGATAGCCGTCCTTGTCGCAGTACATCAGCGGACCGTCTTCACCCTTGAGCAGACGCTGCGCCCGCGCTTCGATACTCGCCGACTGCGCAGGAGGAGCCACTGGCGCGTCTGAACCATAAGCGAAGTGATGAGTATTCAGATTCGACGCGTATTCCTGCACCGACTGGTTGTTCAATGTGCCGGCTATAGCGGTAACCGGAAGTGATAACGCCGCGAACGCGAACATCCCGGCCACCGCGCTCAAAACTCCTTTGGCTGTTAGTGAAGATGACATCATACATACCTCCAAGAGGTCCGTATTGAAGGAAAGCATCGCACGTGCCAGAGCGGAAAAGCGTCCTGAACGGCGCGACTTTCGGACAGTTTCGCTCTTACGAGACCCCAGAGGATCGGTAAGAAATGCCGGGTCGGAGATTGCTCAATCTCCGACCCGGCGAAAGGTAGCGCGCAAGAAAATCTAATGCTGGTATGCGCCGATATCGACCGGACTCGGGGGACGTTGCGTTCCCATGATGTCGATGGACGGCACGCCGTATGCGGTCGTGCCCGCGCCGATTGCGGGACTTGAGGTCTGCAGCATGAAGCTGATCGCTGGATTGGCGAGCATTGGATTCTTTCCGGAAAGCTCGCCGATAACCTTGTCCGTCCCCGAGATCGAGGTTGAGGAATCTCCCGCTTTGCCGTCGTAGGTCAGATTGTTCGCGAAGGTGTTATCCGAGCCCCCTCCATCGAGGATCGCGGTATTAGCGCTGTTCAGGCTCGGTGCCGCGACCAGAACATTGTTGGCTATCAAATTCGCGTTCGAATTCTCCAGCGAAACCTCACCGCGCCAGGTGTAGGAATTAGTGGTGGTGGCGTAGTCATCCCAGCAGGTGTTGTTGAGGACCGTGACCGCGGTCGAATCGTACACCTTGATGCATGCCCCGGTGTTCCCGTATCCAAGGTTGTTCTCGATCAGTACCTGTGAGTTGTAACCGCTCGAGATGCCGCTGTCGATAATGATCCCGTTGCCGTCAGTTCCGCCCTCAGGATTCAGATTCGCGTACGCATAGTTGTTAGCGATCGTGACGTGGTAGCCGGACGCGCTGTCCGCCTCCCATGGCTGGTACACTGATATTCCCGAGCCTGAGCCGGTCCATGCCGCGCCGTTTCCGGAAGCGATGTTGTGTTCAATATCGATGTAGTCGCTGTTGTTGAGTTGGATCCCGCTGGCAGCGGCGTTGGTGACTTCGTTGCCGATCACTTTCAAATGTGCGCCGCCGCCCGAAGTGACGATTCCCCACATTCCGCCGTTGATCTCGAGGTTCTCGACCGCGATGTAGGACCGCCCATTGATATTCACACCCATCGCGCTGGTGCCGCTCATTCTGATCGTGGCGCCGAGCGCGGTCGGAGCCGCCAGCGTAATCCACTCATTCGCGGCTCCCGAATTGTTGAACGTGACTCCCGTTGTGTAGGTGCCGGTCGCGCAAACCGTGTCGCCGGGCCGCGCCGCATTAACGCCCTGTTGCAAAGTAAGGTAAGGGCGAGACGAAGTGCCGGGGCCTGAACTGCTGCCTGACGGCGACACGTAGAGTGTGCACGCTATCGACGATGTCGACGTCGCAGTCGGGGTTGCAGTCACAGTCGGGGTCGCGGTCCTGGTCGGTGTGGATGTAGCCGTCGCGGTCGCCGTCCGCGTCGCAGTCGGCGTGGCAGTTGGCGTCCGGGTCGCGGTTGGCGTTGCAGTCACAGTCCGAGTCGCGGTCCTGGTCGGTGTGGGTGTAGCCGTGGCGGTCCTCGTTGGAGTTGCGGTCACTGTAGGCGTATCGGAGGCCGTCGCGGTTTGAGTTGGTGTCGGCGTTACGGTCGGGATTATTGTCGGGGTTGGGGTCGCGCTCGATGTAGGGGTTTGGCTGGGAGTTGGCGAGAAACGCCGCCCCCTTGGATCCAAGTTTCGAACTCTGCCGAACAGCGGCACCGCGACGATCGGATTGCTCGCGTCGCTCGTGATCGTGAGTGTCCCCTGGTGGGTTCCGGTCGGGCTGGCAGTGAAGGCTACGCTGATAACGCACTTCTTTCCCGGCGCCAATTGCCCTACGCAGGAGTTCGACGGAACAAATTCTTCATTTGAGGATGTGAGATTCGATATCGTAATCGGTTGATTGTGGTTGCGCCTTTCCCGATTGTGCAGAGTTATATTTCCGGACTTGCGCCGGACGACCGCACCGAGTTGGACCACCTCGGTCGCGGATTTGACCACGCGCGGTGAGACCTCGAGCGCGGCTGGCTCGGGCTCCGAATCCTTTCCATACGCTGCAATCCGGGACAGGTCGCCGGGGGCGCTCTGTCCCGCATATGAATTGTTTGCCGCGAAAAACACAGCCACGGTCGCAAAACCTGCGACGATGACCGCGAGAGTACTTCGAGTGAACTGATAACCCATTTGCCCCGCTTGCGACGGTCCCCTTTCGGTGCCCATAGCTGGCGCGATTTGATTGCTACAAAAAGTAGCAGTGTTGCTGCGCTATCAGTCGGAGAGCGAGTTTCGTGCCGGAATGGATTCATCTTTTGTCTACAACTTGTGTCATTCTGATATCTTCTCTGAGACAATTTTTTCCACTTTTTGTAGCAGACCTGCGACGTTGCGTTCGCCGCAGGGCAAAACTGCTTCTGCCGATGCCTCAGCGATCGTCCCACTCCAGACCGCACCCGCTCGCCGCACCCGCTTGAATCCGGCGGACATTGTGCCGAGAGCGGCTCACGCGCCGCGGGCCGCCGTCCCAGGATGGGCCGCCGTCTCTCAAGGATCCCGCGTGGATGTTACGAAGGGGCTGTGGTAAAAACGGGACGCAGGGGATCAGCTAGTTCGTAGTTTGTTTTGCGCTGTCATATGAGGCGGGGGTTTGCTATGTTGCGTTCGCGTTAGTCCGATTGGCGATTATCGATCCGCGCCCGAGAGCGCGGATCGTGACTGCGATTCGTAATGTTTTGGAAGTTTGCAATGGAGACCACGATGGATCAGGGCAATTCTCAGGCGCACGATTATCTGATTATCAACCGCGTCCAGTTGTTGAGCGAATGCGGATGCAGCGCGTGTGGCGGCGGCTTCAGTCAAAGCCCGACGGGCGACAAGGCGTTGGTCGTGACCGTCGGTGAAGGTGGCAAGAGCTTCATCTTCTGCGGCGGATGCGGCGACAATATCATGGGGCGAATCGCCTCTGACGACGTGCGCAAGCATTACGTTTGGGATTGGGCGGTGCCGCTCAGAAACGGACGTCCCGCCGCCCAGACCTCCTGAGCGCGCAAGTCCGCGCCGCCGCGATGGACTCGATAAAGGGATGGCTCGCGCTTGCGCCCATGGCGGGCGCGATCGCACGGGTTTCCCGGCGCGGCGACTATCCTTGCTATCTGCTCGAACGCGGACTCGAGCTCACTCATCCGTGCTGCGCCGCATGCGGGGTCGCCTTTAATCCACCGCGGCTGGCGGGCGAGCGCTTTCGCACCGCGCTCCAGGTCTTTGACTCGCGCATCGGTTCCGAGGGTTTTCCCTCGACGCGGATGTTCGTCGGCACAAAGGTGCTGATTTCGCGCGCCGGAGCGTCGCTCGGTCCGCTGCTCGATCGTTCGACTACCTATGTCGGGGCCCGGGTTATGGTCGCGTTGGTGCGCTTCCGCCCCGGCCGCTACCTGCCGATCCTCCTGTGCCAAGCCTGCGGCCACAATGTCACTGCGCATCTGGGCGTCGATAGCGAAGCCAACTACGCCTGGGATTGGATAGTGCAATTTCGCCCGCGCAAGCTGCTCTCACGGGTCAGCAGCCTGCTGGTCGGCCACCGACCGGTCCGCTTTCCCAAACACCAGATGCGCGCGGTCGCGAACGCGCGCTGAACCCGCACATCAATCTCTGAAACTACCTCAGCAGCGGCGCGAATCGGCTGGTTCGGCGCCGCTTATGGATCAGGACTGACGCATACGGACGCTTCGCGATGGACCAGTCCAGTTCTTCGCATTTCCACCGCAACCGATGCTTATGATCGCGGTAAAATAATCTTGGCGGTCTCGAACAGTGGAAACATCGCCAAGCGAGCGCTAATGCGGTTTTCGATCGGCCAATCTCGGTCCGGCGAGATGTAAATGGTTGGAGAAAAGCAACAGTAGCGGATAACAAAGTACAGCGTGAATTCTTTTGACACGTTCCCATTGCAGTTCTTATACTGCGTCGTCAGCTTGGAACATCTTCCAAGTACGGCAAATCTGCAGTCGCGGGCGGGGATGCCAATTGAACAGGTTCTCTCAATAGGGAACGGAGGTATCTATGGGTTTGGGGACTTATGTGTGGGAAAGACGAATCCTGAGCGCTGCGGCTTCATTGATGTTGGCAGCCCTTGTGGCCACGCCTGTGGCAGCTCAGGTCAAACCGGGTGATGTGATCACCGCGGCAAATGCGACGACGGTGCGCAACTTGGTTTCGCCCGGGGTTTACGTGCGCATCCAGAAGGGCATGCGGATGGACATCGTGTCAACGCAGCGCGTCGATTGGCCGCCGCCGTACAAGGACGCGACCGAGAAGTATGCGTCGCAGGTCGAGCTCAGCAAGGACCGTCGCACGATGATCGGATACGTCGCCGGGCAGCCGTTTCCGCTGCTTGATCCGAACGATCCGGATATCGCGACCAAGGCCATCTGGAACAACGTATTCCGGCCAATCCAGAGCGATGACTACGATCTGCGCTTCTTCGACTGCCAGAGCCAGTATCCGCAACTTGGCGGGTCTCAGCATGTCATCGATGACACCTGGGTGGGTCATTACGCTGGCTACAGCCTGGTCGGCCGCACCGAGGTCGAGCCGATTCCGACCGATCCTGATTTCAAGACCACCGGCCGCCTGTGGATGTTCGCGTTGTATCCCGTGCTGGCGCCGGCCCAAGCCCGCGGCACCGGCCTGATTCGGTATCGCTACGCCAATCCGAATCAGGGTGACGATTCCTGGACTTGGAATCCCGGATCGCGCCGCGTGCGCCGGCTAAATGAATCGATTCTGAGCGACAACACCGGCACCGGCAGCTTCGACCCGGATCATTATTCGGGCTACAACCCGAAGACCGAACAGTACAACTATAGGCTCCTGGGCGAGCAGCAGATGCTCGCGTGCGTGCACGCGAAGAATTCGCCCGAAGTGACCTGCCCCTACGATGCGGGCGCGTCGGCATGTCCCGAAAACTGGGAGATGCGCCACATCTACGTGATCGAATCGACCCCGCGCAAAGGCGTCACGCAATCGAGCGGCGTTCTGGAAAGCCGCAACGTGGTTTACCTCGACGCCGAGGTATGGTTCGAGCCGTATGTCGATGCGTACGATCAGAAAGGCCAGTTGTTCCGCAACAACCTCTACTGGCTGGCTTATCGCGATCGCCCGGTCCCCGATGCGCGCGTGGCGATCTATCCGTTCAAGCGTGAATTCGTCGTCGGCGCCAGCGAGCTCGACGTGCAGGGCGGTCTCTCGACCATGTGCTACCTGCCGGGTCAGCACACCCCCGAGCGCGAATGCTGGTACATCAACATGGGCGCGGTGGACAAGGACTTCTGCACCGTGCGCTCGATGGTGGCGGCAGCGGAAGGCGGACAAGGCTGAGCGCAGCGGGTTAGGCGTCCATCGGGACGCGCCTGAGCTCTGAATCCAAACCGGCGGGGTCATCCGACCCCGCCGGTTTATTATTGGCGCCAAATTTGATGCGTCACTGAAACGAACAAATTTGGACGAAGTCAGGCAATGTCGAAGATAGTAAGTCATCTTCAATTCAGAATCTGAAAACTCTCGTGTCGTTCCCGTGCGCGTGGCTGCCGCGCGCGACGAATTGGGCGCACTGAACGGCGCGTCGCACAAAAGCTCTTCGCCATAGCACTGGGCTGGCGGTGCGATTCAGTGTCGAGCAGCGGCGGTCGAGGTGGCCGCGGCGGGCGTGGCGTCGCCGCATAGGTATTTGCGATAGATCGGCAGAGCGGGATCGTTGGTGAGGTTGACCTTGCTCTTCGGATCGTTGCGCCAGTCGCCGTGATCGACGCACATGTATTTTACATTGGCCGAGCAGTCGTAGGCGTCTTCCATCAGGCCGACTTTGCCGATGTCCTCGGCGCGGGTCACGTTCGAGCTCTCGTTGAAATGGATCAGGCCGTCATCGGTGCGATGGACCGAGGTGGAATCCAGATAGGCATGGCCCGGATCGCCCGCGATGTCGAGCGATTTAGTGTCAGGCTCTTCGATCCATCCATCGCGGCCCGCAAACTGGGCGATCGCGTGCGCCGAAGGAATCAGAATCGCGACCAGCGCGAGCATCGAAATCCAAGGGCTGATGCGACTGAGTATCAAGCAGATGTCCTCTGCGATGCTGCCGAGCCGAGTTGCTTGAAATAGCTGCGCAAGCGCTCCGGGTCGCCGTTTGGATCGGCCAGCGCGATATAGCCGTCGGGCCGAATGAGATAGGTCGCCGTGCGCATCACGCCGATCCGGTCCAATCCATTGGTCCAGGGAAAGACATGGAGCGGGAGCGCAAGAGCGGCGCAGGCCTCCGCCAGCCCACCGCGCGCTTCGCCGTAAACGTGGACCTGCCACGCAAACGAAGTCAGCGCAGCGAAGTTGTCCGCGTCGCGATAGGCGCCCGGTGCGAATTGAATCCAGGGCAGGCGGTCGCCTCCGTGCAATGTGCCGGCGACGCCAGCGCTGAGCGGGCTCGCGCGGTAGCTGAGGCCGATCTGCGAGACGGTGCGGAACATGAAGCTGCGCACGACAGGAACCCGTAACATCATTGGTGCGATCAATGGAAAGAGCCTGGTCCGAACCTGTTCCGCGATGAAGCCTGGTTTGGTTGCGAGGGTGAAGATGCGATCGGTGGTTGCAACCAGGCGCCGCGCGAAGCCGATACGCTCGAGCTCGTAAGTATCGAGAAGACGCTCCGACGCGCGGCCGTCCAGCACGGCGGCGAGTTTCCATGCGAGGTTGATCGCGTCGCCGATGCCGGTGTTCATCCCTTGTCCGCCAACCGGGCTATGGATATGCGCGGCGTCGCCCAGCAGGAATGCGCGCCCCTTGCGAAAGTTCTGGGCGACGCGGTGATGCACGCGGTAGGTCGAGAACCAGTTTACCTTCGCGACCGTCAGTTTCAGTTGTTTAATCGAGCGATCGCTGACGTCGGCGAACGTCAGCTCGTGATCAGCGCGGGCCGGGTGGTCGCGCACGGTTCCGACCAGACGCACGCGTCCGTCGCCTTTCATGGGAAAGATTACGAGCAGGTCGTCCGTATCCAGGTCCACGTGCAGTTCATTATCAATTGGGGGTCCGCTCGCTTCGACGTCGGCGACGTAGAACAGGTGCGAATACGTGCCACCGGGAAAGGCGGCGCCGATGGTTTCGCGGACGATCGAACTCGCGCCGTCGCACCCTGCAAGGTAGGCCGGCTCGCAAATTTCTTCGGAGCCGTCTGGACGCTTCAGCGTCGCTCGCACAACAGCGCCTTGTTGATCAAAACGAACCAGCTCGGTCGTGCGCTCGACCTTCACTCCGAGAGTTTCCAGATGCCCGATCAGCAGGCGCTCATGGGCGTCCTGCGCGAAATCCAGAATGAAGGGAAACGGGGTAAGACCGGAGCCGAGATGCTCGAACGGGATATGCGCGGCCTTGGTGCCCGCGACCCAGAAATTGACGCCCTTTGACTGCACGCCCCTTGCGACCGCCGCATCCGCGATTCCAATCTGCCGGTAGAACTCGAGCGTGCGCGCCTGCACCCCGAGCGCGCGCGAGAAGGGCGCGGCGGCGGGGGTCTTGTCGATGATCCGGACGCTCACGCCGAGCCGGGTGAGCCACAGAGCGAGCACCAGACCGGTTGGTCCCGCGCCGGCGATCAAAACTTGCGTGACGGGAGTTTGCTCCATCTGGCGATCATCCTCTACTGGAGGCGTAACTCATTCCAGTGGTCTGCTTTCGCCACCGGCATTGGCATACTGTCGCGACGGAGAGCTTTGCACTGGCTGAATTTCCTCATTCCCTATCCTTGGGAGGCTGTCGATTTTCTCGCGTACGCCCCGATGGTGTCATCCTGAGCCGTAGGCGAAGGATCTACGCGAAGCGATTAGTGCACCAGCCAGGGCATTGCGCACTAATCGCTTCGCGGAGATCCTTCACTTCGTTCAGGATGACGGACAGGAACTCGGCATTTATCGACAGCCTCCTCGGACAAGGAGAGGTCGTTTATTGTGCGCGCCACCTTTTAGCAGAGCTCTCCGACAGGTATCCAAAGCTTCCCTAACCGAGAATCGAGAGCGACTCGCTTTCTTTGTCGGCGGGATAGAACGCTTCGATGTGCAGCTCTTGCAGGGTCACGTCCTCGGGCGCGGACAGAGTTGTGATGGTGCTGAACATTCGCGCGATTTTTCCGGCGGGCATCCTGAGCTCGAACGACAGCATCAGCGCGGGCGGAGTTTCAAGATCGGGCTCGCGCCAATTGGCGGGAACTCCGGGATAAGACAGGATCGTGGTAATCAGCTCCTGCATCGAGTTGTCGCGCGCCCACGCGGCGGCGCGGTAGGCCTGATTGAGCAGCGATTTCGCGATCGGCTCCCAGTTGACGATCACTTTGCGAATCGCGTTGGGATCAAACATCAGATGGAGCAGATTCAGCCGCGGCTCGGTCGCGAGCTTGAGCGGCGCCATTCCGGGCGGCGGCGTGCCCATCACCGCGGTGAGAAAGCGCACGAAGGCCGCGTTGCCCATCACCAGGTTCCAGTGGCGATCGAACGCGAACGCGCTGCGCGGATCCTGCTGGCGCAGGATCATCTCGAGCGCGGCGCGCACGTGGCTCATCCGCGGATCGTCGAGGCTGGTCTCGCGATAGACCGGCGCGTAGCCCGCTGCGAGCAGCAGGATATTGCGCTC
>JBARDN010000170.1:0-12631 GCA_049795175.1 Binataceae bacterium (SeqCode) | reverse complement strand
GCAGAAGCTCAGCAGAAGCTCAGCAGAAGCTCAGCAGAAGCTCAGCAGAAGCTCAGCAGAAGCTCAGCAGAAGCTCACGGGAAGGAGATTATTAGCTGATCCAACGGTAGGGCCGCCGTAACGTTACGCGGCGGCGAGACCGGGGTCAGCGCTATCGGAGTTCCGTTGGCCTCGGCGTGATCGAAGGCCTCGGTGCCGGGGGTGGCCGCGGTAATCTGGTAGCGATCGATCTCGTACGGAAGTCCGTTGGATTGAAGCGAGCGCGGCGAATCCATCATCTGGAAATGCAGATGCGGCGCCAGCGTATTGCCCGAGTTGCCAACCAGTCCGAGCACCTGGCCGCGCGTCACCTTATCGCCCACTGCCACGCGCACGCTGCCCGGTTGCATATGCGCATACATCGCGTAGTTCCCGCCGCCGATATCAAGAATGACCGCGTTGCCGTCGGCCTGATCGAGGGTCAGTCCGGGCGGGAAGCTGCCGGGCGTCACGTCGGGTTGATCGTTTATCGCGGTGACCACCGTGCCGTCGGCTACCGCCAGCACCTGCTTGCCGTAGATCGTGTAGCTCTTAACGAGCTTCGTAGGGCCGGAGCAGATCCGGTCGTCATTGTTGAGTTGCTCCCAATCGACGGCGTAGCGTTGTGCCACCCAGACTGCGCCACCGATCGGCAGCGCCGCTCGCGTGTGCCGCGTCGCGTCGCAGCACGAGTCGGCCGAGACGTAGCGCTCGCCCTTCAAAGGAGGTCCGATCACGGCGACGCGCCGCCGATCGATCCGCGTGCCGTCCAGAGTCGCGGTCAACTCCTGACGACCCGGCGGGGCGGCATCGAATTGAGCCTTGACCTGATGACTCAGCTTGCTCGGAATCGCCGCGCCTTGCGGAAGAACTACGTGAAGGAACAGCAGCGACACGCTGCTGGGCGCCATCTTGGCGCTCGAGACGCGCAGTCCTGCCGGTTGCAATCGAGCGGCCACCTCGGCCTTATCCAGCGTCGCAAGCAGATGGCCGTCGCCGAGGATTTGAACCTGTTCGACTTCGGCATTGCCGCTCGAGAAGTTGTTCAGCCATAGCTCGTAAACCAGGTGAGTATGACCGTCGGAGCCGGCAAACGGGATTGGAGCATTTCGGATCGACAGGAGCATCGGGGACATCGTCTGCGGCTCTGGCGATTTTGCCGAGGCGGCCTCTGCGCGGTTGGTCAATCCACCGACCAGCAACGCCAGAAGGATCAGCGACAGTGGAACCGTGATCGCGCGTCGTATGCGTTTGCTGCGAGAGAGCGGCATCGTCAAGATTTGTTGCTGCGATTTCATGTCTCCAACAATCTGGACGCCAGAGGTTCAGATTACAATCGTCCGGCCGCGTACCTGATCGAACTCGCAGAGCAGCACCCTCACCCGCGCGTCACGGCGATTGTTAAAAAGAGCAATCGCCGCGCCGCGCCCCCAACCGAAGGGAGAGAGTATTTAACAAACGCCGCGCCGCTCTGCGCTCGAATCGGATCGACCTAACCCTTCCCGCACGGGAAGGGGGACTATTTCCGACAGATGCTGGGATAAGGACCAGGAGACCTGACGACGTTACTAATCTTGCGGGGCGGCTTCTTCGGAGTCCGGGGACGGGGGCGGTTGATGCGAATGCATCAGCGGGACGCTGGTGCTCGCTCCGATCGAGATTATCAGCATCCCCTGTTCGTAGCGCGGGCCGCCGACGATCAGGATGCCGTTGTTCTTTAGCTTTAGATCGGTCGTCATCAGCGGGCGCGGACCCTGGAACAGGACTATCTCCATCGCGATCATGTCGCCGTCCACTTCGCGCGGCTGCACGTGCAGGATTCGTCCGCCGGGAAGCTGGAACGCGATCATCTTGCCGCACTGTGTCTGCCCGGCTTGATCGCTCACGAGACGGTAGGTGCTGTAGCTGAAGAGCGCTTGCAGGCGCGGGCCCATCGATTGCAGTCGCGGATCGACGCCCTCGTTGGTCTCGGCTGCGAGCACGGAATTTACCCGCACGGTCACAGTTCGCGCCGGATGCGCCGGTTGGGCGAGCGCCCCTTTAGCCCCCATCGCGAAGACTACGACGATGAGCAGGCTAAGACTTCGCGGGCTCGTCAGCATCAATGGCCTTATGGTTGGTCTGGTAGCCAGATCACAGTCGTATCGGTCTTAGGTTCGCTCCAGACTGCGACGGAAGGAATCTCGGACTCGAGCCGCGAGATGACAGCGTGCGAGTCATCGGCGACGTCGGCCAGATCGGCAGGTCCCTGCGCTATCGAAGCTACCGCTGCCGGCGCGCTCACAGCAGCGTGCTCGAGCGAGGCCACTTCGTAGCCCGGATGATGCAATGCGTGCACGAAAGGAGTGACCAGAATCGCGGTTATGACGGCGGCCACTGCGGCGCCGCCGGCCAGCGCGAATCCGCTGGATAGCTGCTCACCCGCACGGCTGAACCATCGCGAGATACGGACGCTGAGTGGCACCGGCAGGCTTTCTATCCGGCGCATCACGGAGGCTTTGAAGCCGTCAAGCGAAGGTTCCTCGAACAGGCTGCGCAGCTCGCGGCCGATCGTGCCGTAGTCCGCCAGTTCGGCGGTACAGGTGTCGCATCGCGCCAGGTGGTAGGCGACTTCCTGATATTCGTTGGGCTCGAGCGCCTGGTCCTCGAACGCGCCCAGCATCAGGCTAATTTGATTGCATTCAGCCATCGTAACTCAGCTCTCCGGAAGATCCTTCAACAAGACGCGCAGGCGGTTGCGCGCATAATGCAGCCGGCTCATTACCGTGCCGCGAGGGCAATTGAGCGCCTCGCTGATCTCGTCGTAGGATAATCCTTCTACCTCGCGTAAAAGTATCACGGTGCGATGTTCCGGCGTCAACTCCTCGAGCGCCGCGGTAAGGCGGGCCGAGAGTTCCTTGCGGCTGGCGGTTTTGAAGGAGTCGCCGGTGTCGCTGGGCAGCCGGCGAATCTCGTTTTCGGCGTCCTCGCCGCGCAGCACGACGTGGCGGCCCTCGCGCCGCCAGAAATCGATCGCAAGGTTGGCGGCGATGCGGTAGAGCCAAGTCGAGAAGCTCGAGCGCGATTCGAACTTCGACAGATTTTCGTATGCCCGGACAAAGGTTTCCTGTGCGAGTTCGATTGCATCATCCTGATTATGGACCACGGACAGCGCTACATTTGCGACTCGGCGCTGGTAGCGCTCGACCAGGACTCCGAAGGCTTCCGAGTCGCCTTTCGTTGCCCGTACGATGAGTTCGGCCTCGTCGCCGTCCTGGCGGCCTGGGGTTCCCAATTCCTTAGACGCGGGCAAGGGTGACGAAATTCAGCCGAAACTTCATTTCCCCCCACCCATTTCGGCCCAGTTCGGGCCCCATTTTAGGTCTGCCTTAAGCGGCACCCGCATCGTGGCGACGCCTTCCATCTGCGCCCGTGCGGCCTCCGCAACCTCCTGAAGGAGGTCTTTTCGCACTTCGAGGAGCAGTTCGTCATGCACCTGCATCACGAGGACCGCCTCGATGCCTCGGTGCCGAATCTCGCTATGTAGCCTGATCATCGCAAGCTTAATCAAGTCCGCCGCGGTGCCCTGAATAGGCGTATTTATGGCGATCCTTTCGGCTTGCGCTCTCGCACCGCCCGGCGCAGCCGTCAGTTCCGGCAGGTAGCGTCTGCGCCCGTACATCGTGGTCACGAAGCCGTCGATTCGGGCGCGCGTCAAAGCTTCCTCGAAATACTCGCGCACGCGCGGCAGTCGCTCGAAGTAGCGCTTGATGTAATCCTGCGCGGCGGCCAGCGGAATCCCGAGTTGCGCGGCGAGGCGCTGCGGCCCCATCCCATAGATGAGGCCGAAGTTGATCGTCTTGGCGACGCGGCGCGCGTCGGTGTCAACCTTGCCCGCGCCGACTCCCAGCAACTCGGTCGCGGTGCGCGCGTGAATATCCTCGCCGCGTTGGAAGGCGTCAACCAGAGTTGGGTCCTCCGACAGATGCGCCAGCACTCGCAGATCGATCTGTGAGTAATCGGCCGACAGCAGGATGAAGCCCTCGCGCGCGACGAAGGCGCGGCGGATGCGGCGGCCCTCCTCGCTGCGAGTCGGGATATTTTGCAGGTTCGGGTCGCTGGAACTTAGCCGTCCGGTCGCGGCTACCGCCTGATGAAACGTGGTATGCAGCCGGCCATCGGCGGAGTCGATAAGTCCGCCGAGCGCGTCGGCGTAAGTCGATTTCAATTTCGCGATCGAGCGGTATTCGAGCAGCTTGGCCGGCATCGGATGCGCCGCCGCGAGCTTCTCGAGCGTGTCGGCGTCGGTCGAAAACCCGCTCTTGGTTTTCTTGAGTCCCTTGGTCGGAAGCTTGAGCGTGGTGAATAGCACGTCGCGCAACTGGATTGGCGAGTTGAGATTCAGCTCGCGGCCGGCGAGCTCGTAGCATTCGCGTTCCAGCCGCTTTAGCTGCTCGCCGAATTCGTCGCCAATTTTTTTCAGCGCGTCGGCGTCGATTCCGATTCCCACCGCTTCCATCTCGGCAAGGATCGGCGCGACGGGCATCTCGATATCGTTGAACAACGCCTCGAGCTTGGCCTCGCGCATCCTGGTCGCCAACAGCGGATGCAGCGCCGCGATAATGTCGGTGCGGGCGTGCGACTCGGCGCGCGGTCCGAGCGGCGCAAGATGCTCGTGATACATATCGTCAAGCGAGGATTCCGGACGGCCCGAGTTCACCAGGAAGCCTGCGATCATCGTGTCGAAATCGACGCCGCGCAGATCGATCCCGAGCTTGGAGAAACGGCGCAGGTGCGTTTTGAAATCGTGACAGGCCTTGAGCGGCGTCGGCGCGGACAAAATCTCCGCCATCCGGCCGATCAGCTCGCGCTCGATGACGAAAGACTCGCCGGGCTTTGATTCTTCGATCGCGCGGACGGAAAGGCGCTCGCTGCCGGCCGCGTCGGTGGACAAATCGATCGCGATTCGTCCGGCGGACTTGAGCGTCGCGATGATGGTGGCGATATCGGCCGGGCTCGCCTGCGACTGCGCCACCGCGGGGCCCATCGGCAACTCGGCCTGGCTAGGAGCCAGCTCGGCCAGCATCGAATGAAACTCGAGCTCGCGCATCAGCTCTGCGGCGGCGCGTTCGTCGATACCCTTCCATTCGAAATCGTCGGGGCCGACCTCGAGTGGCACGTCAAGGTCGATGCGCACCAGCTTGCGCGCGAGCTCGGCGTCGGCGCGATAGGTCCGCAAGAGCTCCATCACTTTTTTGGCGCCGCGAATCTCGCTGTGCTCGACCTCGTCGAGATGCTGGTACAGATTGTCCAGGCTGCCAAATTTCCGGATCAGCGCCGAGGCGGTCTTCTCGCCGATTCCGGGCACGCCCTTGATGTTATCGATGGTGTCGCCGGTGAGAGCCTGGATATCGACCAGGGCGCGCGGCTCGACGCCGAAGCGTTCTTTTATCTCGCGCGCCGAGATGCGCCGATCGCGCATCGTGTCCCACAGCGTCACGTGCGGGCCGACCAGTTGCATGAAGTCCTTGTCCGCCGTCACCAGCACGGTCTCGATGCGCTGTTTGGCGGCGCGCGCGGCGAGCGTGCCGATTACGTCGTCGGCCTCGTAGCCGTCGATCACGATTTTCTTGATCCGCATCGCATCAACCGCGCGATGGATGTACGGAATCTGGCTGCGGAGATCGTTTGGAGTCTCGGTGCGGTTCGCCTTGTAGTCGGAGAAGAGATCGTCGCGGAAGGTCTTGCCCGGCGCGTCGAAGACCACCGCGATATGCGAGGGACGCGCATCTTTGAGCAGCTTCACCAGCATCCGGATGAAGCCGTAAACCGCATTGGTCGGAATTCCGCGCGAGTTATTGAGCTGCGGCAGAGCAAAGAAGGCGCGGAAGATATATCCGGAACCGTCAACCAGAATCAGCTCGCGTTTCGCTTCCGCCATGGCATGAAACTACCCGATGCGAGACCCGAAGCAACAGCGCCGCGCGCGATCGAGCAGCCGCGTAGTCAGGCAGCGCAATGTCGATGGAGCAGAACGGTGCGCGAGGATCGCTGCGCATGCGCGTCGTCGGATTTTGGGCAAGGTGATGCCCTGGATTTTTGGATTTCGGTCATTTTGCGGTGGGTTCGTTTGGTATCTTTTCAGGCGGCCTAAAAAATAAACTCCTTGATTATGCTGGCGATTCTGTCCAATTGGGTCCGTTTTGGACGCTTTTTTGGCCATCGAATTTTCGGTCACTTTTGCGCGGCTCATTCGGGCTTTGGCGAGCAGAGGACCAATCAGGACTGGAGTGGACGCAGGACGCTTCCACGTGATGATTCTAGCACATCGGGGCGCGGTGACAAGAACCGTTTCGCCCCGTGGATCTAACGACCGTTAGGGAAATAACGTTTGGTTAAAGTGCCACTCTGCGAGCGCAAAGAGGGCGCTTCGCGCGGGCCGATGGGCCGTCGGCCACCACTGGCCGAAGAGCTCGGAAGAGAGGGCTCGGAGAGAGGGATTGAGCAAGGCCGCCCCCCTCACCCGCGCGTCACGATGCTTGTGGAAAAGAACGCAAGCATCGCGCCGCGCTGCCCTCTCGCGGAGGGAGAGGGACAAGACAACGGCGCAATCGACGGACAGGAGCGGATCGACCGATCGAATGACTGCGCCTCTCCCGCCGGGAGAGGCCGCGTAAGGCTTCGCTGGGCGAAGCCTTACGCGGGTGAGGGCGGCCTTGCTCGATTCCGGAAGGGCAGGCCGATTGGGAGAATTGATTGGTGGGGCGCGCGTGCGGCGCGCCGTTCTCCCAGGGGCGAGGTGACATCGGCACATCGCCCGCGCCACTATCTTTCTCTTGCAGGCCATATTGGCGAACGAATCAGGCGGCGCAATCTGCGGGATCGTATTGACTCTGCGGCTCGCGGGGATTTAACTATTCGGTTGTCTCGTGCTTCATCTGAATTCTTTGGACCATAGCGTCGTCAATAACGCTTGGAGGATTGGACAGCCGCCACTTGGCAAACCGGGCGGCGGCGAGCGACTGGAATGATTGAGGTCAAGAACCTAACCAAGCTTTACGGTAACTTCACCGCGATCAAAAACGTCAGCTTCAAGGCTGAGCGCGGCTCGATCCTCGGTTTCCTGGGCCCCAACGGCGCAGGCAAAACCACCACGATGAGGATCATCACCGGCTACATGCCGGCCAGCGCCGGAACCGTCCTGATCGACGGGCTGGATATTTTCACCGAGTCGCTCGAAGCGCGCCGCCGGATCGGCTACCTGCCCGAGAATCCTCCGCTGTACACCGACATGCGGGTCGAGCCGTACCTGCGCTTCGTCGCGAAGCTGCGCGGGGTCCCGCGCTCGAAGATGGAAGCGGCTCTGGACCACGCGCTCGAGGTCTGCGGCCTGGTCGAGATGCGCGGGCGTATCTGCGGGCAGCTATCGAAAGGTTACCGGCAGCGGGTCGGGCTGGCGCAGGCGCTGATTCACGATCCTCCGGTACTGGTGCTCGATGAGCCGACAATAGGACTCGATCCGCGTCAGATTCACGAGATACGCGGGCTTATCAAAACGCTGTCAGGCGAGCGCACGGTGGTGCTCTCGACCCATATCCTGCCCGAGGTTTCGCAGATCTGCGATCGGGTGGTGATAATCGCCGACGGGCAGGTGGTGCTGGAAGAGAAGCTCAGCGAGATTCCGGCGGGCACCTCGCTCGAGCAGGTGTTCCTGGAGGCGATCTCGAAGGAGCGCCATTCGGCGCGCGCCGACGACGAGGAGTCGCTCGAGGAAGTGGGGGCGGGGCGCGCGTAGGCGCCCGCGATTGCACGATGAAGAATTCTCTGACGATCGCGGGCAAGGAGCTGGCCCAGTATTTTGTCCAGCCGGTTGCCTACGTGGTGATGACGGTGTTTTTGCTGCTCGGGGGATTCTTTTTCTTCGAGTTGCTTAGCTACTTCCAGATAACCCTGCAGATGTACTCGGCGGCGCAGCGCCCGGAGCTGCTGGCGCATCTGAACCTCAACGATCGCGTGATCGAACCGCTGTTGCACAACCTTTCGATCATCCTGGTGATCCTGGTTCCGGCGGTCACGATGCGCTCGTTCGCAGAGGAAAAGCGCGTCGGCACTTACGAGCTGCTGCTGACCGCGCCGATTCGCACCGGCGAGATCGTGGCGGGCAAGTTTATCGCGGCCTCGGCATTCCTGCTGATCATGATCGGGCTTGCGGGAATCTTTCCGCTGATCCTGATCGGCTTCGGCAATCCGGAAATCGGCGTGATGGTTTCCGGATATATCGGGCTTGCGCTGCTGGCGATCTCGTTCGCGGCGGTCGGGCTCTTCACCAGCTCGATCACCCAGAACCAGATCGTCGCCGCCATCGCCGGATTCGGCTCGCTGCTGCTGCTGTTCGTGATCTCATGGCCGGCGCAGACGGGGGCCGCGGGATGGTCGGCGGGAGTGCTGCGCTATCTTTCGGTCACGGAGCACTTCTCGCAGATGGTGGTCGGAATTATCGATACCAAGGACCTGGTATATTTCTTAAGCCTCATCCTCGTCGCGCTGTTCCTGACCCAGCGTGCGGTTGAGTCGGCGCGCTGGCGTTAAGGGAAAGGGGAGACGGGATGCGGCGGTCGGCGGCACTTTACGGACTTATCGGACTGGTCCTGATCATTTTCGGGCTGATCGATTTGAGGATCGCGCCCGGATTCCGGCTCTTCGTGTGGGTCAATCTGCTCGGCGGGATCTTCGCGCTGGTGCTGTGGATCACCTCGAGCCGCTCTGCGCTTTCGGGCCTGGTCGGCCAGCGCTCGACGCGCTACGGCGCCAATGCGGCCGTCTATACGGTCGCATTCATCTGCATAGTTATCGCGGTCAACTACATTTCCACGCTGCATCATCGGCGGCTCGATCTGACCGCGGAAAAAGTTTACAGCCTGTCGTCGCAATCGACCCAGGCGGTCAAGAATCTGAAGCAGCCGCTCAAATTTATCGGCTTCTTCGCCGGCGGCGAGAACGCGCAGGCGCGCGAGCTGTACTCGACCTATGCATACGCGTCGCCCAAGGTGACCTACCAGATCGTCGATCCCGACAAGCATCCGGAACTCGCCGAGAAATACAAAGTCACGGTCATGAACACGACCCATATCCAGTACGGCGGCGACGAAAAAGGCGCCGGAAGCAACGTGACCGAACTCAACGAGGAAGCACTCACCAACGCGATTATCCGCGTCACCAAGAGCACCAAGAAGGTCATCTACTTTCTCGACGGCGAGGGCGAGGCCGATACCGACGACGCGCAGGCGCCGACAGGATACGGCCAGCTCAAGACCGACCTCGAAGGCGAAGGCTTCGAGGTCGAAAAGCTGGTGCTCGCGCAGGCGGCCAAGGTTCCCGCCGACGCCACGATGGTCGCGGTCGCGGGACCCGAAAAACCGCTCGACGCGCATGAGATCGATCAGCTCAATGCCTATCTGAAGAACGGCGGTCGCGTGATCGCGATGTTCCGGCCGGAAAAGCCCGACAATTCGATCGACGAAAATGCGCTGGCCTCGATGGTCGGGCAGTGGGGGGTGAAGGTCGGCAACGATATCGTGGTCGATCAGGTCGTGCGCCTGTTCGCCGGACCGGCGCTCGGACTCGATCCAATCGTGCAGGCCTACGGCGTCCATCCTATAACCAAGGATTTCAAGCAGCGCACGGTGTTCTCGATGTCGCGCTCGCTGACGGTCGAACCGAACTTGAAGCCGGGGCTGCAAGTCACCGCGCTCGGCAAGACCAGCGATACCTCGTGGGCCGAGACCGACTTGAAGACCCTGTTCGAGCAGCAGAAGGCCTCACTCGACGACAAGGATACGCGCGGACCGATCACAGTCGCCGCCGCGGTGCAGGGTGATCTGGCGCAACTCGGATGGGGCCACGGCGAAGCGCGGATGGTGATATTCGGCAGCACCGATTTTATCAACAATCAGCACATCACAAATTTTTTCAATCGCGATTTTTTCGTCAACAGCGCGGATTGGCTGGCAGGCCAAGAAAACTCGATCTCGATCCGGCCGCGCTCGTTGCGCGCGTCGCGCTTCCGCCTGACGGTCGATCAGTTCAGCATCGTGTTCGCGTTCTCGGTGCTGCTGCTGCCGGAGATGCTGCTGATCCTGGGAATCGCGGTGTGGTGGGAGCGGCGTAACTAGGCGCTGAACCGGCTTTAGCCTGTGTTCGCCGCCTGAGCTGATAGAACTTTTTCGATGCGTCCCCGAAATACGATCATCGCTCTGGTCGTCCTGCTGATCATCGGCGGCTATGCGTTCGTCATGAATCGCTATTCGCAGCCGATTCCGGCCGAAAAGCTGCTCGGGATCAGCGCCGCCGATATCGCGAAGATCGAGCTCAAGTATCCCGACCGCGTGCTCACCATCGAGCGCCCCAAGGGCGGCACCTGGCGGATCGTGAAACCGATCGGAGTCGATGCCGAACAAACCACCGCCAACAATCTCGCCCGCGCGATCGCCAACGCGCAGGTCACCAAGACGGTCGAAGACAAGGCTACCGACCTCGCGCCGTTCGGCTTGGCGAAACCCGCCGTCATCATCACGGTGACGACCTTCGACGGGAAAATTCTGGCGCCAATCGAGGTCGGCAAGAGCACGCCCATCGGGTTTAGCGCCTACGTGATGCGCGGCGGTAAGCCGGCGGTGATGCTCACTTCGTCGGCATTTCCGGCCGGGATGAACAAGACGGTCGATCAGTTGCGCAAGCGCGATCTGCTGACTTTCAAGATTGGCGACGTTGCGCATTTCACGCTGGCCAAGGATGACGGCTCAGTCATCGATATCGAGCGCGAGGGCGACAAGTGGAAGTTCACCAAGCCCGGAAATTATCTCGCTGACCCGACCCAGGTCCGCCAGCTCCTGAGCTCGCTGCTCGAGGTCAAGGTCGCCGATTTTATCGCCGACGCGCCGGCCAGCGTCTCTCAATACGGACTCGAAAAACCGCATCTGACGATCACTGTCTATGACAAGAACGGCGCGCAGGAATCGCTGCTGTTCGGATTCAAGCAATCCGAGCAGGGCAAGGACGGAATTTACGTCCGGCGCGGAGAGGGCACGCCCGTCTATACCGTTCACGAGTGGGTGCTGAACGCGGTGAACCGCTCGGCGCTCGAGCTGCGCGACAAAACCGTGTTCAGCTTCGAGTCGTCGGCGGTCCAGAGCGCGGACGTGGCCGTCGGCAAGGATCGGTTCACGCTCAAGCGCGGCGCCGCAGGCAAGTGGGATGTGATCCAGGGCGTCAGTTCCGCCCCTGCCGACGTGCCGGTGGTCGAGCGCTTCCTCGACGAGATTCGCGAGCTGAAAGGCGTGGCGATCATCGCCGATCCGATGCCGTCGCCGAAGCCGTTCGGACTCGACGCGCCGCACATCGTCGTCACGCTGATGGGAAAAGACGCCAAGCCGATCGGCACGATCAAATTTTCCGAAGTAACCGTAAAGCCGAGCGCGCCTGAACCCGGCCAGAAGCCGGAGCCGAAGAGCGAGTACTTCACCACCTCGACGGCGAGCCGCGCGGTCTATTCGATGAGCGATTTCAGTTACAGCCAGTTCGACAAGCCGGCTGCGGTCTTCCGCGCGCAGGCGGCGGCGACGCCGGCGGCGTCACCCTCAGCGAAGTAGGTTTATCCTTCCGCGATCACGTGCGCGATCGCCTCGCGCGCGGTGTGGGTGATGCTCAAGTGAAAGATGGCGATGCCGCGGCGCGCCGCGAATGCCGCCGATTTGCCGTGCAGCTTGATCGTCGGCGCTTTTCCGCGCTCGCGCACCACTTCGATCTCGCTCCATCCGACGTTGCGGTTCCATCCGGTGCCCATCGCTTTCATCGCGGCTTCCTTGGACGCGAAACGCGCCGCATAGCTCTGGAAGCGCGCGACCCCGCGCGACTCGCAATACGCGACCTCGCGCTCGGTGAAGATGCGCGCGCGAAAACGCGCGCCGGTGCGCTCGCGCGCGAGCGCCTGCGCGATCCGCTCGACCTCGATCACGTCTATTCCGGTGCCAATGATTTGCGCCATCAGATTCCCGCTCGCACGCCACTCCGAGCGCCAGTATCGTCGGCGCGGTCGCGCGTTTCAACGCGCCGCGCTATTCTCTGGTCCGCGAGATGCGCGGAGGTGTCCCTGATGAAGCTCACGATCACCGTCAACCAGGCGCGATGCATCGGCAGCGGCGATTGCGTCGAGACCGCGCCCGCAGTGTTTCAAATGGACGACAACGAAAAGTCCCAGGTGATAAATCCTACCGGCGCTCCCGACGCGACGATCCTGGCTGCCGCGCGCGGATGTCCGGTCAAGGCGATCACCATCGTTGACGCGGACAGCGGCGCACAACTTTTTCCGCCACCAAAGAAGTAATCGGCAGTCGATTTCGATGCGCTCCCCGCATGAACATCCCATCTTCGCATGGTTCTATGAGACTTTGAGCGCGCGCGGCGACCGCAAGGGCGGCGACCAGATGCGCTCGCGGCTGGTCGGATCGCTGACCGGCCGCGTGCTCGAAGTCGGTTTCGGCAATGGGCTCAACTTCCGCTACTACCCGCCGGAGGCGCACGTTGTCGGGGTCGAGCCGGATTGGGAGATGCTGCGGCGCTCGATTCCGCGCGCGCG
>JBARDN010000169.1:0-2356 GCA_049795175.1 Binataceae bacterium (SeqCode) | reverse complement strand
TTTCTCTCCGGACTTATTCTCGCCTGGGTCAGCTTTCCGCAGCATGCGGTGCAGGGGCAGGTGGACCCGGCGATTTTGCATAACCTCGGCCTGGTCTTCGTTCTCATAATCGCGACCTTCAGCGCGACCGCGATCGCGGTACTGCTGTTTTATAACATCGACCGCGCCAAGCATCAGAAAAATATCGAGCAACTCGAAAGCGAGCATGCGCCGGAATCCGACGCCGCCGCTAAAAGAAAACTGGGTGATGCCGAGGCCGTAGCCGCGTCCGCGCAGATTTTGTGATCCGCGCGGCGGTTGGGCCGGACCGCAGGTCCCGAAATAAAAATAGAGCTTTCTGGAGGAAGGGCAAATGAACCGAAGAGCATTCTTGAAAGCGATGGGATCGGCGGCGGTACTCCTGCCGATTTTGCCACGCCGCCTTTGGGCGGCGACTACGAATTTCCGCCGGCGCCGTCCTTCCGATGCCGCGTGGCCGTCGCAGGCGGCGTGGAAGCAACTGAGTGATGCGGTCGGCGGAAATTTGATTCCTGTCAACTTCCCGCTTTCGCCATCCGATCCGACAGCCGCCGCGGCCGCGCTTAGCTCGAAGAATCTGAAGAATCCATATTATATCGGCGATCAGCCGGGCCTCACCGAGACCTTGGGATGGGTCGATGCATGGGCGACCAAACCAAGCGCCTACGCGGTCGCGGCAAGAAATGCCCAGGATATTGCCGCGGCGGTGAACTTTGCCCGCGACAATAATTTGCGCTTGGTGGTCAAAGGCGGCGGCCACAGCTACCAGGGCACCTCGAATGCGCCCGATTCACTTCTGATTTGGACCCGCCACATGAAAGATATCGAGATGCATCCGGCATTCGTTGCGCAGGGCTGCGAGCAGACCATGCAGCCGCAACCGGCGGTGACCCTCGGCGCCGGGATAATCGACATCCAGGCATACGAAGCGGTTACCACCAAGGGCGGGAGATACGTTCAGGGAGGAGGATGCCTGACCGTAGGCATCGCGGGCCTGGTTCAAGGAGGAGGGTTTGGCAGTTTCTCGAAGCACTATGGTTCAGCCTCGGGGAATCTCCTCGAAGCCGAAGTGATCACGGCCGACGGCCAGATTCGCATCGCGAATGCCTCGACCAACCCCGATCTGTTTTGGGCGCTGAAAGGCGGCGGGGGCGGCAGCTTCGGTGTGGTGAGCAAATTGACGCTGCGTACCCACGATCTTCCCGAGTTCTTCGGCTCCGCCAGCTTCAAAGTCAAAGCCTCGTCGGATGATGCCTATCGCAGCCTGATCCGCCAGTTCGTAAGCTTCTACAAGGAGCATCTGTTCAACGACCATTGGGGAGAGCAGGTCGAGTTCAGGCCTGACAATAGGCTCGAAATCAACATGGTCTCTCAAGGATTGAGCGCGGAGCAGCCCAAACAGATCTGGCAGCCGTTTTTGGACTGGGTGGCGCGTTCGCCTCACGCATATTCGCTCGAGGGGCACACGCCTTTCGCGAGCATACCGGCGCGACACTTCTGGGATCCGCAGTGGTGGAAAGAGCATTGGCCGGAAGCTGCTTTCCCGCGAAACGGCAGTATCCTGCACGCTCTGCTTGACGATGTCCTGGTAAAAGTCATCCCGCAGCCGATTTTAGATTTCGACCCTCGGCCCGACGCGAATCCCGAGAACGCATGGTGGAAAGGAAACTCGGGGGAGTGCGCCTGGTTCATCTGGGGATACGAGTCGCTGTGGATACCCGCGTCGCTGCTCGAGGGTGACGCGCAGGCTCGTCTCGCCGACACGCTGTTTGCAAGCTCCCGGATTTCCGGCTTCAGCCTGCACTTAAACAAAGGACTCGCCGGCGCGCCGCCCGACGCGATCGCCGGGGCTAAGGACACCGCGATGAATCCGGCAGTGCTGAGCGCCTTCGCACTCGCGATCGTGGCCGACGGCCAGGATCCTGCCTATCCGGGAATTCCGGGGCATGAGCCGTCGGTGGCAGAGGGCCGCAAGGCCGCGGCGCGAATTGATCAATGCGTGAATCAACTTCGCGCTGCCACCGGAGAAACCGGTGCGTACTGGGCCGAGAGCAATTACTTCGAGAAGGGATTCCAACAAGCATACTGGGGGAGCAACTATCCTCGCCTCGCTGAAATCACGAAATAATACGATCCCGACGGGCTGTTCTTCGTCCACAATGGAGTCGGCTCGGAGCAGTGGAGCGCCGACGGCTTCACCAAGCTATGACTTCTTCTTCCTTGGTGTCTTCGTGTTTAGTCCCATCGTGCCCGGATTCGCGCCAGACGCGAGCAGGATTGCCCTCTCGCACCGCTCTGGTTTCTTGATAGGGTTCTCGAACACTGCGGAGGTTTACGC